>NZ_CAKLCK010000001.1:0-398767 GCF_921292965.1 Allocatenococcus thiocycli
TTAGAAAAAGCACTTGCGTCTCGGATCAGAATCCGTAATATACCACCTCGTTGACGGGGGCAAGTCCTCAGTTAAACATCTCGGTGAATAGCGCAGCTTGGTAGCGCATCTGGTTTGGGACCAGAGGGTCGGGGGTTCGAATCCCTCTTCACCGACCACTTTCTAAAAAAAGGCTCTGTAGAAATACAGAGCCTTTTTTGCATTTTAAATGCGTGTTGGAGCATAGGGTCGTGGGCTGGAACGCCAGTCCGATCGAATCCTTCTTCACCGACCATATTAAGAAAGCCTGCTCTTGTAGCAGGCTTTCGTCGTTTTAGGGTTTATAAAATTTATACTGATGGATTCGAACCCAAGTGGAGTTCGCCTGAAGTTAGAACATGGCTCTTCACCGACCATATTAAAAGAAGCCGCAGCAGAAATGTTGCGGCTTTTTGCATTTAGCTTATCTGTATTTACATCTGTTGGATATTGCACTTCGCTTTGCGTGTATTACCAAGCGGTGTAATTTCAAAACCTCGCTCGGCCAGCAAATCAATTAGGTTATCTTTACCGACGAGATGCAGGCTACCAACCACAACGGTATAGCGGCCTTGCTTTTGAGGGAGTATGCTGCCGATGTCGAGCTTTTCTGCCCAGTCTTTATTACGTGCATACAAAAAGGCCTCATTGAACTCTTCTGTTGCTTTGTCAGTTAAAGAGGCTTCTTCCAACATGCTACCATCGCCACTTTTCCAGCTTTCAATCAGGCATTCGACGAGCTCTTCTCCTGCTTCATATTCATTGATGGATGACAGCAGCATTTCTTTACCTTCATCAGGCTGACCAGTAATTAAATCGATTTGAAACTGTACGGTTTCGAGTGAAATGACAGGAATGCCGTTTTTGTCGGCCAAGCCAATTAAGTGCATATCGACGCCTTCTGTTGAGACATACCCCAGTTTGTTCACTAAAGCGAGTTGGATGGTTAGAGCGGTATTCCATGGTGGGGCATTCAGCAGCTGAGTTTCTGGTAACTGCAAAACTTTTGCTATTTTGATCAGTTGTTGACGCTGCGTTTTGTTCAGTATCTTTTTGGTTCGCGTAGACACTGGCGGGTAAACAGCACCTTCATTACTTCTTACGTCCGCTTCAATGATCAGCCCCGAACTTTCGCTAAGGTGTTCCAGTAGGTTTTTAGGCAAGGGATACATGGTTTTATCCCCCACATGTACTGAGCCGATAATCATATATTCTGTCTCGCCTTTTTTGGCTAACCAATGTTGTGGTTCAGCGCTGGACGAAAAGGAAGTAAAAAGAACGAAAAACGATGATACAAAGGTCATTATGCGGAACATATTATTATCCTCGAACTGAATCCCGGATAACATTTTGTATCCAGCATCTTGAAAGCGCATCTGCACATCACTTTATACCGAAACTGGAGCAAGATGCCATATTGAGCATAGAACACGTTTTCAATAACTCGTGTGTATACGAGCCGCTTAATAGGGGGCAGATAGAATTGTCACGATAAACTCACCATTTTGCGACGTGCTATTTATTTTTATGCGTAAATTAAGTGTGATCGAAATCTAATTATTTCGCTCTGATAAAAAAGATTGGAGTGAAAGTTTAAATTAATAATGTGATCTTAATTGGTAAATCGTTCTGATTTATGTAGTTTGTTGTGATGTAGGTCGGATATGGATTTTTTGAAAGATTTTTCAGTCCAGTTGTAATTGACTGTATTTTATGGGTTTTATTTATTGTCTGGTTTCCCGTTTTGAACATGATCACCTTTTTAAAGGATTTATTTTTCATCGAAAATTAATTGTTTCAGTATTGCCTCCGCCCACTAAGGCAGATTCCAAATTTTGTTATGTAACGGAACCTACGAGTCTGGAACCATCACATAACGTGAATAAATAAAGGCAGTAATTATGAAATACATTTTTGCACTGAGTGCTCTTTCTCTCGCTTTCGCGTCTAGCGCATTTGCTGGTTCTTCTTACGTAACAGGTAACGTTCAATTTCACGATGATGGACGAATTCACGGCTCGGACGTGACTTCTACACTCGAAGCTGGTCATACTTTCGATAATTCATTTGGTGGCTTTACGGTTTACACTGAGTTTGATGGTATTCAACTTGGCAAACTAGAAAGTAAAAATGGTGGCGCAGGGAACATAACACCTTACATTACGGTAGGGGGTGAGCAGTCATTTAACATCACCGATCGTCTTTGGGTTGCAGCAGGTTACCAACACTTGTTCTCAGCGGGCGAAAACATTCAATACCGTCCACTGGTGAAAATTGGTTACAACTTCGATAACGGCATTTCTCTGAGCAACCGCACGCGTGCACACATTGATGCAACAGACGCAGATGCAGATACGGACTACCGCATGGATAACCGCATCGGTTACGTGATGAATGAAGATGTGACGCTAAGTTACAACAATGTATACATGATTGATGCCGATACAATGGACCACGAGTTCCGTGCGACATGGACTCGTAAAGGTGTTCAACCATACTTTGAACTTCGCTCTCAGGCTCATGGCGCAGAAAATGCGAATGGAGACAGCCTAGTGAACAACGCCTTTGTATTTGGTGCTTCTTACGGTTTCTAACGATTTCGTCTTAATTGTCCATTAAGTTGCTAAGAAAAAGCCCAGCATCTGTTTTAAGAGCTGGGCTTTATTTTATTTGTCGTTACCTTTGTGATGACTAAAGGCCGAAACTTGTCCTTGTTCATTAAAAGCGTAAACGGTGTAACTGTCCTTTTTATCGCCATACTCCATACCTGGGGAGCCTACAGGCATTCCAGGAACCGTCAGACCTTTCGCATTCTTCGGTGGGTTTTCCAAGAAGGCTTTAATATCGGCTGCTGGCACGTGTCCTTCAAACAGATAACCGTTTATTTCTGCCGTATGGCAAGAGTAGAGTTGTTGGTTTTTCATGCCTAATTCGCGTTTGATGGCATTCATATCATCATGCAGTTTTTCTTCGACCGTAAAGCCGTTCTCTTCCATGTGTTTTGTCCAGTCACCACAACAGCCACAATATGGCGACTTGTGGTTAATGACATCGGCTGCCAATACATTGGCGGATACGGTCGCAAGCATTGCAAAAGTTACAAGTTTCAATTTCATAATACCCTCAGAAAGAAGTCGTCATTTTACTGAAAACAGTCGTAGTCGGTTTGCATTACTAACGACAGTAATTGAAGACAGTGCCATCGCTGCTCCTGCAACTACGGGACTGAGTAAAAAGCCAAATGCTGGGTAAAGTACACCTGCCGCAACAGGTATACCCAACGAGTTATAAACAAAGGCACCAAACAAGTTTTGTTTCATGTTTTTAAGTGTAGCGCGCGACAACTCTATTGCGTGCACCACGGCCATTGGTGATGTGTTGAGAATCGTCATTTGCGCACTTTCTATCGCGACATCACTGCCACTTCCCATTGCAATACCAAGGTTGGCAAGCGCAAGAGCAGGCGCATCGTTAATGCCGTCTCCTACCATCGCCACAATATGGCCTTTAGATTGAAGTTGCTCTATGTGCTGGGCTTTTTCATCTGGTAACACTTGGGCAATCACTTCATCGATACCTAGCTCTTTACCGATTGCATCAGCAACGTGCTGGTTATCACCCGTCAACATTACGGTTTTGACTCCCTGAGCTTTCAAAGCTGAAAGTGCTTCTTTAGCGTCTGACTTGATTGGGTCAGAAATCGCAATCAGTCCGACTAACTCGTTATCCAGAGCCACAGCGACAGGCGTCCAAGCGTTTTTTGCACTCTCTTCTATCGCTTGTTTTAGGTTACTTGTGTCAATGTTCTCGGCTTGCATAAATTGCAAAGAACCGATCAGCAATGGTTTACCTTGGTAAGTCGCTAAGATGCCGCGTCCACGGACGTTTTCGAATTTGTCTAACGTGACTTCTCGGGCGTCTTGTTGTTTCGCAAAATCACACACGGCTTTGGCAAGTGGATGCTCAGACTGACGCTCTGCCGAATAGGCCATAGCAAGCAGTTCATCTTGACTGGTCGCGTGAGTGAACACTTGCTGCACCGATGGTTTTCCTTGTGTCAACGTACCGGTTTTATCGAAGACAACCGTATCGACTTTACTGGCTAACTGCAGTGCATCAGCGTCTTTAATTAAGATGCCCAACTCGGCGGCTTTGCCTACGCCAACTGTGACGGAAAGTGGTGTTGCCAAGCCAAGTGCACAAGGGCAGGCGATGATGAGTACGGTTGTTGTCACCACGAGCATGTAGCTGGCTTTAGGCTCTGGACCTACTGCAAACCAAACCAACGCAGCAAGTAAGGCAATACCAACCACGACAGGTACAAATACCGCTGAGATTTGGTCGGCTAATTTGGCGATGGCAGGTTTACTGCTTTGAGCGGTTCTAACCATACGAATGATGCGCGCAAGCATCGTATTTGCACCAATGCCAGTGGCTGCGATAACCAAGCTACCGTCGGTGTTTAGCGTACCAGCAGAGACTTCTGCATCCAGCCCTTTTAGCACCGGGACAGGCTCTCCGGTTAGCATTGACTCGTCTATATAGGATTCGCCTTCGCGTACGGTGCCATCTACTGGCACTTTCTCGCCGGGCTTAATTCTTAATTTCATACCAAGCGTTATTTGCTCAACGCTGATGGTCTGATCGCCTTTCTCTGTAATAGCCGTCGCTTGTTGTGGTTGCAAGTTAATTAAAGCTTGTAATGAGCGAGTCGTGTTGGCCTTGGCTTTGGCTTCTATATAGTGACCGAGAGAAATCAAACCAATGATCATTGCACTTGCTTCAAAATAGACGTGACGTGATGCGAGCGGGAACCAGTTTGGGAAAACCACTACGAGCATGGAGTAGAACCAAGCAGCACCTGTGCCCAATGCAACCAGTGTATCCATGGTTGCGCGTTTGTGAGTCGCCGCTAACCAAGCGTTGCTGAAGAAGTGGCGACCAGCAGTTGCCAGAAGCAGCAAACATAAAAGACCGACCGCACCCCAAATGAACTGATCACTGGTGTGGCGAATCATCATGTTACCGCCAGCCACACCCCACAGCATTAAGGGAGCACCCACCACTAAGCCAGCAATGGCATCAAATTTAAAGCGTTTTTGCTGTGCCAATTGCTGCTGCGCTTGCTTTTCTTGTTGTGTTGCGGCGTCTTGTAGGATTTCCGCTTGGTATCCTGCTTGTTTTACCGACTCTACAATCGCTTGGTGTAGGTCTTCAGAATCCTGAGTCGCGAACACTAAGGCACTTTGTTCAGCAAGATTTACCTGAGCTTTTTCTACACCTTCAACCTTAGTTAATGCTTTTTCGACTGAAGAAACGCAACTTGCGCAGGTCATTCCCTGGATTAGCATTTGCAGTTGAGTGCTGCTGGCTGGTGGAATGTCTTTCAGTGGGTTATTTGGTGCTTCGCTTTGTGCTGGTTGGGTTTCATCTTCAGGCTTGGCACTTTTAACTTCTGTACTTTCGGTGCCTGTGATGGCTTCTTTACTTGCGGTGTAGCCTAAGCTCGCGACAAGATCGATGACTTGCTGTTCAGAAAGAAGAGTTCGGATATTTAATTGCGTCGTCGAAGCTTCAAATGAGATAACGTCTGCATTTGACTCTAATAAAGTAGAGAGCTTTCTGACACAGCCGCCACAGCTTAATCCGGACAAGTTAAAGTCATAGGCGTGACCAGCCTGATAGCCTAAGGACTCAATAGAATCAACAATCTCGTTTAAAGAGGCATCGGTTTTGACTTCCACAGAGGTCGGGGACAAGTTGAGGATTTCAACACTATGGTTTGCATGTAAAGTTTTCTCAACTTTCCTTGCACAACCCATGCAGTTAAGCCCTGATAACGGTACTACAAACTGATTCATAACTTGTCCTCACTAATCGTAATATAGTGAGCTTAAACCTTACTGCAAGGGTAAGGTCAAGGTTTGTTATCAATGAAGTTAATTTCGTTGAACCCCGCATCGAGAGGTTATTTGGGTATATGAACACGGAAGGATTGTAGTATTGACTTACGATGGTAAAATGTCGCCACTTTTATCCTTGACAATACAACGAGAACCCTCTCGTTGAACATTAACCCTAAGGAACTCAAATGACGGTTAAAACTCGTTTTGCTCCTAGCCCAACTGGCTATCTACACGTTGGTGGTGCGCGTACGGCACTGTATTCTTGGCTATATGCTAAAAACCAAGGTGGTGAATTCGTTCTGCGTATCGAAGATACAGACCTTGAGCGTAACTCTAAAGAAGCGGTTGATGCGATTCTGGAAGGTATGGAATGGCTAGGTCTGGAGTGGGATGAAGGTCCTTACTACCAAACTCAACGTTTTGACCGTTACAACGAAATGGTTGATAAGCTGGTTGCTGAAGACAAAGCATACAAATGTTACGCATCTAAAGAGCTACTGGATGAGATTCGTGCAGAGCAAGAAGTGAACAAAGAAATGCCTCGCTACGATGCTAACCATCCTAAAATCAAAGCGGCAAACGATGCGGCGAAAGATGGTGATCCTTGCGTAATTCGTTTCCGCAACCCGAAAGAGGGTAGCGTTGTATTTGAAGACCAAATCCGTGGTCGTATCGAAATCCGTAACGAGCAGATGGATGACTTGATCATTCGCCGTACTGATGGTTCACCAACGTACAACTTCTGTGTTGTGGTTGATGACTGGGATATGGGCATCACACACGTTGTTCGTGGTGAGGATCACATCAACAACACACCTCGTCAGATCAACATTTACGAAGCACTAGGTGCACCAGTACCTACATTTGCTCACTGTGCAATGATTCTGGGTGACGACGGTGCGAAACTGTCTAAACGTCACGGCGCTGTATCGGTAATGCAGTACCGCGATATGGGTTACCTACCAGCTGCTCTAAACAACTATCTTGTTCGTCTGGGCTGGTCTCACGGTGACCAAGAAATCTTCACTCAAGAAGAAATGATTAATCTGTTTAGTCTGGACGCAGTATCTAAGTCAGCGTCCGCATTTAACACAGATAAGCTGCAGTGGTTAAACAACCACTACATCAAGAGCTCTGATCCAGAGTACGTTGCAGAGCACTTACAATGGCACCTAGACCAACAGAAGCTGGACGTGACAAACGGCCCTGCAATCACTGAAGTGATCAAATTGGTTGGTGAGCGTTGTAATACACTTGTTGAACTGGCTGAGCAGATTCGCTACTT
Source organism: Allocatenococcus thiocycli (assembly GCF_921292965.1). Classification (NCBI taxonomy): domain Bacteria; kingdom Pseudomonadati; phylum Pseudomonadota; class Gammaproteobacteria; order Vibrionales; family Vibrionaceae; genus Allocatenococcus; species Allocatenococcus thiocycli. The sequence continues at coordinate 7,210 of NZ_CAKLCK010000001.1, forward strand.
CTACGAAGATTTCTCTGAGTTTGAAGCGGGTGCTGCGAAGAAACACCTACGTGGTGTAGCAAAAGAGCCTCTAGAGCTTGCACTTGCAAAAGCAGAAGCGTTAACTGAGTGGACAACTGAAAGCATCAAAGATGGTGTAATTACAGCTGTTTGCGAAGAGCTAGAAATCGGCATGGGTAAAATTGGTATGCCGCTACGTGTAGCAGTAACAGGCGGTGGTCAGTCTCCATCTGTTGACGCAGTTATGGCTCTAATTGGTCAAGAGCGTTGTATTGCTCGTATTAAAATGGCCTTAGCGTTTATTGCTGAACGTGAAGCTAATGCATAATTAAATTGCATAGATATTCAAAAAACCGCGGTAATTTCCGCGGTTTTTTTATGTCTAAAGAATGTAATAAAAGCGAAAGTAGTGAACAGATTTGACTGATGTACATGCTATGTCGGCGTGTTGATGTTTGTTTTATGATAATTTTTTGGGCTCTTCTCCGCTTTCATGAGTCAAACAACATCAATGAACCTATCATAATCACATGATTTATAATGCTTATTTTTATTATAAGTTTGTAGTGTATTTTGTCGTCTTTGTATTCCTCGTTGTTTTGCTTTAAAGGTCAGTGTGTCGAATCTTGTTCAATAGAAGAAGTGTCCCAATCAGTTTTCGTTCGTTGCCGTCGAGACCGAAGATATAAGGTCAAAGATCCAATCACAGGTGCAACCTGCACCGTAGACCACTATGTCAAAAGACGACTTCAGGATCTGCCTGTTAGCGGACGGCCATGCACGATAGAAGTTGAACTGGCTAAAACCAGAGATAAAGACGGAAGACGGCTAATTGAAGATACTGACTATGTCTCTAAAGGAGGTCGCTATACCGCTCGCTTTTGCAAGTTTATCAGTGGATTATGCCGCCACATGAGCATACATGCCGTGTCTCAGCATTTAGGTATTCGGTGGGAAACAGTCAAAAACATCGATAGAGAATACTTGCGTTCAAGCCTGCCAGCTTTAGAACCCGAGAAACTAAAGAACTTACTCCACATTGGCGTTGATGAAGTAGCTAGAGCTAAACGACACGATTATATGACCGTCGTTTACGACCTTGTTTCTGGTCATTTAATTTGGGTAGAACATGGACGAAAAGCAGAAGTCCTTATCTCATTTTTCGAGCAACTATCAGAGGAAACAAAGGCTGGAATTAAAGCGGTATCAATGGATATGGGGCAAGCTTACCAATCAGCGGTAAGAAAAATGTTACCTCATGCAGACATCGTTTTTGACCGATTCCATGTGATGCAAAACTACTGCATTTTAATCAGAAAAGAGAGAGCGAAAGCTTTTAGGATTGGCTCGCACGATGAGAAAAGGATGCTTAAAGGCACACTCTTCCTCCTACTGAAAAATGCACAGAAATTGGATGACAAGCAGTCTGACAGACTCGACGATTTACTTGAGAGTAACAAGACGTTGTGCGTGATTTATATGCTAAAAGAGCAGCTACAAGCGATATGGGATGAGCCTTGTTACGAGACCATGACAGCCGCTCTTGAAGCTTGGTGCCGTCTAGCAAAGTCAACTCGGATAATGTCACTAAGCAGCTTTGCAGACTCAATATTAGAAAGAAAAGTAGGTATCTGTAACTACGCAAAATACAAGCTGACCAACGCTCGGGTTGAGGCTGGCAATGTATCTATAGGGTTACTCAGACGAAGAGCCAGAGGAGTAAGAGATACAGATTATTTTAAGTTGAAGATCAGACAAACATCGGTTCCTGATACCCACTCAACTTTTTACCCAAATATCAAGCTCACCTAAGCGGAGAAGAACCATTTTTTGTAATTAAAGATCGTGATTTTTAGTGCTTATTCAATGGCTGATTTTCAAACTATCCCTCTGATTAATATCTACTATCTATAAAGTTCCCCAAGTAGCATCTCAATAGTGAGACAAATATCTGCATTAGTTACTTTGTTGTGACTTTTAACGCAAACGTTTGCGTCGTTGTCACGATAGGCTTTTGGTGCTCTATGTCACATAATGTTTGCGGTTTTGATGACACTAAATTGACAGTTTTGGGATTTTTCTCGAGATTTCTTAGCGTTATAGTTCATCTCGTCAGTGGGACCCAAATAGCGGTCCCGAATACTGTACAGGAATGATACCCGAGCAACTTTTGATAAATAATTTGCATGCATATGCACGAAGTTAGCTTCGGTAATACGCTCAAGGAATGAATCAAATTGGAATACAACGTCAGTCGGCGACGCATTTCGTGATCTAATAAAAGTAATTCTTAATAGGAATCAATAATGAAAAAACTAGCAGCGGTAATTTCAGCATCTTTACTTATGGCATCAGCGGCTCAAGCCGAAGTTTATGTTGGCGGTAAAATGGGTAAATCTTGGTTGGAAGATGCTTGTGTAGCAGGTCAATCTTGCGATAAAGATGACTCGACTCTTGGTGCTTTTGTTGGTTACGAATTCAATGATTACATTGCCGTTGAAGCAGGTTTTGACAATGTTGGTGATTTTGATAACACCTCTTTCGGTGGTCACGTAGAAGCTATCACCCTTGCGCCTAAATTCAGCTTACCAATCACTGAAGACATCGCACTTTACGGTAAAGTGGGTGGCGCTTACGTAATGTTCGATGGTAAAGACGATTACTCTTACCTTGGTGCGGCAGGTCTTGAGTTCAATCTAAGCCAAAATGTTACAGCTCGTGCGGAATACCAAACTATCACTGACATCAACAACGATGTAGTTCGCGCAACAGGCAATACAGCGACCCTAGGTGTTTCATTCAAGTTTGGTGGCAGCGAAGAGCCAGTTGTTGAAGAAGCGCCAATCGTTGAAGAAGTGGTTGTTGTAGAAGAGCCAGTCGTTGTAACGAAAACATTTGAAACTCAAACTATCGGTACGGGTGGCTTCGATCTAAACAGCACAACACTAAAACCTGAAAGCGCAGCAAAACTAGACAACTTGGTTGCTTTCCTAAACGAGCATCCACAAGCGAATGTTGAGGTGGTAGGCTACACAGATGCTTCTGGCGCAGCATCATACAACCAAAAAGTTTCTGAGAAACGCGCAGAATCTGTTGCTAACGCGCTAGTAGAAAAAGGCATTGATGCATCACGCATCCACGCTCGTGGTGAAGGTGAAAACAACCCTATCGCATCAAACGAAACGCGTGAAGGTCGTCAACAAAACCGTCGCGTAGAAGTGATTGTTCCTGAATTTGAATACCAAGTTCAGCAATAAGATACTATTTAAACAAATAGAGTCCTGAATTTAAATGCCCCAAAGCGTTAGCGCTTTGGGGCATTTTTATATCTATTGTCGATGCAAAAACCAGTAACAGCCTAAAATGACTTAGTACATTGGGTTATTTAAGATCGATACTGTTTAGGCGTCCCATGAACGTAAGTATTTCCAGATTTTCCTTGTGAGCTTCCAGCAGTGCTTTTTTGGTTTGCATGTATGCGGCAAGCTTGCCGTATTTACTGATTGAGCGCACAACCGTCTTGTACTTATATTCTCCGTGTTCGTTAAACTCTCGCCACTTGGCAATGTAACAAGTGTCTCGATTGTCTGGATTCTCTAGAGTTGGATTGGGTTTATGAACGATTTTCGGTTCAACACTGTGCGGTAATCTTGTCATCAGATAGGGATCTTTCAAAAGGCGCCGCCAAAACTTGCCCCACATCTGCTGTCCCAATTCATTTCTCAATTTAATGGCTTTCTTTAGTCCCTTCTCCTCTCCAATGCGCACGAACCCTACAGAGCGGTGAAGTACCGTATCCTCTGGGGTGTGGATGTGGATCTTAAAGGCTGTTTTGCCTTTGGATATAAAACGGTGTCCGGTATTTGTAATTAAATTGCTCTTAGACATAGCGCTAACTAATATTCTTATTAATAGCCAAAAAGGGTAAGCAAAACTCATCAATAATTAAAGTCATAAAATATAAAACTGTAAATAGCTGCGTTTAAAATTGATTTTGAGTGGTTGCAGAGTGTAGCCGATATAAAGGGAGAAGCAATCTGCTATTTGCGTATTCATTTCGGCTAAGGGCGGGTATCGAGAACCCCAAAAATTGGAAGGTAATGCTCATTGTTAGCACATACAGGGTGGAATTGATGGTTTGATGAGTAATGAAAAAGATGATGTCTGTGATATGGACCATCAGTTGATAGGGAATAGCAAAGAGCTGACACATGAAAGCCATTCCCCACGTTATGACTTTCATGTGTAAGAATCAATTTCCTTAACCTATGGCTAACTTGGTTTGCGCGTATCGCAATTTTTTTTGTCGCGGCCTCGCTAAAAAATACGCTAAAGTTAGTGGCCCTAATCTGCCCATATACATCATAAAAATAATTATAATTTCACCTGATGTAGAGAGGTCGCCAGTTAAGCCGCGAGACAATCCAACCGTACCCAACGCTGAAACGGCTTCAAAAACGACATCAACCATAGGTGCTTCTTCACTTAATAGCAACGCAAAGATGGCTAACCAAGTCACCATAAAAGAAATCATAGTGAGTGCGAGGGCTTTACGGATGGTGTCTTTATCTATTTCACGCTTAAAAACATAGACTTGGTGATCACGGCGTAGATAAGCGTAAGTGGAAAGAATCAACACCATAAACGTTACTACCTTGATACCGCTTGCTGTACTCAGTGATCCACCGCCAATAAACATGAGGATAAGAATAATCGCGGTGGTCGCTTCTTCAAGTTGATCAATCGCGAGTGTGTTGAAGCCTGCCGTCCTTGGGGTTACCGCTTGAAACCATGAGGCTAACCATTTCCCCGATTCGCCGAATGACGCTAATGTATTCGGGTTATCACGCTCAATCAGGTAAATTGCAATGACGGCAATACCATTAATGAGTACGGTGCCTAAAATCATCATGCGGCTATAAACCGTCAATTTTGACCATCGGCGGTTACGTTTTAAGTCCATCCATACTGAAAAGCCCAAACCTCCAATAATAAAGAGCCCAGTAATAGTCAGGTTGACGATAGTGTCGTTAACATAAGGCATTAAGCTATCGGCACTCAGTGCAAAACCAGCATTGTTAAACGCACTGATGGTGTAGAAAAAACCGTGGAACAAGCTGGTTTGCCAACCCAGCTCATCACTCCAATGCCAAGTCAGTATAGCCATACCGAACAGTTCGATGACCAGAGCAAACAAAATCACGGATTTTGCGGTTGCGATTAATGTTGAAGAGTCGGTTTGATTAAATGCTTCTCGAGCTACAGTGCGCTCTAAAAAACCGATTTTCCCACCCAGAGCGAGCAGGGTTACAATCGCGAAGGTCATTAACCCAAGTCCACCGCATTGGATGAGCATAGCAATCACTATCTGGCCAAACAGTGTGAACTGTGTACCAGTATCGACCACAACCAGTCCTGTAACCGTAATTGCAGATGTTGCAGTAAATAAACTCTGCACCCAACTGATGGGCTCGTTTGTGGCTATAGGTAATTTGAGCAATGCTGAACCAAGTAAGATTAGAAACAGAAAGCTGCCACTTAAAATCAACGGTGGCGCTCCGACTAATTTTTTTCCTGACTTTGGTTTACGCTCAATCGGTGTAATAGAAGGGTGCCATAATTCCATTTTACACCAACCTTGGGGCGAGGTATTTCAGTTCAGATCTAGTGCCACTGAGCAAAATGATGTCATTTGTCTTCAAAACAAAATCATGATTTATCTGGCTCACAACATCTTGATCTCGTTTGATGAGAACTGTTTTTATACTGGATTTAGTGTCACCAAGCATTTGTGCAATGGAAGTGCCTTGTAGTGAAGCTCGAATATGGATTTCAACCAAATACAAACCATGCCCCAGTGGCAGATAGTTGTTGACCATAGGGTAGTTGAGGGCTTGGGCAACCCGTACTCCCATTTCTTCTTCGGGGTGGATAATTCGTTGGACGCCAAGCTTAGACACAATCGTGTGGTGAGCTTTGGTACTGGCCTTTACCCAAATCTCTTTCACACCCAAATTTTTTAACGCTAAGGTGCAAAGTAAACTCGATTGCATGTCTGCACCTATCGCGACTAATACTGCTTCACTATTACCCAAATCTAACTCACGTAACGTACTTTCATCGGTGGAATCGCAAATAATCGCCTGGGTTAACTCCTCTACATATTTTTCGACAGTTTTAGGATCGCGATCCACGCCTGTAACTGTATGCCCAAGGTGAATGAGTTCTAGGCTGGCTGCAATGCCAAAACGTCCTAGTCCAATGACGGTAAAATGTGCCATGACAGTACCTTTATTGTCTTCCATAAAGTCAGGCAATAACGCGGTGAAATACTTCAGCCAATATCATTGCCAAGTTGACTTGCAATGATCCCAACTGGGGTAGCAAGTAGTTGAAACTTTCCCGCGATATTAATCGCGAACTATTTCTGCAGAGACTAGACGGTAGCCTATTCCCGACTCCGTTTTGATTACATGTTGGTCATCTGCACTATCATTAAGTTTTTTACGCAACTGGCTAACTAAAATTCTTAGATAATGGGTGTCGTCGGTATGGCTTGCTCCCCAAATCTTTCGTAGTAAGTCCGTTTGTTTCACAAGTTGTCCTGGATTTATCATGAGCATTTCAAGAAAAGCAAACTCCTTCTTGGTCAAAACGATTTCCGTTTTTGACATCCAGCATTGATGGGTATTCTTTTGTAACGTAAGAGCGCCGAATACGCATGTGTTCTCGCAGGCTTGGTCAGTGACCAAATCTCTTAACAACACTTTGATTCTCACAATGAGTTCGCGTATACCAAACGGCTTACTGAGGTAGTCGTTTGCTCCTGCTTCAAGCAAGCGGATCTTCTCTTCTTCCTGATCCCGAGCGGTTAGTATCAGTACAGGTGTTTTGCTCGATTTACGAATTGCATTTAGAAAACTAATGCCATCACCATCAGGTAAACCCAGATCAAGCACTACAACTTGAGGCCGGAAACTGGCGTATACTTCTTGTGCCACAGCTAAAGAATCCGCCCCCATATAGTCAAATCCTTCTGCCGCCAAAGAAATGCGGATAAACGTTTGAATTTGAGGCTCGTCATCTACCACTAGTATTTTGTAGTTCACGTATTCGTCCTATTATTGTGTTGCCGGTAGAGAAATCCGAATCAAACAACCTTGTTGTACCTCAACGCATTTGATGCTGCCCTGATGAGCAGAAATGACGCCCTTTGTGACGCTGAGTCCAAGTCCTGAGCCTGAATCATCATTTTTCTTTTCCGTTCCTGAATAAAAAAGCTCGAACATTTTTTCTACTTCGCTCGGCTGCAGAGGTTTACCGTAGTTATAAATGTCGATGAAAACTTGCTTGAGGTGCTGATAGACGGTCACTTTGACCTGTTTACCCTTCGGAGAATAACGGAGCGCATTATCAAGTACATTGAACAGTGCTTGTTCTATTAACGAACGGCTGACCTCTACGTGTTTTACCGAGCCTTTTACTTCCATATCTATTAGTTGTGCAGACGCAGAGAATCGGCCAATGACACTTTTTAGGATATGTAATATGGATTCTTGCTGTTTTTGAATACGGACCACGCCGTGTTGTAACTTAGTCGCTTGAAGAAGGTTCTCAATATACTGGTGTAAGCGATGGCTTTCTTTAATGGCACTATCAAGCAATTCGTATTTTTCTGATTCATTTAGCTGAGATTGATATTCTTTGAAAGTAGTGAGATTACCAATTACACCAGCCAGTGGTGTTCTCAAGTCATGTGAAACTGAGAGCAAAATTTGGTGGCGCAGTTGAACTTGTTCTAACGTATTTTTCTGACGACGATATCGCTCTGCTAGCTGACTGGTTATAAATGCGACAACCAAAAAAACGAGCAGATTAATGATGTCATCTGGATGAAACATCCGCAGTGAATAACGGGGTGTAGTAAAGAGAAAATTAAAACTTAGCGCTTCGGCAAGCGCTGCGGTATACGCCATCTTCGCGTTGCATTGAAAGGCGATGATAACAATAGAAAGCTGAAGTATGAGTAATACGGCGATGGTTGACCCTAGCCAATGGTCAAGTCCTAAAGAGGCAATGAGGGCGATAAAAAATACAAATACAGGGATAACGTAGTGGTTTCCAAGCCTAAGGTTTGTCATATCAATCAAATCAAGACAATATTCATGTTAGAAACTCTACCAGATGCATAAAATAGCTTCGCGTAAAAAAAGCGTAAAATATTTAATTAGTTGAAAGCTTGTAATGTTAGTTCCGGATGACTTTTGATTGCATCATCGAAATCATCCTGCCAATGACTTTATTAAAGCTTGAGTTTAAGTGTAGCGATGAGAGATGGGTTTAAACTTGTTTGAATAGAGTGGGTGAGTCGTTACATGACTTGTAACGTGACCGTTTTTAGTTAAGAAAAGAAAAGGCTAGTAGTTACTGACTAGCTAGCCCTTTTGATAAATGGCGCCCCCAGTAGGATTCGAACCTACGACCTGTCCCTTAGGAGGGGACTGCGCTATCCAGCTGTGCCATGAGGGCGTAATACCAGCTACTGCAGTTGGTATAATCAAATAAGATGCGTCATCTATAATATTCAAAAGTACGCATATCTCAAGGGCTAATGTTGTCTTTTAGAGTATCTTGTTCATTACATCGCCAATTTGAACGCTTGATGACAGGTTGGGTTGATCGATGCTCAGTTCTGCTTCGTGTTCATAAACACGCGACACGGTTAAGGTCACTTCACTTTGCGATACTTTGTTACGTGGTAAACCACTTTGATCGATAAAAGACGCGGTGTGCCATAATTGTAATTTGTCGCCCTCTTTAACACCGTGCATACGGCCTAAATCCATGGTGACGGTGTTTCCGTAGACAGCCACTACTTCCGGCAAGGTTATCTTACAAGACAGTTCTGATTCCAAATCTAACATGATGTTACGGCTTACGCGCAGCATCATTTCACCATAAGTAGAGGCCCAGAATCGCGCGCTTCGTGTGTCGACCTGACTGGTTTTTGCAAACGGCCAACGAGCGACTTCGCGGTAGGTCTTATAAAAGACTTCATGGCCAGTTTTACCATCATAAACTTTCATCTCTAAGGCAAACTGCCGGTTGATGATGTCATCTTTGAGTACTTTAGATTCAATCGTCGCGGTTAAGTCAGTAATGACGCCACCAATGATGTACTGTGCCCCATTGTCCTCGGCAATCATCTGAGTGCGAGCAGGGTAGTTGCGGCTAATCGAGTAGTCGGTAGTGCCGACAGAAACGAAACTGTGCGAGGTCTGATCGAGCTGACGATTCACAACGTGACTAAAGTCATCACCAACTTGATAAATTTGTCCCATTACGGCTTGTTGAGGAGAGGCGACATCAATATTCCCAACCAGGATGGTTTTTTTGTATTGAGCCGTGTGGCAACCCATTGCCGATGGGTAGATGTCGACACGGAGCTTTATCTCCATCTTACCACTTCGCTTTCGCTCAGATTCGACCAGGATGTAGCGTACTTCATGGTTAGTGAACTGATACTCTTTGCGGTTTTCTTCCAATAGCGGCATTAAATTACTGATGCTGCCAATATCTGCCCCCGAAAAGTTGACGGCTTTAAAAAGCGCATCCTCTAAGGCGTGTAGCCTTGCCGCATCGTCCGAAGATACGATCGTGGCAACGCCTGTCACTTCGTACCATGCGGCGACTGCACGAAAAGGCAGAAGCAGAACGAAAGTGATTGATAATACGCTGATTAATATTTTTTTCATGGCTTGTAACCGTTCAGGTATAAATATTGCTAAAACAAACATCAGTGAAGTTTGGTAGCGCTTTCTAGTTTGGACAGGCAAAAGAAAAGCAAAGACTGTTCCAAGATTTCGTTTCTTGTCATGAATGATAAGGAACAGTGACACCCAAGATTATCTGGAGAATCAATCCATGAAAAAATGGCTTGCTGCCGCATCGATGATGACGCTTTTGACATCGTGCGCGTATTCACCAATTTACAATGGTAAAGAACCCTATTCAGGCAGTCAGTTCATGCTGATGGATAGCCCGCGTCATACGATGGACTTTTTTATCGAAAGCATGACGGAAGAGTTGATGGTTTCTAACGTCGCGGTCTCTGCGCGTACACCGATTGCGATCACATCATTCGTTGATTTACAGAATATGGATGCGACCAATTGGTTGGGTAATTCGGTATCTGAAGGATTCATTCATCAGTTCCAGCGTCGTGGCTTTAAAGTGGTGGACTTCAAAACGACGGGCTCGATTCAGGTCACTCAACAAGGTGACTTTGCATTGAGCAGAGACTGGAGCGATCTCGCTCAAGAGCAGGAAATCCAATACGTATTAACGGGCACTATGCTACGCCAAGAAGGTGGTGTGCTTGTAAACGCTCGCGTGGTTGGGATGCAAAGCCGAATTGTTGTAGCAACGGCACAAGGTTTCTTGCCAGCGGATCGTATTGGCCGCGACTTAGATACGCTCAACAGTATTCGTACTCAAGATGGCGTGCTGATTCGTTCAGATCCAACAATTCGTCAGCCATACACTGTGATTCTCCGCCCATAGGACAGAGCTATGAAAAAATTATTATTTATTATCGCCACCTTGGTGCTGGTGGGTTGCCAACCATTACAGCAGATGCGTCAGGATGAGCTGCTCGTTGCCGTAGGTTATGCCAGCGTGAGTGAACAAACTGGTCGCACTGTAGAAGAAAAACGTGTTCGAGCAATGCGCGCATCGAAAATTGATGCTTACCGTGAACTGGCAGAGCAGGTCTATGGTATGCGTGTCAGTGGCCGAGCAGAGCTGCAAGATCAGCGTTTAGGGACGGAAAGCACAACCGGTGCGGTTGACGGCGTTATTCGCGGCGCGGAAGTGGTGAGAAGCTACTTGGTCGAAGACAGTTATGTAACAGAGCTTCGTCTGGATATCCGCAAAATGGATAAGCTACGAGACTATGGTGAAGTTCAGCAGGTACCTGAGAAGCGTCAGCAGACCCTGTTCTGATATCTAAATAACGTCAGATAATCTCTTTAGCGGCTCATTGGTAACAATGGGTCGTTTTTTATGCGTAAAAATTAGAGTAGATAAACGATAGGGGTATCACGAAGAGAAAAGTCAGGCTTTGATGTTGGTGCCTAAAGTCGAAATGGTGTGAGTTTGCCCACCGGCGTTGTAAGTCATACCGACTTTACCGTGGGTGCGTTGAAGCATGTTATTGAGCTTGGTGAAGCTCAGCTGCGCTCGATTGAGCGATTCACCGTTCATTTGATTGACATGTTGGCAATCAATAACGATAGATTGGATCTGGTTTACCACCTGACTTAGGTGTTCATCTTCGGTAAGCTGATTGACATGCGGGTGAGAGGCGATTCGCTGATCAGTCGTCTTTAATTGATCAATGAGTGTCATCTTTTGTTTGGCAATACTTTCGATATCAGCAGAAACACGCGCAGTGATGGCTTGTGTTTCCTGACGTAAAACGACAGAAAGTGCTTTTGCATTTTCTAGTTGGAAGTTTACGAGATCGACTAATGCTGCCATGAATACTTACCTTGAGCCTAAGTCAGTTAGATTTTGCCTTGCAATTCGCTTTCAAGCTTAATCATGTTGTCGGCCAGTTTTTCTGGATCAACTTTGTATGAGCCGTTTGCGATTGCTTCTTTGATTGCGGCCACTTTTGCGGTGTCATAAGCCGGTGAAGCTGCCATATCCTTCTGGAGTTTATTGACGTCTTTACTTTGTTGGCTCAAAGATACTGCATCTTGTTGCGCTGACACTTTATGCGAATCTGTTGTGTTGGTCGCATTCGATTCATTACGTGCAGGTGCGCGACTTTTATTAGTCGTCATTATCTGACCTGAACGTATATTGTCTATACCTGCCATGTTTTACCTTTGCCTTGTATCGTAATACTGGTACTCAGACTATCGACCAACGCCAAAATAACTTTAATCATTTTGTGCACTTTTATTGATCGATTTTCATCTCGTGCTGTTGTTCGCCGAAGGTCAAAAGTTGACGGTGATTTCTGCAATGCCAGTCACTATGCCTTCTATTATACGTTGTGACTTATCATTTTTCACTCTCACTTGATCACCTGCTGCGCCGTGTTGCAATGCAGTGCCTTGGGTCGAGATCGTCATCCCCGCTTTTACCGCTTGAATTGTTACTCTCTCGTTACGACACACCACGCACACATCATTTCGCTCCACGACATCTCCAAGGCGAACACTACGCTTTAATTTCGCGCCCACGACTTGAGAATGGTCGGTAAAGCCATCTTTGCGAAAGCGTTGTAACTCAATCATTGATGTGGTGACGTCAGAAGCACTGATGATTTCTCCTCGAACGAGCTGGCGAGTACTGACAAGCATCGGGACCGAAACTGACATACGCACTGGGACGTAGACTTTCCAGTCATCAGCGGAGCATTCAACCAATACATTAATATTGCTGCGCGTGCTGCTGGTGGTTGAAGCCGAAGTGTCGAGAGGTTCTGGGCAATCGGTAGCTTTAATACGTGAGTCGATATTTGCTGCATTGACGGTTAACTCGCCGCCTGCAGGTTGCTCGACGGTGGCTAAAACATGTTGTTCTGCTGCCATTTTTATCTGCTCGAGCTGATTATCAGTGGCTGAATGAACAAAAAAGCTAAATATACTGAGCAAAATGCCGATAGCCTTAGCGTACTTTGTGAATACCGATCTACATATTGTTTTAGTCAATGTAGTCGAAGTGATAGTGAAATACGCCATAAGGTCTCCCTGGAACAATGCTTGCCAGTGGTAGAGTATCATTTAAAAACAAAAAGTTTGAGATGGAGATGAGCATATGACGGGGATTCTTGACTCAGTGAATCAGCGTACGCAACTCGTCGGTCAGAACCGATTGGAATTGTTGACCTTTAGATTGATGGGGCGGCAGCGTTATGGCATTAACGTATTTAAAGTTCGGGAAGTGCTGCAATGTCCAAAGCTGACAGTAATGCCAAATCTGCATCCGTTAGTAAAAGGTGTTGCTCATATTCGTGGCCATACTGTATCCGTTATTGATTTAAGCCTGGCAATTGGTGGCCGCCCAACCACGGAAATTGATAAGTGCTTTGTGGTGATTGCGGAGTTCAACCGTTCCATTCAGGCGTTCTTAGTATCGTCGGTTGAGCGCATTATAAACATGCACTGGGAGGCGATTTTGCCGCCTCCGGAAGGCGCGGGTAAAGCACATTACCTGACTGCGGTAACCAACATTGATAACGAGCTGGTTGAAATTCTCGATGTAGAAAAAGTTTTGGCTGAAATTGCGCCAGTGGATGAAACAATGGACGCTTCGATTGGTGAAGAAATCGCTCAGGCAGAGCAGGTGAAACCAATTGTACGCCGTATTATGATTGCCGATGACTCTACTGTTGCACGTAAACAACTCGAGCGAGCTATCCGTTCGATCGGTTTCGAAGTGTTGTCGGTGAAAGATGGTAAAGAGGCATACAATACCTTGCTTGAGATGGCTCGAGAAGGTGATATCTACGAGCAAATTTCTTTGGTGATTTCTGATATCGAAATGCCAGAGATGGACGGTTACACCCTAACCGCTGAAATTCGCAGAAATGCGGATTTGAAAGACCTTTATGTTATTCTCCACTCTTCCTTAAGTGGCGTATTTAACCAAGCTATGGTTGATCGCGTGGGAGCGAACACCTTCATTGCGAAATTTAATCCAGACGAACTGGGTAACGCGGTTAAAACTGCATTAATACAATAAAGAGACATGAATGACTGCTATTACAATTGGCGATCAAGAGTATCGTGACTTTAGCCGTTTTCTCGAAGCGCAATGTGGCATTGTGCTAGGCGATAGTAAGCAGTACTTAGTGCGCAGTCGATTAAGTCCGTTAGTGACCAAGTTTAAGCTCACTTCGTTGTCTGATTTACTGCGTGATGTGGTCTCAGGCCGCAATCGGGAACTACGTATTGCGGCTGTGGATGCGATGACAACCAACGAAACGTTATGGTTTCGAGATACGTATCCGTTCACGGTTTTAGCTGAGAAATTATTGCCGGAAGTCGCGGCAAACAAACGCCCAATTAAAATCTGGTCAGCCGCCAGTTCATCGGGTCAAGAACCGTACTCCATCGCAATGACGATTTTGGAAACGCAGCAGCGTAAACCGGGATTGTTGCCAAGCGTTTCTATCACCGCAACCGACATTTCGAGCAGTATGCTGGAGATGTGTCGCGCTGGCGTGTATGACAATTTAGCGTTGGGGCGTGGCCTATCTCCGGAACGTCGTCGAGTCTTTTTTGAAGACAACGGAGATGGACGCATGAAAGTGAAAGACAATGTAAAACGTCTGGTCAGCTTTCGCCCGCAAAACTTGCTCGACAGCTACGCGCTGGTGGGTAAGTTTGACATTATCTTTTGCCGTAATGTCCTGATTTACTTCTCACCGGAGATGAAATCGAAAGTGCTCAATCAAATGGCAAACCAGCTCAATCCGGGTGGTTATCTACTGCTGGGGGCATCTGAGTCGTTAACCGGGCTGACGGATCGTTTTGAAATGGTGCGTTGTAATCCGGGTATCATTTATAAATTGAAATAGTTTAAAGATCCTAGGGTCAAGACCTAGGATCTCTCTTAACCCAATACCTGATCTTCCCCTTCATTTTTGCCTACTCCCTCAAACAAAGGTATCTTTACGCTTAAGCCGAGCGGATTGACACTGACATTCCATCAATCACCTTGGCTTACATATTGCAATTCAAAGCATCGATAACTTTTAGCCGTAAACGTGTGCCAGTTTTTGGCATAGTAATTGCTATTTAGTTATTTATACCGGTCAGTTCTAATTGTAGAGGCAAACATGGCTATATCTTTTGACAATGCACTAGGCATCCACCAACACACGGTGGGCGTACGTGAGCGTAATGCTGAGGTGATTTCCACCAACATCGCGCAAGCAAACACGCCTGGTTACAAAGCAAGAGGTTTAGACTTTGCAAAGGAATTACAAGCGGCAACATCAGGGGCAAGCATTAGTCTTAATCGAACCGATGGTCGGCATATTCCTGCCACTACAACATTGACAGGGGACAAGCTATATCGTCTTCCTACCCAACCTGATACGGGTGATGGCAACACGGTAGATTTGGATTTAGAACGTAACCTGTTTATGCAGAACCAAATCAGACACCAGGCATCACTCGACTTTCTAGGTGGCAAATTTAAGAACTTAACCAAGGCAATCAAAGGGGATTAATTTAGATGAGCTTATTTAACGTTTTCAATGTGACAGGTTCCGCAATGAGCGCTGAGTCTGTTCGTCTGAATACTACCTCAAGCAACCTGGCGAATGCGGATAGTGTCAGCAGCTCTGCGAAAGACACTTACAAAGCGCGTCATGCTGTATTTGGTGCCGAGTTAGGTAACGCCATGCGTAACGGTAATACGGTGCCAGTAAAAGTGTTGGGAATTGTAGAAAGTGATAAACCGCTAAATGCGGAGTACAACCCTGATCATCCTCTTGCAAACGAACAAGGCTACATCTACAAGCCAAACGTTAATGTAATGGAAGAAATGGCAAACATGATTTCGGCTTCTCGCGCATATCAAACCAATGTTCAAGTTGCCGACTCAAGTAAACAAATGCTGCTGCGTACGCTGCAGATGGGTCAATAAGGATAAGGAGGTAGCGTATGGCCGGATTTAACAACGTTGGTCAAAGCGGCTTGTCCTACATCGACCAGCTCAAAAGCCTACAAGAGAACAAAAAAGCGGAAGAGAGCACAGGTAAGCAGGACCTGAAACAGGAAGACTTCCTATCTTTGCTCACCAAGCAATTGTCTCAGCAGGACCCGTTTAAGCCAGTCAGTAATGACCAGATGATCGCGCAGATGGCGTCATTTGCGACCGTTGATGGCATCGGCAAAATGAACACTCAGTTTGAGAGTTTGAACTCGTCGATGACATCGAACCAAGCATTACAGGCTTCTTCTCTGGTTGGGCGCGATGTTTTGGTCCCAGGCGCTGCGGGTGTGAAGCAAGACGAAGCCCCAATGGCAGCCATGGTTAAGCTTTCGCAGTCTATCGACAACTTATTTGTTCGTGTCGAAAACGAGGCTGGCCAACTGGTTCGTACTTTTGAGGTCGGGGCGAAACCAGCTGGTGACACCCGTGTGCTCTGGGACGGTAATGATGAAAGCGGGAATCCATTGCCTGCCGGTAAATACAAAGTGAAAGCATCTGGCTTAGTTGATGGGGCGTCGCAAGAGTTCCCAGTCTCCACTTATGCCAATGTAAACAGCGTATTACTCGGTAAGGGTGACGGAAACGTATTACTTAATCTGGCGGGTTTTGAATCGCCAGTTCGACTTGCAGAAGTATTGGAAGTCGGCAAAGCGTAACGCATAACACGCGAGATCAGGAGACTTTGGAATGTCATATGTATCTTTAAGCGGTTTGTCCGCCGCTCAATTGGATTTAAACACCACCAGTAACAACATTGCGAACGCCAATACGTATGGCTTTAAAGAGTCTCGTGCCGAGTTTGCGGATGTCTACTCAAACTCTTTGTTTACCAACGCCAAAACCACACCAGGTGGTGGTGTTCAGGCTGGCCAGGTTGCTCAGCAATTCCACGAAGGTTCAAGTGTTTACACCAATAACCCGATGGATTTGCGTGTATCAGGAACGGGCTTCTTCGCTGTGGCGAAAGATCGTCTCGTGCCGCAGCAAAATGAAATGACACGTAACGGTGCGTTCCATTTGAACAGAGACAACTACATGGTAACGGCGAACGATGAGTTTCTGCTTGGTTATGAGGTAAATCCAGACTCTGGTGAGGTGTCATCTTACGAGCCACAGCCAATCAATATTCCAGCTGAGTTTGGTAAGCCAAAACAAACGGCGAACATTGAAGTGGGCGTAAACTTACCGGCTAATGGTGATTTGAAAGCTCCGACTCAGTTTGATTTTTCTGATCCAGATACTTATAACCGTTCAACGTCCTCAACCATTTATGACTCAATGGGTCAGTCTTACAAGTTGACCACTTACTACCTGAAAGACCAGACTCAGCCGAATACCTGGAATACCTACTACACGGTAACGGACAAAGATGGTGAGAAGCCGGTTAACATTGCTCAAGGTGATGCAACAACCGCATCTGGCCATGTTGGTCACACGATGAGATTCAACAATGATGGTACTCTGGCGAGCCTAAACGGTGGCAACCCTATTCGCTCAGTGGCGTTAGGTGCTTCGGTTGGTGAAGGTGGTGCGGCGGCAGAAAATGCCGGTATCAATCTTAACGGTGCTGATCCGATGCAAACTCTGAACTTTGGTTTGGATGCATCAACTCAGTTTGCGGCGCCATTTGAACTGACCAAGTTTGATGAAGATGGTGCTACGACGGGCTTCCTGACCAAAGTTGACTTTGATGAAAACGGCAGCGTGTTGGGCACATACTCAAACGGTGAAAACGTCACCCTGGGCCGCGTTGCGCTCGTCCGTGTTCCTAACGAACAAGGTCTGGATAAAAAAGGCGGCACTCAGTGGGATTCAACTCAGTTCTCTGGTGACAAAATCTGGGGCGAATCCAATAAAGGTTCGTTTGGTACCCTTAATAACGGCGTACTGGAGCAGTCTAATATCGATATGACTCAAGAGCTGGTGGATCTGATTTCGGCTCAGCGTAACTTCCAGGCTAACTCGCGTTCGCTAGAAGTGCATAACCAGCTACAACAAAATATTCTGCAGATCCGCTAGATCGCGAGCCGGATAATCTGCTTTATCAAGTGACGCTGCTCGGCAGCTCGCTTGATTACTTTATGACATTCATCAGATGCTTAGCCCGAAAATACCTCACTTTAGGCTAGGTATTATTTGATCTCTTCGTTGCCGCCGTTGCCGCTCAGAGGATCAAAAACTTGCCTCTTTCCGGATTTATCCTCGAAAATTTTCCTTTATCTGGTTCGATTTTAAATCAACTCGTTGAATATTAAGTGTATTTTATTTTGGCATAAGTATTGCTTTTACTCTCAAGTACAGAGGACTTTAGGGAGTAATTTATGGATCGCGCACTGTTTCTCGCAATGAGCGGCGCCAAGCAAAACATGCAGGCTCTGCAATTGCGTGCCAACAACCTGGCCAACGTGAGCACCACGGGTTTTCGTGCGGATTTGGCACAGGCTCGTTCGATGCAAGCGTATGGAGAAGGGCTCCCTTCACGTGTTTTTAGCATGACTGAGCGTCCGGGACATAACTTTGCTCAAGGCAGTGTGATCACCACTGGCCGCGATTTGGATATTACTATCGAAGGCAGCGGTTGGTTGTCTGTTTTAGACCACACGGGCAAAGAAGGGTTGACCCGCAACGGCAACTTAAAAGTCGATCAAAATGGCTTGCTGACTAATGCGAGTGGCCATGCCGTATTGGGTGAGAATGACGCCCCGATTACTTTACCTATCCCTCTCTCTAAAATTGAAATCGGTCGTGATGGCACCATCTCTGTACTTCCACAAGGTGCTCCAGCAGAAGAATTACAAGTGGTTGATCGTATCAAGCTTGTGAAAACTGACGACCGCAATTTATTTAAAGACACCAATGGCTTATTTCGCCATAAAACTCCAAACCAGCCTTACGAAGCAGACGCAACCATCGGCATCCAGACCGGTGCTATTGAAGGAAGTAACGTCAATGCCGTGGGTGAAATGACGGCATTGATTGACCTTCAGCGTCAGTTTGAAATGCAAGTCAAGATGATGAGTACCGCTGAAGAGATGGACAAGTCTTCAGATTCACTGCTTCGTATGAGTTAACAGAGTTAGAGGTTCACAATGCATCCAGCACTATGGGTTAGTAAAACCGGTTTAGACGCCCAACAAACCAACATCGCAACGATTTCAAACAACCTGGCGAACGCCTCAACGGTTGGCTACAAAAAAAGCCGTGCCGTATTTGAAGACTTGTTTTATCAGAACATTAACCAGCCAGGCGGTCAGTCTTCTCAGAACACAGAATTACCAAGTGGTTTGATGTTGGGTGCCGGTTCTAAAGTGGTTGCCACGCAAAAAGTGCACACTCACGGTAATGCGCAAACGACCACGAATGCGCTGGATATGATGGTGGAAGGCGATGGTTTCTTTCAGGTGACTTTGCCGGATGGCAACATCGGCTATACGCGTAATGGTCAATTCACGCTCAATGGTGAAGGTACGCTCGTGACATCAGGCTCTGGTTACCCAGTAGAGCCAGAAATCGTCATTCCTGAAGACGCAATCTCAATCACCGTTGGTAAGGACGGTGAAGTGTCAGTTCGTGTTCGTGGTCAGCAAGACAACCAAGTCGTCGGCCAGCTCACCATTACCGATTTCGTTAACCCGGGAGGTTTAGAGCCAATTGGTCAGAACCTTTATTTGCCAACTGGTGCGAGTGGTGACCCACAAGAAGGGGTACCAGGGCTGGATGGTTTGGGTGAAATTCGCCAATCCATGCTTGAAGCGTCGAACGTTAACGTGACCGAAGAGTTGGTCAATATGATCGAAGCGCAGCGTGTGTATGAAATGAACTCTAAAGTGATTTCATCCGTCGATAAGATGATGAGCTTCGTGAACCAGCAGCTGTAACGCTTAAGCATCGAGATTAAGGATCTTATGATGAAACGTATTTACCTGCTTGCACTTATCAGCACCATGTCTGGTTGTGCCATGCTAGAGCCAATTGAAACCGATGAAGTCTCTCAAGCAACGACGGTGGTTGATGCCGTTGAAGGCGACAAATCAGAAGACAGCAGCGGCATTGTGGACACTTTACGTGGCAGAACTGATCCGGTGGCTGGCGATCCAGCATGGGCTCCAATCCATCCAAAACAGAAACCGGAGCACTATGCTGCGGCAACCGGGTCATTATTCAGTCCCGAGCACATTACCGATCTTTATGACGACTCCAAACCTCGTGGTATTGGTGACATCATCACTGTCACGTTAGATGAAACCACGAGCGCGACTAAGAGTGCTAACGCGGATTTGTCGAAAAGTAATGATTCGACCATGGATCCGCTATCAGTTGGTGGGCAAGAGCTGCAAATCGGCGGTAATTACAACTTTTCTTATGACTTAAACAGCAGTAACAGCTTTGTGGGTGATTCGTCAGCGAAACAGAGTAACAGCATCAGCGGCTACATTACTGTTGAAGTAATTGAAGTGCTGGCCAACGGTAATCTGGTTATCCGTGGCGAGAAGTGGATGACCCTGAATACGGGCGATGAGTACATTCGCTTAAGTGGCACCATTCGCCCTGACGACATTAATTTTGACAATACGATTGCTTCTAACCGGGTATCGAATGCCCGCATTCAATATTCAGGCACCGGATTGCAACAAGATATGCAAGAGCCTGGCTTCTTGGCACGATTCTTTAATGTAGCGCTTTAAGGTGTCGTACTGCGGCAATTCAATTGCGAGAGATAGGTAAGCATGAAAAAAATCTTTTTACTCCTACTGAGCGCTGCGCTGTTTTCAACTGCTGCTCAAGCCGCACGTATCAAAGACGTCGCGCAAGTGGCAGGGGTACGTAGCAACCAACTTGTAGGTTATGGTTTAGTTTCAGGTTTGCCGGGTACCGGGGAGTCTAACCCGTTTACGGAACAAAGCTTCGCGGCCATGCTGCAAAACTTCGGCATTCAACTGCCGCCGGGTACCAAGCCAAAAATCAAAAACGTTGCCGCTGTGATGGTAACGGCAACATTGCCGCCTTTTTCTAAGCCAGGTCAGCAAGTCGACGTCACGGTGTCATCCATCGGAAGCGCGAAAAGCCTGCGTGGTGGCACTTTACTGCAAACTTTCTTAAAAGGTTTAGATGGCCAGGTGTATGCCGTTGCACAAGGTAATCTGGTCGTTAGTGGCTTCAGTGCGGAAGGTGCCGATGGCTCAAAGATTGTCGGTAATAACCCAACCGTCGGTCTTATCTCTAGTGGTGCGACGGTAGAGCGCGAAATTCCTAACCCTTTTGGCCGTGGCGATTACATCACTTTTAACTTGCTAGAGTCTGATTTCACCACGGCGCAACGCATGGCCGATGCGGTTAATAATTTCCTTGGTCCTCAAATGGCGAGTCCGGTTGATGCGACATCTGTTCGTGTGCGCGCGCCGCGTGATGTGAGCCAGCGCGTAGCGTTTCTGTCTGCGATTGAAAATCTGGAATTCGATCCAGCGGATAGTGCCGCAAAAATCATCGTAAATTCCCGTACGGGTACCATCGTTGTCGGCAAGCATGTGCGCCTTAAGCCAGCAGCAGTAACACATGGTGGTATGACGGTATCCATTAAAGAAAACCTCAGTGTGAGTCAGCCGAATGCCTTCTCGGGCGGCCAGACGGTAGTTGTTCCGGATTCTGACATTGAAGTGAACGAAGAGCAGGGCAAGATGTTCAAGTTTGAGCCGGGTCTGACGCTGGACGATTTGGTTCGCGCAGTCAATGAAGTCGGCGCTGCGCCTTCAGACTTGATGGCTATCTTACAGGCATTAAAGCAAGCTGGTGCGATTGAAGGCCAGTTGATCATCATCTAAGTCGTTAGGAGGCGGCAATGATTAAGAATCCTAACGATATCGGCTTTATCCACGACATCAGCTCACTTGATACTCTAAGACAAAAAGCCGTCAAAGAAGGCAAAGATGGTGAGCACGAAGCCTTGCGTGCAGCAGCGCGTCAGTTCGAATCCATTTTTACTTCAATGATGCTCAAGTCGATGCGTGAAGCAAACGAAGGTTTCGAGTCGAATTTCATGAACAGTCAGAACGAAAAGTTTTACCGTCAGATGTTGGACGAGCAGATGGCAAGTGAACTGAGTGCTTCGGGCTCAATGGGGCTCGCAGATATGATTGTCGCTCAGCTGACAGCAGGACAGGGCAGCGATAAGAATGAAACCGCTGTGCGTGATGCGGCAAATAATGCCGTGGAGTATCGCCGTGTTGACCCGAAAAAAGCACGTGAAACCGAACAACGTTTGATTGATTCTGGCGAGTTAGAACGTCCAAACCGTACTGTAGCTAACATTCAAGCACCGACTCGATTTGACTCTCCAGAATCTTTTGTCAGTTCAATGATGCCTTATGCAGAAAAGGCAGCTAAAGCGTTAGGGGTTGAGCCATCTCTGCTTCTTGCTCAAGCCGCGTTAGAAACAGGCTGGGGACAAAAAGTAGTTAAGAACGCACATGGTAGCAGCAACAATCTGTTTAATATCAAAGCGGATCGCAGTTGGCAGGGGGAGAAAGTCACCACTCAGACATTAGAGTTTCATGACAATACGCCAGTGAAAGAAACGGCCGCGTTCCGCTCGTACTCAAGCTACCAAGACAGCTTCAACGATTACGTTCGATTCTTAAACGATAATCCGCGTTATGAGGCCGCTCTGCAAAGACGTGGCGATTCCGAATCATTCATTCGTGACATTCAACATGCTGGTTACGCCACTGACCCTGACTACGCGGATAAAGTTTTGCAAGTGCAGCAGAAAATAGAAAGCATGTAGTCCCTCGTTGTTTTTCTCATCTTTAAGGCTTGCCATTGTGCAAGCCTTTATTTTATCGATAGTTCCTACTTGTTTCTTTGCTTGGCATACCTTTTGCTTTGTTTGTGTAGTCAATCGGACTTTTACCGATTTTTTCGTTTTTGGGGGCATGTATGGCGTCAGATCTTCTGAATGTAGGTACTCAAAGTG
Organism: Allocatenococcus thiocycli; assembly: GCF_921292965.1. Taxonomy (NCBI): domain Bacteria; kingdom Pseudomonadati; phylum Pseudomonadota; class Gammaproteobacteria; order Vibrionales; family Vibrionaceae; genus Allocatenococcus; species Allocatenococcus thiocycli. The sequence goes on from NZ_CAKLCK010000001.1 coordinate 29,921, forward strand.
TGCTTACCGCTCAGAGACAATTGAATACCACTGGTCATAACATTTCTAATGTTAATACAGAGGGTTATAGCCGTCAGTCTGTTGTTCAAGGCACTAACGATCCGCGTCAGTTTGGCGGAGCCACTTATGGCATGGGCGTGCATGTGGAAAATGTTCGCCGCTCTTGGGATCAGTTTGCCGTTAATGAACTCAATATGGCATCGACCAACAATGCCAACAAAACCGATACCCAAGATAATCTCGACATGCTGTCAGGCATGCTGAGCTCGGTTGCCTCGAAGAAGATCCCTGAAAACCTCAATGAATGGTTTGATGCGGTTAAAACCATGTCTGACACTCCAAATGATTTAGGCGCGCGTAAAGTGGTGCTTGAGAAGTCAAAGATCTTTTCTGACACATTGAACGATTTCCATGAAACGGTTCGATTACAGTCTGATGTAACCAACAAGAAGTTGGATATGGGGATAGAGCGCATTAACCAGATCGCGCTGGAGATTCGCGATACTCACCGTCTAATGATGCGTACTCCGGGGCCGCACAATGATCTGATGGACCAACATGAGAAGCTGATTAAGGAACTGTCTGAATACACCAAGGTCACGGTTACCCCGCGCAAAAATGCGGAAGGGTTTAACGTCCACATTGGTAATGGCCACACTTTAGTCTCAGGCACCGAAGCCAGTCAGTTAAAAATGATTGATGGATATCCAGACGTTCTCCAGCGACGTTTGGCGATGGTGGAAGGTGGCGGCATCAAGGCGATTCAATCAGACGACATCGACGGAAAAATGGGCGCTCTACTCAATATGCGTGACCAGCACATTCCACGGTTACTCGATGAGATGGGCCGATTGGCTACCGGTTTTTCATACAAAGTGAATCAGTTGCAATCCCAAGGTTTGGATCTCAATGGCAAAATTGGTAAAGAGGTATTTACCGATATTAACTCGGAGTTGGTTGCACAATCACGAGTGTTCGCCGCGCCTGACTCTCAGGCAGAAGTCGCGGTTTATGTGGATGATATCTCGGCACTCAAAGGCGGGGAATATACGTTGCGCTATGATGGCGACCAGTACAGCGTCACGACCCCTAAGGGTGAGCAGCTTAAGCTGGATATCGATCAGTCGGATTCTTCATTCGTGTTGGACGGTATGAACGTTCAAATTGGTGAAGGCCTTGCCACTGGCGAACGTGTACTTTTACGTCCTACCCGCAGCGGTGCCGCCATCATTAAAATGGAAACCAACGACGCAAAATCCATTGCGGCGCAAAGCTATGAAGCGTCTACCACGTTTGCTCAAGGCAGCGCTAAATTCAAAATTCATGAAGCCGGTGACGTTAGAGAGTTTGAGGTGACGGTACAGCCTGCGGACGAAAAACACGACAAAGCGTGGCTAAAAATTACCGATAACAAAGGCAATTTGTTGTCCGATAAGTACGACTATCCGTTGGATAAAGACAATCCAATCATCGAAATTTCAGTGCCGAAGAACCATCCGTTGTATAAAAATGGTGATGCAACGATCTTTGAACTCACCGAAGGCGCACTGCTGAACGACAAATTTACGGCCAACTTAGTACCGTCTCCAGGTGGCAATGGCAACTTGAGGAAAATGCAGCAGTTGCAGACTGACAAAATGATGGATGGCAAGTCGAGCACTCTGATTGATGTTTACCACAATCTAAATACCGAGGTGGGGCTGAAATCGGCAACGGCTAACCGTTTGGCATCGGTTGCTCAGCTGGAACATGAATCCGCACAAGAACGTGTAGCGTCCATTTCTGGCGTCAACCTAGATGAAGAAGCCGCCAACATGATGAAATTTCAGCAGGCTTATATGGCGTCGTCACGTGTGATGCAGGCGGCGAATGATACCTTCAACACCATTTTACAACTGAGGTAAGGAGAAGAAATAAGTGTTAACCCGAATTTCTAGTTTCCATAACTATCAGTCCGTACAAAATGACTTGCGCCGCCAGGAGAACAAGGTTCATCACAATCAAGAACAACTTGCATCGGGTAAGAAGTTGCTTAAGCCAAGTGATGACCCTTTGGCTGCGCATTACGTTCAGAATATTGGTCAGCAGCAAGAGCAAATACAGCATTATTTAAGCTCGATAACTTTGGTACGTAATCGACTAGAAAACCACGAAGTGAACATCGCCAACGCAGAGAGTTACGCTGACGAATCAAAACGTCTCACGATGGAAATGATTAACGGTGCGCTCTCTGTCGAGGACAGGCAAGCCAAAAAGCGTGAACTGGAAGAAATTGCCAATAACTTTCTGAGCTTGGTGAATGCGCAAGATGAGTCGGGGAATTATGTATTTGCCGGTACAAAGTCGAAAAGTCAGCCTTTTTATCGCGACAAAGACGGCAGTGTGCAGTACGCCGGTGATGACTATCAGCGCAAGATGAAAGTATCCAGCATGCTTGAGATGCCGATGAACGACCCTGGCAGCAAATTGTTTATGGAAATCCCTAACCCGTTTGGTGATTATCAGCCGAATTACGAGTTGCAGAACGGTTCAGAGTTGTTGTTAGGCAAAGCTACCAATGCTGACACAGAAGATACGGCTTCTTACCGGGTGACATTTGTTGATATGAATAACGGTAAGTTTGGCTATCAGTTAGAGCGTAATGGTTCGGTCGTTAAAGCGGATGAATTTTCACCTGAGAAAGGCATTGAGTACAAAGAGTTAAAAATGCAGGTAAAAGGGCAGATTACGCCCGGCGACAGCATTGGTATTGAAAAGCGTGAATCTTTCAATATTTTCGACACCTTTAAGCAAGCCATGTCATGGTCTGAACAATCTGTTTCGGATACATCCTCGACAGCGAAATTACATCAAATGACCGAAGAATTTCAGGCGGCGTTTATTCATCTCAACAAGGCGCGCACCGATGTCGGGGCAAGGTTAAGTACTCTTGATATTCAGGAGCAAAACCACGAAGACTTTAATCTGTCGCTGGCCAAGGCAAAGAGCAATTTTGAAGATTTAGATTACTCGAAAGCCGTGATTGAATTCAGTGAGAATTCACGTGCTTTACAAGCCTCACAACAAGCTTTTGGTAAAACCAAAGACCTAACGCTATTTAATTATATCTAGGTGCGATACTCAGCTTTATCTGAATGGTTTGGAAAGTTTTTAATGCCTTATGTGCCATGCCTTAAGTGCGAGAAATTTCCAATCAGCGTTAAGGTATTTGAGCGGCATATTGTTACCGAAAGCGGCAAACATACGTGACTCGTGTTCGCTACTGGGTGGATGGAGCAGGCGACTTTGTTGATGTAACTGATTGTTTCAAATTGGATTGTTGTTTAATTTTTATGTGACTTATAAGTTGGCATACAAATTGTATTGAGATTGTCAGTATGGATTTCTAAATTCTAAACCCTGCATCCAGGTAGATTTAGCGGGTAATTTTTACGGTCAGTGCTTATCCAAATGAGAGTAAAGCTGGCCGCTTCGCAAAAGCTTGCGAACTCAAAAGGAGAGCAAAATGGCTGTAACAGTTAGTACTAACGTCTCCGCGATGACCGCGCAGCGTTATTTAAACAAAGCGACTGACGAGTTAAATACTTCGATGGAGCGTTTATCTACAGGTCACAAGATTAACAGTGCGAAAGATGATGCGGCTGGTTTACAGATCTCGAACCGTCTTACTGCGCAATCTCGTGGTCTGGATGTGGCTATGCGTAACGCGAACGATGGTATTTCGATTGCGCAGACGGCTGAAGGTGCGATGAATGAAGCCTCATCCGTGATGCAACGTATGCGCGATCTTGCGATTCAATCATCGAACGGAACTAACTCTCCGGCAGAGCGCCAAGCGATTAACCAAGAATCTTCAGCTCTGATTGATGAGTTAAACCGAATTGCAGAAACGACCTCTTTCGGTGGCCGTCGTCTACTTAACGGCTCATTTGGTGACGCGGCATTCCAGATAGGTGCTAGCTCGGGTGAAGCCATGATCATGGGCCTCACCAGTATCCGTGCTGACGATACGCGTATGGGTGGCGTAACCTTCTTCTCTGAATCTGGTAAGGGCAAAGATTGGAGTGTCGATCCGACTAAAGCAGATCTCAACATTACCCTGCCGGGTATGGGCAAGGATGAGAACGGAAATGTTGATGATCTAGACATTAGCATTACGGCTAAAGCGGGTGATGACATTGAAGAGCTTGCGACGTATATCAACGGCCAGTCTGATATGATTAACGCGTCAGTGAGCGAAGATGGCAAGCTACAGATTTTTGTGGCTCATCCAAATGTTCAAGGCGATATTTCTATCTCCGGTGGTCTCGCATCTGAGTTAGGCTTAAACAGCGAACCAGTGAGAACATCGGTACAAGATATTGATATGACGACGGTTCAGGGCTCTCAGAACGCCATTTCTGTATTGGATTCTGCGCTGAAGTATGTCGACTCGCAACGTGCTGATTTAGGCGCGAAACAGAACCGTTTGAGCCACAGTATCAATAACCTGGCGAACATCCAGGAAAATGTTGACGCTTCAAACAGCCGAATTAAAGATACTGATTTTGCGAAAGAAACCACGCAAATGACTAAAGCACAAATTTTGCAACAGGCAGGTACATCGATTCTTGCTCAAGCGAAACAGTTGCCAAACTCTGCAATGACACTATTGCAGTAGTTTATCGAGCCTGTATTCAACATATCCAGACGTGGATACGAGTACGGGCTTTTGGCAAGCAACTTTATAACAGAATGAGCGGCTCTCTCATCTCTCACCTGCCAATCATTTTCAATGTAAAGTTGCACCCGGTATGCCGGAAATGTGTTCATTTCTCTTGATCTCCACATAGGCTCTGGCAACCAACCTAGCCCCAGTTCTCTCAAAGGAAAAGGGGCTTTTTCTTTTCCCTCTCTTCTAAGTCCAATCAAAACAAGTGCGTACTATTCTCTGGTTAACATCTCTGTCAGTCGCGATATCAATGTGTAGTGTGATTGGTTGCGGAGGAGGCTATGGGGTATGAATATCTACAGTTTGATCTCAGCGCGAGAAGCTGACCATTTACTGTTCCAGTAGTCTGGAGTTACAGACCTGACGTAAATAGCAGGCAATAAAAAACGCTGCCATTTGGCAGCGTTTATCCGTGTTTGAACTTAAGTAATAATTACTTAGTTACACGTAGAACTGGAGTTTCACCAACAGTTACAGAACCAGAAAGCTTGTTCAGCTCTTTGATTTCGTCCATGTTAGAGATAACAACTGGAGTTAGCGTTGATTTCGCTTTCTCTTCAAGAAGAGCTAGATCGAATTCAATGATAGTGTCGCCAGCTTTAACTGATTGACCTTCTTCAGCGATACGTGTGAAGCCTTCGCCTTTAAGTTCAACTGTATCGATACCGAAGTGAACGAAAAGCTCAACACCGTCGTCAGACTCGATAGAGAATGCGTGGTTAGTTTCGAAGATCTTACCGATAGTACCGTTTACAGGAGCTACCATTTTGTCGCCTGCTGGCTTGATAGCAATACCGTCACCAACGATTTTCTCAGCGAAAACAACATCTGGCACATCTTCAATGTTTACGATTTCACCAGATAGTGGTGCGATGATTTCGATTGCACCAGCGTCAGCGCTGTCATCAGATACAAGCTTCTTAAGTTTGTCAAACAGACCCATTGTGTCATGCTCCTAAGGTTTAGTTTTATTCTGTCGAATTATAGTATACCAATATAGCTCATTAGACGACTTTTTTCGCCGTCTAATGGCCATTAAGTATTGAATTACTTGGTACTACGTATTACTGAACTTTCTCAGCAATGAACTTTTCAACGACTGCTTCAATCTCAGCAGCAGTTGGTAGAGAAAGTGCTTCTTCCGCCATTGCTTTCACTTCTGCGAAGTTAGAGTTACGGATAACTTTCTTCACTTTAGGGATTGAGATACCGCTCATAGAGAACTCATCCAGACCCATACCTAGAAGTAGCAGTGTTGCACGCTCATCACCTGCAAGCTCACCACACATACCAGTCCATTTACCTTCAGCGTGAGATGCATCAATAACTTGCTTGATCACAGTTAGTACCGCTGGTGATAGTGGGTTGTATAGGTGAGAAATCATCTCGTTACCACGGTCAACCGCTAGTGTGTACTGAGTCAGGTCGTTAGTACCGATAGAGAAGAATGACACTTCTTTCGCTAGGTGGTGCGCGATTGCAGCTGCTGCTGGAGTCTCAACCATTACACCGATTTCGATGTTTTCGTCGAAAGCAAGACCTTCAGCACGTAGTTCTGCTTTGTACTCTTCGATTGCTTTCTTAAGCTCACGGATTTCTTCAACAGAGATGATCATTGGGAACATGATACGTAGTTTGCCGTGTGCAGATGCACGTAGGATACCACGTAGCTGGTCACGAAGGATTTCACGACGATCCAAGCTGATACGTACTGCACGCCAGCCTAGGAACGGGTTCATCTCTTGAGGTAGATCCATGTATGGTAGATCTTTGTCGCCGCCGATATCCATAGTACGGATGATCACAGCTTGACCGTTCATTGCTTCCGCAACTTCTTTGTACGCTTGGTACTGTTCGTCTTCAGTTGGTAGCGCAGTACGGTCCATAAATAGGAATTCTGTACGGTACAGACCAACGCCTTCACCACCGTTACGGATGATGCCGTCACAGTCTTTAACTGTACCGATGTTGCCGCAAACTTCTACACGGTGACCGTCAGTCGTTTCTGCGTGCAGATCTTTCAGTTTAGCTAGCTCTTCTTTTTCAGCTAGGAATGCCGCTTTAACTGCTTTCGCTTCTTCTACTTCAGCTTCAGATGGGTTAACAAGAATCTTGTTGTTCATCGCGTCAAGAATCAGCATGTCGCCGTTCTTAACTTGTTTAGTGATGTCGTTAGTACCAACGATAGCTGGTAGCTCAAGAGAGCGAGCCATGATTGAAGTGTGCGAAGTACGACCACCGATATCACAAGCAAAACCAAGAACGTAGTCTAGGTTAATTTGCGCTGTTTCAGATGGAGTTAGGTCGTAAGCAACCAGGATAACTTCTTCATTGATGTCGCTTAGCGAAACAATGTTGATGCCTAGTGCGTTCTTAACAAAACGAGAACCGATATCACGGATGTCAGTTGCACGTTCTTTCAGGTATTCGTCGTCTAGAGACTCAAGAGCGCATGCTTGCTCTTCGATAACGGTGTGGATAGCGTTATCTGCAGTCAGCTTGTCGTTTTTGATTAGTGCTAGGATTTCTTCTTCTAGCTCTTCGTCTTCAAGAAGCATGATGTGACCTTCAAAGATCGCTTCTTTTTCTTCACCAAACGTTTCAAGCGCTTTTTGCTTGATAGTTTCTAGTTGAGCGGAAGATTTTTCACGAGCGTCGAAGAAACGCTGAACTTCAGCTTCTACTTGATCATCAGAAATAGTGTTTGTGTTTAGGACAATTTCATCTTCTTGAAGTAGTAGTGCTTTACCGATTGCAATACCAGGAGATGCTAGGATGCCTGAAATCATAGCCTTACCTTAAGTTTGGTCAACTTTATAAAACGGGAGAATAATGGGTGTGCTAACGAATAGTTTTAGCTTAGTTTTGAGCCTATTTCCAACAAAGCCATTTTGTTTTCACAAAATGGCTTTTGGAGTAGGTGACACCGATTAGTGTAGCTGGTCCATTAGAGCAACTAGGTGATCAACTGCTTGTTGAGCTTGTGGGCCTTCAGCAGAGATAGTTACTTGAGTACCTTTTACTAGGCCTAGTGTTTGTAGTTTGAATAGGCTCTTCGCGCTAGCGCTTTTACCGTTAGAAGTCACAGTGATGTCTGCATCGAATGCTTTCGCTTCTTTTACAAACTGTGCAGCTGGACGAGTGTGAAGACCGTTTTCTGCTGTGATTTCTACTTGCTTCTCGTACATGTGATATACCCCAATAAATGTATTTTTTTGTTAGTAGTGACTAGTTTGAGCTTAACTGCTTTATACCTTGTGCGCTAGCACGGGAGAGTTCAAAGCGCGTTAGTTCTGATACTAGTCAAAAGATTTGCGATTGCGCAACTGTTTGCGTGCGTAATCACTTTGAAACCTTTTTGTGTTCTGCTTCTTTATTTTGAAGCTAGAAATAAAACGCCCTGATATTACCAAAGGTGGGGCAGGGATCAACAAAAAAGCCCCTGAACGGGGCTTTTTTAGACGAAAAATTGATTTGAACACATATTACTGTTCGTTCTCTTTTTCCGTAAAGATGCCAGCAAACAGTGCTGTACTTAGGTAACGTTCACCAGAGCTTGGTAGAATTGTTACGATAGTTTTTCCTTCAAATTCAGGAAGTTCTGCAATGCGGTTCGCTGCTACTACTGCCGCACCAGAAGAGATACCAGCAAGGATACCTTCCTCTTCCATTAGACGGCGAGCCATCTCAATCGCTTCTTCAGAAGTCACTGGCTCAACACGGTCTAAAAGCTCTAAATCTAGGTTGCCTGGGATGAAACCTGCGCCGATACCTTGAATTTTATGTGGTGCTGGTTGGATTTCTTCGCCTGCTAGCGCTTGTGCAATCACTGGTGATTCTGCAGGTTCTACAGCAACAGAAGTGATCGCTTTGCCTTTTTCGCCTTTGATGTAACGGCTTGTACCTGTAATCGTACCGCCAGTACCAACACCGGCTACAAGCACATCGATTTCACCGTCAGTTGCTTCCCAGATTTCTGGGCCAGTCGTCTTCTCGTGAATCTCTGGGTTCGCTGGGTTGTTGAACTGTTGAAGAAGTAGGTACTTGTCTGGGTTGCTAGCAACGATTTCTTCTGCTTTAGCAATCGCACCTTTCATGCCTTTTGCCGCTTCAGTCAGCTCTAGGTTTGCACCAAGTGCTTTAAGTAGCTTACGACGCTCTAGGCTCATAGATTCAGGCATTGTCAAAGTCAGTTTGTAACCGCGAGCCGCTGCTACGAACGCTAATGCGATACCTGTGTTACCACTGGTTGGTTCTACTAGCTCTACGCCTGGCTTAAGTTTGCCTGACTTTTCTGCATCCCAAATCATGTTCGCACCGATACGGCACTTAACACTGAAGCTTGGGTTACGCGCTTCGATTTTTGCTAGAACGTTGCCTTTGCTCACTTTGTTTAAGCGAACTAGGGGAGTGTTACCAATAGTAAGAGAGTTATCTTCGTAGATCTTGCTCATAGTTATGTTCCTTCATTACACGTTTTGTGAATATAGTTAGAAGAATATTCGGTCTAAAAAAAAGGGAAAAGGATTAAAAAGTTATATCTTATTAGGTTGTCCAGATTTCAGCTAGGGAACCGGGAAAAGCAGATGCCTTTCCCGTGCTTCAGGGAAAGCATAGCTTATCTTTGGTGCTTGAACTCAGCGACCCACATTGCAGTCGCACCGCATATCGCAACGGGCATGACGATAAGGTTCAAAATTGGGATGGTGGTGAACACAGAAACAAGAACGCCAAACCCATAAGCTTTGCCTTGTTTTTGTTTCAATTTGTAACGCATATCGTTGAATGGAATTTTGTGGTTATCAAACGGGTAATCACAGTACTGGATAGCTAACATCCAGGCTGTAAAGATGAACCAAAGGATTGGACCAACCGTTTGACCGAGCGCGGGTATCAACAGTAGCAAAAATAAACCAATCGCTTTAGGCAGCACATAAAGCAGTTTACGCCACTCTCGTGCTAAGACTCGAGGAACATCTTTAATCACAGCAGTGAAGCCGTCATCATTGATTTTTTGTCCGGTCAGGTATTCTTCTACTTTCTCAGCCAGCAGTCCGTTGAACGGCGCGGCGATAAAGTTTGCTAAAGTACTAAAGAAATACGAGAACGTGGCAAGTATGGTTAGCGCGAGCAGAGGCCAAAGCACATAAGTTAGCCAGGATAGAAACTCTGGCAATTGACCAATCCAGTTCTCAATCCATACATTTAGGTGAGAGAACAGATAAAAAATGGCACCACCGACAAGGAGAACGTTCGCTAATAGTGGTAATACAACAAAGCGTCTGATCTTTGGAGATAGTGCTAGCTTTATTCCATACAGGAAATAACCGAATCCGGTTCTTGGCTGATTGTTTAGCGTCATATCCATTTCGTGTTGAGAGAAAGAAAACTCATTGTACCTGTCGCGACTTTTCTTTCAATGCCTTAACAAAAGGCCTCTCGTAAAGTGGAATCGTGGCAAGAATCACAACAAAAAAGTGAACTTCTTGCATTAAGTTGTTCTAAACCTCCATATAGTTTTGGTAAAGTAAACGTATCATTCAGAATAATTACACTTGGGTTGCTGCTCAAGGAACTGCGAGTAGTACAAACAAGTATATTGAGAGTAAATAATGCAGGAATTGCGATTCGTACTCATTGTTGTTGGCGTTTTAGCCATTGCGGCATTACTGTTTCATGGTTTATGGAGCAGTAAGAAGGAAGGCAAAGCGAAATTTGGTAACAAGCCTCTGGGTAAATTAGAGGTTGACCAAGGGGATGCAGATTCAGTAGAGCAAGAGCGAAGCTTCGCCTCTGCTCCTGAAGACGATTTTGAAATTATTCGTAAAGACCGTAAAGAACCAGACTTCGGTATGGACAATGCGTTTGATTCGAAGTTTGAGGCGGATCCTTTGCTTGGCGGTGTCCCGGAAGACAAGCCATTTAAGCAAGAGCCGGAAGAGATCCCTTCATTTGTTGCGCAGAAGAGTCATGATGACGACGTCGTAGTTCAAGAACCTGTGATGCAAGAGCCAGTTCAGCCAGTAGTTGAGGAAACGGTACCTTCAGCGTTTGAAGAACCGCAGACTGAAATGCATGTCGCAGAGCAACCTGCAGCAGTTTCTGAGCCGCAAGAAGAGCCTAAACCTGAACCAGAAATGCAGGTGATTGTTCTCAATGTGCATTGTGCGGGCGAAGAACCATTCGTTGGCACTGAGCTATTTGATAGCATGAAGCAAAATGGCCTTATTTATGGCGAGATGGATATCTTCCATCGACACGTTGATCTGTCGGGTAACGGAAAAGTGTTGTTCAGCGTTGCTAATATGATGCAGCCGGGAACCTTAGAGCATGGAGACCCTGCGGAGTTTACGACTAAAGGCATCTCATTCTTTATGACGCTACCTTGTTTTGGTGAAGCGGAACAGAACTTCAACCTGATGCTTCGTACAGCACAACAGATTGCTGACGACATGGGAGGTAATGTTCTTGATGACCAAAGAAACTTGATGACTCCTGACCGATTAGCAGCTTATCGACGTCAAATAGTTGAGTTTAAGACGGCGAACGCATAATCTAAACACCAATTTTTAAAAGGGCTCCGGTTGGAGCCCTTTTTCTTCGATTCCCAACCTCATCGATTGACAACACACGGGGCTTTAATATGTCTGAATCAGTACTTCAACGACTAGAAGAATTAAAAGAGTCGTTGCATTACCACGCCGTTCGTTACTACGTGGAAGATAACCCAGAGATTCCGGATGCTGAATATGATCGACTCATGCGTGAATTGCTGGATATTGAAGCTCAACACCCAGACCTAGTGACAGTAGATTCGCCTAGCCAGCGTGTTGGTGGAAAACCTTTATCTGAATTTAGCGAAGTTAAGCATGAAGTTCCGATGTTGTCATTAGACAATGCCTTTGACGACAGTGAGCTGGACAGCTTCCACAAACGAGCACAAGACAGAGTTGGCAATCAAAGTGTTAAACAATACTGTTGTGAGCCAAAACTGGATGGCTTAGCAGTAAGCCTATTGTACGAAAACGGTGTTCTCGTCCAGGCCGCGACGCGTGGTGACGGTACTACCGGTGAAAACATTACTGAAAACGTTCGTACCATCAACGCCATCCCTCTCAAATTAAGAGGCAATGATTGGCCTGAGCGTCTTGAAGTTCGTGGTGAAGTTTTCATGCCTAAGGCGGGTTTTGAAAAACTCAACGAACTGGCTCGTCAAAAGGGAGACAAAGTTTTTGTTAACCCTCGTAATGCCGCAGCTGGTAGCTTACGTCAGTTAGATTCACGTGTTACCGCTTCACGCCCACTTAGTTTCTATGCCTACAGTGTGGGCGTTGTTCAGGGAGCGGAATTAGCGCCGAGTCACTATGAACGCTTTCTGCAAATTAAGTCATGGGGGCTGCCAATGTGTCCTGAGACTAAGCGTGTAGATAGCCTGACGGATGTCAAAGCGTACTACCAAGATATTTTACAGCGACGTGATGCTTTGCCATATGAGATTGATGGCGTCGTTATAAAAATCGACGATATTGCGATCCAAGAAAGACTGGGCTTCGTTGCTCGAGCTCCTCGCTGGGCTATTGCTTATAAGTTCCCGGCGCAGGAAGAAATCACTACATTGAATGATGTGGAATTTCAGGTAGGGCGTACTGGTGCGATTACGCCAGTCGCTAAACTTGAACCTGTTTTTGTCGGTGGTGTGACGGTAAGTAATGCTACTCTGCATAACGCTGATGAAATTGAACGTCTTCAAGTGAAAATCGGTGATCAAGTTGTGATCCGCCGTGCTGGTGACGTGATCCCCCAAGTTGTCTCTGTGATCCGCGAGCGTCGTCCAGAAAACGCGCGCGAGATTGTGTTTCCATCGCTCTGCCCTGTTTGCGATTCGCATGTCGAACGTATTGAGGGAGAGGCCGTGACTCGCTGTACGGGGGGGTTGGTTTGCCAAGCGCAGCGTAAACAAGCGCTCAAGCATTTCGTGTCGCGTAAAGCGTTAGATGTCGATGGTCTTGGCGATAAAGTGATAGAACAGCTTGTTGATCGAGAAATGGTCGAAACTCCAGCGGATCTGTTTAAGTTGTCTGCAGGCATTTTGACGGTTTTAGAGCGTATGGGGCCAAAATCAGCGCAGAACATTGTAAATGCTTTAGACAAGTCGAAGTTAACCACATTACCTCGCTTTTTATACTCACTAGGCATTCGAGAAGTCGGCGAAGCGACAGCCGCTAACTTAGCGCAGCATTTCAAAACGCTAGAAGCGATTCAGGTTGCGACAGAAGAACAGTTGATTGAAGTTCAGGACATTGGCGTCATTGTTGCCAAGCATATCACCACCTTCTTTGGTGAAGAGCAAAACCAAGCAGTAGTGAAAGACTTACTAGAGCAAGGTATTCACTGGCCAGAAATTAGTGCTCCTGAGCAAGGTGTTGAACTGCCGTTAGAAGGCAAAACGGTTGTACTAACTGGTACTCTTTCTCAACTAGGGCGATCCGAAGCAAAAGAGGCACTACAGGCGCTGGGTGCTAAAGTTACCGGCAGTGTTTCGAAGAAAACGGATATTTTATTCGCAGGTGAAAATGCGGGTTCTAAATTAGCAAAAGCGCAAGACTTGGGAATTGAAATTAAAACCGAACAAGACTTACTCGACTTAATGAATTAAGTTTATCCAAAACCTAAATACCTTTCTAATAAGCCCCAGTAGCTAAGCTTCTGGGGCTTTTTAATGCCTCTTATTAAGTTCTAATATTTCTATTATTAGAGTGATTTAATCTTTTCAGTGATCAAGATCTCCCCTTTGCGGATTGAAATTGTTTTGTTTCATACTCTGCGAGGCACTTCATGTTGAGTTTTTTGGTTTTATTTAAATTATTGATTTATAAAATTATTTTCCTTTATTGATGTAAGGGTTGTAAAAGTAAGATCTGGATCAATAACTTATATGGAACTTTGTTGTGGCTCATATTTTTTTAGAAAAAAAATAAGTTCCATTTGGATGTTTTTAGTCGCGAAGTTAGTCTTAATAACGTGTTATACACGGTGTGTATGCAGGAACTAAAAAAAGCCCAGTTAGAAATAACGAAGCTTTACCACGAAATTACTTCTCTCCTTCGGCGGCCAACTAAAGGTGAGATAAAAAAACAGCTATATCTATTTTTAGGAGTTTATCCATGGACAAAATTTTAAAACGCACGTTATTAGGTGCTGCAGTAGCTCTAGCTTCAACTGGTGCAGTAGCAAGTGGTTCTGAATCTTCACAAGTTGGTGTGCTTTCAGATTTCAACGTACAAGCGTACGGTGTTGCTGCAATTTCTGCTTTTTATCAAGAAGACAGTAATGGCTACGATTACGAAAACGAATCACGTATCGGCTTCCGTGCAAGCAAGGATATGTTTGATAATCTAAACGTATTCATGCAGATTGAATCTGGTTATGTTGGTGAGGACGGTAAAGGTTCCACTTTAGGTGCTCGCGACACATTCCTTGGATTACAAGGTGATTGGGGTAAAGTACGTTTTGGTCGTATGTTGACGCCATTATATGAAATCGTTGACTGGCCTTACTCAAACCCAGGTCTAGGTCGTGTATTTGACTGGGGTGGAGACGTTAAAGCACATTACGATCGTAAAGGCGATATCGCTCGTTATGACTCTCCAGCGCTTGGCGGACTGACGTTGAACTTCTCTGTAGGTCGTGGCGATACAGGTACTAAGAGCTCAAACCATGTAGGTGCAGCAGCGCACTACAACTTCTCTGATGTGGTTACTGTTCACGCTGGTGTAGAGTCTAACTCTAAGTACGGTGGTTCAGATATTGATTCAACAGCATACATTGTAGGTTTTGAACTTCCACTTCCTGCTGGCTTCGGTCTAGCTGGTGCATATAAGTACAGCGAAGGTGAGTCAAAGCATGCTGCGTATGAAGGTCAAGAGGCTGAACAGGGTCAGTACTCTCTGATTGGTCAGTACTGGAATGGCCCATGGGGTGTTAAAGTAGGCTACGCATTTAACGACGAATCAGAAGTTGATAATGTGAAACTTAGTGATGATGATGAAGTACTATCTGGCCAGCTGATGTACGTACACAATGGTTTTGTACCTTACGTTCGCGTTGGTCAACATGACGCATACAACGCTAAAGACAAAACAATGTTTGTTCGTGTTGGTTTAGAATACGGTTTCTAAGCCACTTTATAAATTGCCTTTCTTTAGGTTCTACGCCAGCATACTTGCTGGCGTATTTTATTAAGGATCAAGAATATGAAAATATTAAGACGTCTGTTCCTGCTACCAGTTGCAATAGGAACAGTTGGCTGCAGTACACTCGACACCTCAAGTGAGTATTCTGATGCAGTCAAAAGCATTAAAGAAAGAAGCAATTATGTAGAGGTATACGCAAAGTCAATCACACCAGATACAAAAGCTTTAGTTGGTGCAGATTTAGTTAAATCTGAGCTAACTTATATATCCGTGCATAATAAAGGGGCCAAGCCGCTCTCCAACCAATCAAATATTGATATGGCGGTAACCTATTTCAAAAACTATGACAGCTTTAACTCGGTTGATATGCATGGGAAGGTTCAGGCACTTGAAAACTTCAGACCAATTTCCGAAACATGTACAGAGCACTGTACTGTTACTCAGTGGATTCGCTTTCCGTTCAGCGAACAAACACTAAATCAGTTTGATGGCAGTGATGTAACATTTACAATTTCTTCTGGTAAAAAGAATACTGTTGAGGTTGTTGTTCCAAAAGCGTATTTCGAGGCTATTGAGCAAGAAGGGCGTGCAACTGCCGCAGGAAATACAGCGGTCCTGGTGAGTACTTCATCTGCTAACGCGGCAAGTATTAATCCAACAAATGATAGTAAGTCTATTGAAATGGTACGCTATTGGTACAAAAAGGCGTCACTACAAGAACAAGAGTTGTTCGCTCAATTTGCAGTAAAAAATAGAAAAAGTGTACAGAGTTTAGAAGCATCTGATTCACAAAGCTATAATATGCTCCAATACTGGTACTCAGAAGCAAGTAAAGAAGAACGCTCAGAAATACTTAACTGGATAATAAATCAGTAAATATTTAAGTGAAGCCCCTTTAGATGGGGCTTCACATATAATTAGTTAACATTTCCGTCCATATGCTTACATATTAATATAGGGATGTACTTCGTTTCTCCATTAGGCAGGCTACATTCAACCAAAGGACCTGTGGCAGAGCTTCCTACGTTAGTTCCGCTTTGCACAGATGCAAAGATATTCGCGGAAAATAACACGAAAACGGCTAATAAGAATAAGCGTTTCATAATACCACCTCTTAAATAAATATAAGCATCGTACGGCTGTGCTTATTACCTAAGTATGTATCCAGTCTAGAAAAGATCAAAAAATAATTATTAGATGTTTATTTTTTATTTAAAATTAGTTTTCGTGATTAAAATAATTAAGTTTATATCTATTTGAATTAATTGTTTATTATAATGTTCATTTATTTTTCGTATGAGAGTATATTGAAAGTAATATCGGACTTTATTTTTATTCGTAATTTAAATAAAGATATGAAATAAAAGAAGTAGTGAGGGGGAATAATAATGGAGCCATGTAAGCTCCATTATTTTGACATAAATTAATCATCAACAGGTTCGATGACTAAAATAATACCCTTTACAGCAACGATTTTTACTCTAGTCCCCGCAGGAAGGGCCTGGTCACTTTGGGCAGACCAGGTGGTATCTGCAACATGGATTCTATTCACTCCAACAGAGAAGTCTTCGTCTATTGTGAGAGTTTGTCCGATCAGTTGCTTGTACTTCTGATTTAGATCTCTGGATAAATCATCTTGTTCGTCGTTTTTCCATTGACGTCTCCACCACAACCAAGTGGTGACAAGGCTGAACGTGGCAAAAGACAACCATTGTAGCTGCCAGCTAATCGGCATCAGAGACAATAAAATACCAACCAACAGGGCAGACAGACCAAGCCAGAGAAAATATCCCGCGGTTCCGAGTAATTCTACAGCAAGTAGACCAAACCCCAGTGCGAGCCAATGCCAAAAGGTGATCCCATCAAGTAAGCTTATAAAATCCATAGGCAGGTCTTATTCTTTGTTTTGTTGTTTAAACATTTCAGCAATACCTGCAACGGATCCCATTAGCCCCGTTGCTTCCAGAGGTAGCATGATGATCTTACCGTTTTCAGCTTGTCCAATGCTCTTAATTGCGTCTGTGTAGCCCTGAGCGATAAAGTAATTCACAGCTTGCATGTCACCTTTTGCTATTGCTTCAGAAACCATGTAGGTCGCTTTGGCTTCTGCCTGAGCAGCGCGTTCACGAGCTTCTGCATGAAGAATAGCAGACTGCTTTTCGCCTTCAGCTTTCAGTATTTGTGATTGCTTGTGGCCTTCTGCTTTTAGGATCTCGGCTTGACGAACGCCCTCCGCTTCCAGGATTTCTGCACGTTTGTTCCGCTCGGCTTTCATTTGGGCGTTCATCGCGGCGGTCAGATCAGCTGGTGGCTGTACATCCTTTATCTCAATACGCGTCACTTTTACACCCCAAGGGTTGGTAGCCTGGTCAACAATGAGCAGGAGCTTTGAGTTGATCATATCGCGTTGGCTGAGCATCTCATCGAGTTCCATTGAGCCTAATACAGTACGAATATTAGTGAGAGTGAGGTTTCTAATCGCATGCTCCAGGTCGTTAACTTCATAGGCAGCTTTTGCGGCATCGACGACTTGTACGAAACAGACGGCATCAATAGTGACATTGGCGTTATCTTTACTAATAACCTCTTGTGCCGGGATATCTAATACGCGCTCCATCATACTTATTTTATGACCAACACGATCGATGAAAGGGATGATTAAATTTAACCCGGGTTTGAGTGTGTGGGTATAACGTCCAAATCGCTCAACGGTCCAGTTGCTCCCCTGAGGAACGGTTTTTATCGCGGATGAAAGAATAATAATGGCAAGGACAACAAAAATACCGATAGTAATCAACGAATCAATTGGCATGGAATATTCCCTTAAATGCATAAAGTCTGATTCATTTTTACTCATTTATCACGATTAGACAATTTAAGAAGTGAGAACAGGTGAAGTAGTTTGATGTGAGACAAAATAAAGGCCGAAATACTCCGGCCTTTATCTCAAATCTATATTTTGACGAACTTAGTATAAAATCGAGTACAGTTGACGGCGGTACTTACCCGCTAAAGCATTTCCTTGACCTAACGCGCTAAGAATATCCATAAAGGTTTTCTTCACTTCGCCATCCTGAGCACCTAAGTTCACCTTAAGAATGTTCCAAAGGAGTTCTAATGCTTCTTCATCACGACCAACTTGGTTGTACTGAACGGCTAACTCACACGCCAATTCCAGGTTGTCTGCATTTGCTGCGTACTCTTGTTCTAAGCGTTGAAGTTCTGGGCTGTCAGCCGCTTGAAGATGCAATTCTAGCTTAGCGATTAAGCCCTTGTAGTAATTATCCTGATACTCAAGTGGAATAGATCCTAATAGCTCTTGAGCAACATCAAACTGTTTCGTTTCCAACAAGCAATCTGCCGTAGCAAGTTTGACATCGCCACGAGATTGCAGCTCTGCAGGCAGTGTGTGGATGATACTCAGAGCCTCTGCGTGCTTACCTTGTGCCAATAGTTCAGTAACTTGTTTAAGTAGTTGCTCATCTGGGCTTGGCAGGTGCTTTTGAAGCATGGCTGCGATGGCGTCTATCGGTTGAGGACCACCTAATCCATCGACAGCTTGACCATTAATAAACAATGCAATCGTCGGAAGTACCTGAACGCCAAACTGAGACGCTAAGGCTGGCTGGTCTTCACAGTTAAGTAGAGCAAGGGTAAAAGCACCATTGTACTGTTGAGCAAGAGTTTGTAACTCAGGGAGTATTTGTGCGCTTTCTGGCTGAGCATTAGCCCAAAAGTGGATCAGAACGGGCGTGTTCATTGATCCTTCAAGCGTTTCGCGAAAGTTCTGTTCTGTGATCTCAACGATAAATGGGGATTGCATCAGAGTATCCTTGCTTTTGTTTCTTGTCGTTGCTTGTAGATATGGAGTTGATTTAGTGGAAAATCAAGCAGTATCGCTAAATAACATCGAGATGTATGAATTGGTGAGATTTAGATTGCGTAGAAAGGAAAAACGCTGCCCAAGCAGCGCTGTCCTAATAGCGTATTAAAGTGGCGATTCCTGCACTGTGATTATCGTTTTTATTATGCAGGGTGTGGTATCAGAATAGGATGAACAAGGTCACCACTACACCCACACTAAGCCAGTTAAGCTGATTTAATGTCATTATTGTCTCGCATTGGAACAAAGTATTGCTACAAAACAGATCGGGTGGCGATACCAAATCTAATCAAACCTGTACACAAAATGCGTTCATTTTGGCGTGAGGTTTGCCTAGATATTGATTCGAACAGGTGAGGTTTTTTTAACCTACATGTTCATAATGACATCACATTGTTACGATGAAATTACACTACGACAAAAGAATTTTATGCTGCTTGTCGCAAAATTTTATCGAGCAGTCGAGCTGGTAACACCCGCTTCAACACTGCGAACAGCTTGGTTGGTGTGGTAATACGGTAACGGATTTTGGGTGAATCGCTGGTGAGTGCATGTAGTACCGGGTCAATACATGCTTCTGCTGGTAGCACAAACTTATTGTTTGATTTGTCATTATCCAGGCGCTGTTTCTGAGCTTCATAGGCGACGCGATGTGGACTGGATTCTGTGTCGATCCACTTTTCGAAGGCGGCAAGCGCATTTTGTCTAAATTGAGTTTCTATAGGGCCCGGCTCTATAAGCGCAACTTTGATATTGGTGTCGGCCAGTTCAAGTCTTAAGGTGTCTGTCCAACCTTCCAGAGCAAACTTTGACGCATTATAAGCCCCGCGATATTTCATTGCGGCAAAGCCAAGTACTGAGCTGTTTTGAATGATGCGGCCTTCGCCATGGGCGCGCATGTGTGGAAGAATCTCTTGTACCAGTTGATGCCAGCCGAAAAAGTTGGTTTGGAATTGAGCTTTGAGCGCTTCGGTTGGAAGGTCTTCTAACGCTCCTGGCTGACCGTATGCGCCGTTGTTAAACAAAGCGTACAGTTTCCCCTGAGCTAAACTTATCGCCTGCTCAGCGCCTTGCGTGATGCTGATGGGGTCATTGAGGTCGAGTTGTATGCAGGTTAAGCCCTCGGCCTGCAGTCGCTGGACATCGTCAGGGTTTCTGCATGAGGCAATAACATTAAAGCCTTGTGCTTTCAGGGCATGAGCGCACACATAACCAATACCGGTTGAGCAACCAGTGATAAGAATCGACTTGTTCATAAATTAAGCTCAGAATAAACGTATATTAACGTTTATCATTCAACAGCTTCGCTCATGAAGCAAGTGCTTAAGTGCGGGTTCAATTCTCGAATAGCTGAACTGGAAATCCAATTCTGTCAGTTTTTTCGGTTTTGCTCTAATGCTGTCAAACAACAGACAAGCTGATTCTCCCATCACCAACTCCATGAGCCACTGAGGTGTGAACAGTATGTGCGGTCGTTTCAGGGTTTTTGCTAATGTCGCACTGAAAATGCGATTGCTTACTGGATGCGGGGCACACATGTTAAATGCGCCATGGGCATGAGGGGTATTCAGTAAATACATGATGGCACGCACCATGTCCAGGATATGAATCCAGGGCAGGTATTGGTTGCCGTTTCCAAGTGGTCCGCCTAATCCTAGCTTATAAGGGAGTAACATTTTTGCCAAAGCGCCACCGTTAGGGCCGAGAACCACGCCAGTCCGCAATAAACACACCCGTGTATCCTCGGATTCTGCACGTTTAGCAATCTGTTCCCATTTTTCGCAAACAAGGTGCGTAAACGCTTCACTGTTAACATGAAGGCATTCATCAAAAGGGTGCTCTTGTTGGTCGCCATAATAGCCCACAGCCGATCCACTAATGAACACGGATGGTGGCTTTGTGCTCGCATGGATAAGCTCGACAATTTGTTCGGTTATTTTCCAGCGACTTTTACAAATTTTGTCCTTCTGTTTTTGAGTCCAACGCTTATCTGCGATTGGTTCGCCCGCGAGATTGATGATCGCGTCAATATGATTAAGATCGGCAAGTTGGTCAAGAGAGTCTATATATTCAATATTACCGACATCAGCATGCTGAAGATGCTGTTTCGCTTTTTGTGGTGAACGCGTTAATAGCACCACGTGATGAGTGGTGAGTAGCTTGAGCAACTCAGAGCCAATAAATCCTGTTCCGCCTGTTAATAATATCTTCATGGCGTCTCATTGAATGACAAAAACATGAAAACATTATAGTCACTTTGTTTGCTGCATGATCATATTCTCCCGTGTATTCGCCGTAAATCTCCATTCGATTAGAAAGCTTTTGCTCCGCACCAACTTCACATATTGAAAAATTGTAACTAGTTGTTATTGGTGACATTGGTTCCTTCACATTTGCATCAAGAATTTTATGTCAGACTGATATGAGTCGGTTAAATCATTTCAGTTAATTATCGCTAGATTATTCAAAAGCATTCAATAAGGAGAAGATATGGAAGCATTTATTGCTCTTTTTCGAGCCCTCCTTAATAGTGCGCGCGATCTGATGCCCATTGTCCTAGTCATCACCTTTTTTCAGCTGGTGGTATTACAGGAACCTTTGCCTAACCTAGTCTCTATTCTTTTTGGTTTACTGCTTGTCGTACTAGGATTGACGTTTTTTATTTTTGGATTAGAGCTTGGTCTTTTTCCGATAGGCGAGAGCATGGCTCAGGCGTTTGCGAAAAAAGGCAGCGTTTTTTGGCTTTTAGTTTTTGCGTTTTGTTTAGGGTTTGGCACCACAATTGCCGAGCCTGCACTGACTGCCGTTGCAGATAAAGCTGCTCGGGTGGCGGCCGAGGGAGGAATGATTAACAACTCGGAGTTGGCGATCCAGGAGTATGGTACTGGGCTTCGGGTAACTGTGGCGTTGTCTGTCGGCATCGCTATTGTGGTTGGTGTACTTCGGATTCTGAAAGGCTGGCCTATCCATTACATGATCATAGGTGGGTATGTGGGCGTCGTAGTGTTAACTTGGTTTGCACCTGAGTCGATTATTGGCGTGGCATACGACTCGGGAGGAGTAACGACATCGACGATCACCGTTCCATTGGTGACCGCGCTCGGAGTCGGTCTCGCTTCAGCAATTAAAGGACGTAACCCCATGGTCGATGGATTTGGATTGATTGCTTTTGCCTCGTTGCTGCCAATGATGTTTGTCATGGTTTATGGGATGGTCGTGGCATGATTTCGTTCGAGCACTTTTTTGACACGCTTCTATCCACCATTCGCGATGTTATCCCAATTGCTGCCATCATTTTTGGTTTTCAACTCGCGGTACTTCGCCGTCCGGTGAATAACCTCAGAAAAGTGCTGTTTGGTTTTGCCTACGTCATTTTGGGTTTGTCCCTGTTCTTGCTCGGGTTGGAAATGGCATTGTTTCCGCTTGGCGAAACCATGGCGGTACAACTTACTACTCCGGATTTTGTCAGAGAGTTCAAAGTATCAGTAGGGCAGCAACTGGAGTGGATCGACTATTATTGGGTGTACACCTTCGCATTTTTTATTGGTTTCAGTACAACGATTGCAGAGCCGTCATTAATTGCGGTGGCAATCAAGGCGAATCAAGTTTCCGGTGGCAGTATTAGCGTGAATGGTCTGCGTGTCGCGGTTGCATTAGGTGTGGCGATTGGTATTGCATTGGGCAGTTACCGGATTGTTGTCGGGGACCCTATTCACTATTACATCATGGCTGGTTACATCGTAGTCGTCGCCCAGACCTTTTATGCCCCTCAGATGATCGTCCCTTTGGCTTATGACTCTGGCGGTGTGACGACATCGACTGTTACTGTACCGCTCGTGACCGCTCTGGGATTAGGCCTGGCGTCTACTGTGCCCGGGAGAAACCCTATGATAGATGGCTTTGGTTTGATTGCCTTTGCCAGTTTGTTTCCGATGATATCCGTCATGGGATATGCGCAAATTACTCAATGGCTTAATAAAGACACCTCGGAGGACGAAGAAAATGCGCTTTAAATTGATACTTGCGTTTGTTGAGGATGCCAGAACAGATAAGGTACTTGATGCTGCTCGGGATGCTGGAGCAACGGGTGCTACGGTAATTAATAATGCTCGAGGGCAAGGGTTAAACCAGAAGCGAACTTTTTTTGGATTGACCTTGGAAGTACAAAAAGATGTTCTGCTGTTTGTGGTCGAGGAGCATCTCTCTCGACACATTTTAGAAACCATCAGCGATGTCGGTGAATTTGACAAGGAATCCGGACAGGGCATTGCGATTCAAATTGATATTGAAGATGCGGTCGGCGTCGCCCATCAGGTAGAGACATTGGCTAAGGTTGTAGAGGACGAGTTATGAGTAATCAGGCAATAGTACGGGTTCGAGACGTCATGGCTGCAACTTACGTTATGGTAGATGGGCTGATGACGGTGTACGAAGGGATTACACTAGCCAAAAAATATCAAGTGAAAGCGCTGGTGGTTAAAAAGCGCGATGACAATGATGAATTCGGCATAGTATTAATGAATGATATTGCCAAAAAAGTGCTGGCGAATAACCGTGCACCTCAACGAACCAATATTTATGAGATTATGACCAAGCCAGCTCTGTGTGTTGGGCCGGACATGAACGTGAAATATTGCGCCAGATTGTTTGAACGGTTTGGTATTAGTCGTGCTCCGGTTATTGAAGACGGCGAGGTGATTGGTATGGTCAGTTACAACAATATCGTAATCAATGGCATGGTAAGAGATTAAGTCGAAAGGTAAATCGAGGCTCAGCTTTACTTCTCTCAGATCGGCGACAGTTATCCATCTATAATGCATTGATTACTTGTGATGTTGCATATGTGTCCGTTGGCACTTATCCTTTGTGCCTTACGCTTATAGTCGAGGATTTTTATCATGCCTTTAGTTGCTTGTCCGGTCTGTGAGAAACAGATTTCTAAACGAGCTCATACCTGCCCTGGGTGTGGGGAGCCGGATCCGCTGAATCATTTAGCAAAGTCAAAGTTTATCTCAATGGTTTTTTGGTTGGTGATACTTGTTGGGGCTGGTTACGCTGCGTGGGTTTATTTACTGCCAATGCTGATCGATTTTGTTCGTAACCAGTAAGTTGAGCTGTAGTCAGAATGGCGTAGAATAGCCTCTGTTTTTATGAGGAGATAATGCTTTGAAACTATTTTTTGCCTCAGATTTGCATGGCTCTTTACCTGCGACGAGAGAAACCATCGATTTGTTTTTTAAGTCTGGAGCGGATCATTTGGTTCTGTTGGGGGACATTCTCTACCACGGACCAAGAAACCCGATTCCAGAAGGTTATAACCCAGCACAAGTGGCTGAGCTTTTAAATCAGTACAGCAAGCAGATTATTGCGGTTCGAGGTAACTGCGATAGTGAAGTGGATCAGATGCTACTAACCTTTCCGATGATGATGGATTATGCTTGGGTGTTGCTTGAGTCCGGTCAGCGTCTGTTTTTAACTCATGGTCATATATACAACAGTAGCCATCGCCCAGAGCTGAAAGAAGGGGATGTGATCGCCCATGGTCACACTCACATACCTGTCGCAGAGTCACAAGATGGGATTACTATCTTCAACCCTGGTTCTATGACGTTTCCGCGCAATGACTTACCTCGAAGCTACGGCTTGATGAATGGCAAGACACTGACAGTACAGACGCCAGAGGGCGAAGTGTTGGCTCAGACAGAGATATAGTATTTGAGATCCGACTGAGAGAATGGTTTTGTTTACATGATTAGGGGAGTACAGCACTCCCTTATTTTGAATCCGAATGTCCCAAATCTCTGTCCGGTGCAATAATGTCTCTGACTTTCTGTTTCAATACCTTTGCTTCCGGAAAACCGCCATCTTTTTTACGCTCCCAGATTTGCTGTCCATTACAGAAGATTTCGAATCGACCACCGGTATCAGGATGCAAGGTAACAGATTCGATTTCTTCGCTGAACGTATGCAGCAGCTCTTGCGAAAGCCAGGTTGAGCGTAACATCCAATTGCACTGACGACAGTAGTAGATGTTAATCACAGCTTTTTCCATTTTATTTTCCTTTTAACTAGAATAGCCCGTTAATTCTTAAGCTTGGCATTAAACCAGTAGTTTAAACCCAACGGCAAAGGTGAGAATTTCAAACGCAATTTTTATCACGCGGTTACTATATCGGGTGGCTGCCCAAGCGCCCAAGCTTCCGCCTAAAAATGAACTTAACAGCAATACGGGTAACCATGCCCAGTGAATAGGGGCACCGGCTTGAACGACAGCGACGCCTCCAATGCCATTCCAAAACAACCCGACGCAAATCATGGTGTAAGCGACCGCCTGTTTATAATCAAACCCAAACCAGCGAACCAAAAATAGAGTAACCAGCAGTCCAGAACCAGCGGTGAGTGAACCATTAATGATTCCAATCAGCATGATGCCAAAACCACCAACGATCCAACCGGCTCGATCGCGATGCATCATTACCTCGGATTGTCCTAACTGCTTTTTAAGCCGTGAGTAAATGCCTAGGGCAAGGATCATGGAGCCCAACATCTTCTCAGCAATACCATCAGGAATATGAACGATGATATTGGCACCAATAATGACCCCAATACTGCCGACCAGTATTAAATACAGCGCTACGGGAAGTTTTATTGTGCCAGCTTTTAAATGCGTACTGGCTGCGCCTAAACCTAAGGCAACGGACGCGACTTTATGAGTGCCAAGAGCAACAGAAAAAGGCAAACCTAAAAAAATCAGTAGGGGGAATTGCAACAAACCTGCGCCGCCACCAGAAAGTGACGCTAACGTGTTTGCGATAAGAGAGCCCAAAAAGAGCGTGAGGGTATCTAGCCAGTCCATGTGCACAACAAAGGGGACATTTAGCCCCCTTTAATCAGAAAATCAGTTTCTAAACAGTACCGTAGAACCGTGATTCAGGCTAGTTAATAACAGCGTTTTCTCGTTAACCACATCAATACGGCGGCTTTGCTCGGCATCCAGCCTGAATATTTGAGTGATCAAGCGAAGCTGTTCTTCAGAGAAGTCTCTCGACTGAAAAGATGAAATATCTTTGAATTCAGACGGTGAAACGAGCAGGTAATTATCGCTCACTTCCCAGCGACCTTTCTCTGATATGTTGATGGTTGATTCCGCCGTAGAACCTTGGGCGAACAGCTTAATGTTCGCTACACGGATGTATTCGCCATTAGGCAAATATTTCACGTTGGACTCGACATTGACTTTACGCAGCGGACCTACCGTGTCATTCGGCAACTTATCAGTAATGAGTGTCACCATGGCAGATTGCCACTCGTTTGCAGTCAGAACCTGTTCAATTTTGAGGTCGCTGCCCCAGTATAACCAGCCACTGAAAAGCATGGATACGGCCAAAACCGCAGATGCAAATTTTATCTTCATAATGGCCTCCCCTTATTTACAGATATCGGCTGGGTCACTTTGACCAGAAACTATACGCAAAGTGACATTCTCATAAGAGTGGTCGATGTCATGGATATAGTTCAGCACCAGTTGGTTGTTCTGGCCACCGGTTGCGATGACCTGCACAGGCAATGAATCTTTTGTGTGATGGTCAACGTAGCGTTCCACACATTGCTTGATAGACGGCAACCAGTCATTAATTTGCGGGTGATTCACAGGCGTTAGCACAGGTACATTTTGATAAATATCTACCTGACGGAATTGGGACTCCGCGGGATTCGTGAATAGCAGTACGCCAACTGGAAACAATATAGCTACCAATAAAATCAGCCGTGGCAACCACATATTTGGTTTCTTTTGAGGCTGAACCTGAGCTTGTTCACTACGAAACTCGTGCTCTACTTTTGTTTCGGAGATCGGCTCTGCTGGTGGCTCGTCAGAAATATCCGTGCTTTTTGCTTTATCTGTCTCAACGTCTGAAGCTAGCTCTTCAGAGTCTGAGTTAACAACAGAGGAAAGCGGATTCAATCGTTCTACAGAACAGATTAACTGGTAGCCACGCTTTGGTACGGTTTTTACATACTCTGGAGATTTTGTTGAGTCCTTCAACATCTTACGCAGGGTAGAGATCGCTTGAGTAAGGCTTGAGTCATCCACCTCAAAACCTTGCTCACGCCAGACAAACTCGTGGAGTTCGTTACGGGTTAACACTTCGTTGGGTCTTTCTGCCAACATCAGGAGAATGCGACTTTCGTTGCTTCCTAAACGTACAACGTCGTTGTCGTTTTGTTGGTCAGCAAGCGAATTACTATTTGGGTCAAAAGTAAACCTTTGAGCAAGTAGAAATTTGGTGCCAATGCTAGTCATTTAGTTCTTCTTAGATGGATGATGTTGAAATTATGGTGATTTATATCACAAATTCATGCTATGCGCGTAGGATATGCACGACGTTTTAGATGCTTTTAGCCGGGTAGGATAATTAAATTTTTGTAAAAAAACACTGTTTTTAGTTGGATTGACCTTGAATTTACATTTGTCAGCCACATGTTACATGACATATTAGAAACGCTATTTCATGGAGTTGAGGTGTTTACTTTTCTCCCTGAGATGGTTTGTTAGATTAGATGTTATGGAGCAAACATGAGCGAAACTGTATCTCAAAATAAAGAAACTCGTGGTTTTCAATCAGAAGTAAAACAACTACTGCATTTAATGATCCATTCTCTTTATTCCAACAAAGAGATCTTTTTGCGTGAGCTGATTTCTAACGCATCAGATGCATCAGACAAATTGCGATTTCAGGCGCTATCTAACCCAGATTTGTATCAGGGTAACGCTGACCTTGGCGTAAAACTGTCATTTGATGAGAGCGCAAATACCTTAACGATTTCTGACAATGGTATCGGCATGAGCCGTGATGATGTGATCGAGCATCTGGGTACTATTGCGAAATCTGGCACGGCAGATTTCTTCTCAAAACTGTCTGAAGATCAAAGCAAAGACTCACAATTGATTGGTCAGTTTGGTGTCGGCTTCTATTCTGCGTTTATCGTGGCAGATGCAGTTACGGTACGCACTCGTGCTGCAGGTGTTTCAGCAGAAGAGGCCGTGCAATGGCACTCTGCGGGTGAAGGTGAGTATACGATTGAAAACATCGTAAAAGACGCTCGCGGTACCGACATCATTCTGCACATGCGTGAAGAAGGTAAAGAGTTCTTGAGTGAATGGCGTCTGCGCGAAGTGATCAGTAAGTATTCTGACCATATCGGTATCCCGGTTTCTATCCAAACAGCGGTACGTGATGACGAAGGCAATGAAACTGGCGAGAAAAAGTGGGAGCAAATTAACAAGGCTCAAGCGCTATGGACTCGCAATAAATCTGATATCTCAGAAGAAGAGTATCAAGAGTTTTACAAGCACGTTTCGCATGACTTCGCGGATCCACTGACCTGGAGTCATAACCGCGTTGAAGGTAAAAACGACTACACGAGTCTTCTTTACATCCCGTCTAAAGCACCATGGGACATGATGAACCGTGACCATAAATCTGGTCTGAAACTGTATGTTCAACGTGTATTTATCATGGATGACGCAGAGCAGTTTATGCCGTCTTACCTGCGTTTTGTGCGTGGTCTGATAGATTCAAACGATCTTCCGCTAAACGTATCGCGTGAGATTCTGCAAGATAACAAAGTGACTCAGTCATTGCGCAATGCTTGTACCAAGCGCGTATTGACGATGCTAGAGCGCATGGCAAAGAATGACTCAGAAAAATACCAGTCATTCTGGAAAGAGTTTGGCCTTGTACTGAAAGAGGGTCCGGCTGAAGACTTCGCAAACAAAGAGAAGATCGCTGGTCTGTTACGTTTCGTGTCTACTGAAGTTGACTCTGCTGAGCAAACTGTCGCACTGGCTGACTACGTTGAGCGCATGAAAGAAGGTCAGGATAAGATCTACTACCTGACAGCAGACAGCTACGCCGCAGCGAAAAATAGCCCGCACTTAGAGCAGTTCAAAGCAAAAGGCATCGAAGTTATCCTGATGTACGACCGCATTGATGAGTGGTTAATGAACTACCTGACTGAGTTCGACGGTAAGCAGTTCCAGTCAATCACTAAAGCGGGTCTGGATCTGAGCAACTTCGAAGATGAAGCCGAGAAAGAAAAGCAGAAAGAGACTGAGGAAGAGTTTAAGTCAGTTGTGGAACGCACTAAGTCTTACTTAGGCGATCGCGTAAAAGAAGTTCGCACAACGTTCAAGTTGGCTTCAACACCGGCGGTTGTGGTGACGGATGATTACGAGATGGGGACTCAAATGGCGAAGCTTCTTGCGGCAGCAGGTCAGGCAGTGCCAGAAGTGAA
The DNA here is from genome assembly GCF_921292965.1 of Allocatenococcus thiocycli. Lineage (NCBI taxonomy): Bacteria > Pseudomonadati > Pseudomonadota > Gammaproteobacteria > Vibrionales > Vibrionaceae > Allocatenococcus > Allocatenococcus thiocycli. Next base: position 59,004 of record NZ_CAKLCK010000001.1, read on the forward strand.
GTACATCTTCGAAATCAACCCGGAGCATGAACTGGTTAAACGCATGGCTGATGAAGCTGACGAGGAAGCGTTTGGCCGCTGGGTTGAGGTACTTTTAGGGCAGGCGATGCTTGCTGAACGCGGTTCAATGGAAGACCCTGCGCAATTCTTAGGTGCGATCAACCAGCTTTTGACTAAGGTTTAATAGTCAATACACATTAAAAAGCTCGCGTATCGCGAGCTTTTTGTTTGTTATCGCATAAATTTGCATTATAGATGTTGAGTTAATAGTCAATAGCGGCATAAAGATGCGGTTGTTAACATTCTTTAGTCTTAATTCACTCTTTGCTCACATAACCTGTGGTAGAATCTGTGACTTGAATGTCAGTCACAAGGCGTGTATTTTTGCCGCCTAACGTTATACCGAAACTTATCGTTGCGATTGCTTCTTAGGTTTGAAACTTGAGTAGGCAGGCTATTGTGAGCTTCGGTATAAATCTTAAATATTAAAGAGGATAAATCATGCGCATCATTCTTCTAGGTGCTCCAGGTGCAGGTAAAGGCACACAAGCAAACTTCATCATGGATAAATACGGTATTCCACAAATCTCTACTGGTGATATGCTTCGTGCGGCGATCAAAGCAGGTACAGAGCTTGGTAAACAAGCGAAAGCTGTTATCGACGCTGGTCAGCTAGTTTCTGATGAAATCATCCTTGGCCTTATCAAAGAACGTATCGCTCAAGACGATTGCGCAAAAGGCTTCCTACTAGACGGTTTCCCTCGCACTATCCCTCAGGCTGATGGCCTAAAAGAAATGGGTGTTGACGTTGATTACGTTATTGAATTCGACGTTGCTGATGACGTGATCGTTGAGCGTATGGCTGGTCGTCGTGCTCACCTTCCTTCAGGTCGTACTTACCACGTTGTTTACAACCCACCTAAAGTGGAAGGTAAAGATGACGTAACTGGTGAAGATCTTGTTGTTCGTGATGACGACAAAGAAGAAACAGTACGTGCACGTCTAGGTGTTTACCATGAGCAAACTGCGCCACTTATCAACTACTACGGTAAAGAAGCAGAAGCTGGTAAAACTACGTACCTAAAATTCGATGGTACTAAGCAAGTTTCTGAAGTAAGTGCTGATATCGAGAAGGCATTAGCATAATAGGTAATACCTATTATCAAAATTTTTAAGAATTTTGTTATAGTTAAGCGACCGTAAGGTCGCTTTTTTTATACATTTTTATAATACCAATTCCAGTCATATCTTATCATTCTTGCTGGTTAAAATAGCTGGCGTTGGTACACGCTGGAAACAAAGGGACGCTATGCAAAAAATAAAAAAACAAGGTGTGCTTCTGGTTAACTTGGGTACACCTGACGAACCAACTGCTCCTGCTGTAAAGCGCTTCTTGAGCCAGTTTCTTCATGATCACCGTGTGGTCGACATGACACGATGGCTTTGGTGTCCAATTTTGCACGGGGTTATTTTGCCAATACGTGCGCCAAAAGTTGCCAAACTTTATGAATCCGTTTGGATGGAAGAGGGTTCCCCTCTGATGGTGTACTCAAAGCGTCAAGCGAAGAAACTGGCTAAGCAGTTAGATATGCCCGTAGAGCTTGGCATGACTTATGGTAATCCAAGTTTACACGCTGGTTTTGAAGCCTTACTGTCGCAAGGGGTCGATGAGGTCATCGTATTGCCTTTGTATCCTCAGTATTCAGGCACAACAACAGCGGCGGTGTCTGATGGGATAACCAAAGCTTTTAAGAAATTACCCGTCATACCGGCATATAGCTTAATTCGTGATTATCACGACCATCCAATGTTCATTGATGCCTTGGCTCAATCTGTGCGAGCGTATTGGGCTGAACATGGGCAAGGGGAGTATCTGCTATGTTCCTATCACGGCATACCGAAACGTTTTGCAGATAACGGTGACATTTATCCTCAACATTGTGAAACGACGACTCGCTTGCTGGGTGAAGCACTTGGGTTGAATGAAACGCAGATAGGGATGGCTTATCAGTCCCGTTTTGGGCGTGAAGAGTGGTTACAGCCATACACTGATAAAACTCTGGAAACGTTGCCTGCCAAGGGTATTAAAAAGATTGATATCATGACACCAGCATTTTCTTCGGATTGTTTGGAAACGCTAGAAGAAATCGCGGGAGAGAACAAACACATTTTCTTAGAAGCAGGAGGTGAGCAGTTTAATTACATTCCTTGCCTGAATGATGATGATCGACATATTGAGATGATGGCGGAGTTGGTTCGCAATAAGCTTTAATCGTTGTCATGAAATGTTCTTAACAAAAAGGGTCGCAAGTGCGACCCTTTTTATTTTGAATGATGTATTAAGCAACTTGTACTTGTTGCTCTTCTACTTGTTCCGCGTTGCTCGCTGAACTTTCAGCACCGTGCATCCAGCGCACGAGCGTGTTAGAGAACAACAGCAAAATTAGACCACTGACCGTCGCGCTCGCTGCGATGCCGCTAAAGATTGCCATCGCACCGAGCTCACCAACATGGGATCCCACGTAGCCAGCTACGTAGTTTGCAATCGCATTACAGCCGAACCATGCACCCATCATTAATGATGCCAAACGCAGAGGCGCAAGTTTGGTTACCAGAGACAAGCCGATTGGAGATAGGCAAAGTTCACCCAGTGTATGGAAGAAGAAAGCACCCACTAACCACAACATTGATGTTTTCACTGTGGTATCACCGCCTTGCTCAAGTACCGCACCAACCATACATAGGAAGCCTAGTGCGAGGAAGAACATCGCCATTGCAAATTTCACTGGTGAGTTTGGCTCACGTTTGCCTAGCTTAACCCACAGTACCGCAAGCACAGGTGCAAGCGTAATAATAAAGAACGGGTTAAGTGACTGGAACCAAGCCGCAGGGACTTCAAAGCTGCCAATCATACGGTCAGTGTATTGCTGGGTGTAGATATTCATCAGGCCACCAGCTTGCTCAAAGCCAGCCCAGAACACGATAGTGAAAAGACTCATGACCAGAATGACTTTAATACGGTCCACTTCTTCTTTAGTAAGTGGCTGCTTCTTGGTTGATTTCTGATTTGCTAGTGCGCGTTTGGCTGCTGGTTCGCGGCCGATATCACCTAGCCAGGATTGAGCGAAGCTTATTTGCATCACAAGGCTCATAAGCATACCGATGCCCGCAGCAACGAAACCAGCTTTCCAACCGAATGAGTTGGTCACCGAGCCAGAAACGACACCAGCGAGCAGAGCGCCAAGGTTGATACCCATGTAGAAGATGGTAAATGCGCCATCACGACGGTTGTCACCTTCGTTGTATAGGTCACCCACCATCGTTGAGATATTCGGCTTAAACAAGCCGTTACCTGAGATCAGAAGCGCAAGACCTAAATAAAAGGTGTGAAGAGAGCCAAGGCCCAGTGCATCGGCTGGCAATGCCAAGGTAAATTGACCAATAGCCATTAATGCACCACCGAGTAAAATGGAGCGGCGTTGGCCTAAGTAGTTATCTGCCAGGTAGCCACCGATCAGAGGTGTGATGTAAACAAGGCCAGTATAAATGCCGTATAGGTCTAGTGCGTCTTTAGTCGACCAGCCCAGACCGCCATTCATTGTGGTATCTGTGAGATAAAGTACGAGAATGGCACGCATTGCGTAGTAAGAGAAACGCTCCCACAATTCTGTGCCGAACAGTAAAAATAAGCCACGAGGGTGGCCAAAATATTGATGTTGGTTTGTCATAGGATCTTTTAATAATAGTTGTTACATTTTTCGGAGAAAATATATACCTTTAAATTTAACAATTAACAAACAAAAAATTTTATACAATTGCACCTATGCCTGTATAAGTCTCTGTTTTTCATTTTATTTATGGAATAATTGATGGGTTGTTATGTGGTTAAAACTAATTTTTCATTTTTGGTTGTGTGTAATATTCATACAACCATCAAAGAGAAATTAGGTTATGCGAGCGATATTTATTTATAATTATATAGATGAACGAATTGCTCATGACTCATCTTTGGCTTAATGCTAGGATGCATGAAAAAGATAAATGGCTAGTAAAAAATGAAACGTTGGTATCTACTTTATTGTAAACGAGGAGAGCAGGTTAGGGCGAAGCAACACCTTGAAAATCAAGGGGTGGAGTGCTTTTATCCGACTGTCGAAGTCGAAAAAATATTACGTGGTAAAAGACAGAAAGTCGAAGAACCACTGTTCCCTTCTTATATGTTTGCTCGTTTTGATTACGAGGAAGGGCCGAACTTTACATCAGTTCGTTCCACCCGTGGGGTTATTGATTTTGTCCGCTTTGGCGCTCAGCCAAAAGAAATTCAGGGCGATTTGGTTTTTGAACTGAAGAAAATAGAAAAGTGCGTTCATGAAAAAGTGGCCTGTGAAGGCATGCCCAAGCGCGGTGATCAGATTCGGGTCAAAAGTGGTCAGTTTGCTGGTATTGATGCTATTTTCCAGGAGCAAGATGGGGAGAAGCGTTCAATTATGCTCGTGCAGATGATTACCAAACGTGTTCCAGTCAGTATTGACAATAATGATTTAGACTTAAAATAACATGTTGATATATAAATGAAAGGGCTGGTTAAACCAGCCCTTTTTCTTTTCATTCGTGTCTTTTAATTAGTAAGCGTCGTTGTGAACGGCCTGTACTGCTCGACCAGATGGGTCTACACAGTTTTGGAATGACTCATCCCATTCAATCGCTTTTGCTGAAGAACAAGCGACAGATGGGCCGCCCGGAACACATTCTGCTGCTGATGGCAGTGGGAATAGTTCTTCAAAGATTTCACGGTACACATAACCTTCTTTAGTGGTTGGCGTGTTGTAAGGGAAGCGGAATTTAGCCGTTTCCATTTGTTGCTCCGTTACTTTCTGTTCTGCTACTTCTTTCAATGTATCAATCCAGCTGTAACCTACACCGTCAGAGAACTGCTCTTTTTGGCGCCAAGCGATTGATTCTGGTAAGTAATGTTCAAAACACTCACGTAGGATGTGTTTTTCCATTTTACCGTTGCCACACATTTTGTCGGCTGGGTTCAGACGCATTGCAACATCAATGAACTCTTTATCTAGGAAAGGTACACGGCCTTCAACACCCCATGCTGCAAGTGATTTGTTTGCACGAGCACAGTCAAACATGTTTAGAGCAAGCAGTTTACGAACGGTTTCTTCGTGGAACTCTTGCGCGTTTGGTGCTTTGTGGAAGTATAGGTAACCACCAAAGATCTCATCTGCGCCTTCGCCTGAAAGTACCATTTTGATACCCATCGCTTTGATTTTACGTCCCATCAGGAACATTGGCGTTGAAGCACGAATTGTGGTTACGTCATACGTTTCGATGTGGTAAATCACATCACGAATCGCATCAAGACCTTCCTGAATTGTGTAAGTCATTTCATGGTGTACAGTACCGATTTGGTCTGCAACTTCACGCGCTGCTTTCAAGTCTGGTGCGCCTTCAAGGCCAACCGCAAAAGAGTGCAGTTGTGGCCACCAAGCTTCTGATTTTTCGTCATCTTCAATACGCATCGCTGCAAAACGTTTAGCGACCGCAGAAGTGATAGAAGAGTCTAAACCACCTGACAAAAGTACACCGTATGGTACATCAGTCATTAGCTGGCGTTTAACTGCTGCTTCAAGCGCTTCAGTTAGCTCTTCTTTACTTGTGCTGTTCCCTTGAACTGCAGCGTATTCGTTCCAGTCACGAACGTAGTAGCGTTGTGGCTCTGCGTCTTTAGAGCTGTAGTGGCTGCCTGGAGGGAATTCGCTCACTGTTTTACATACAGGCACTAGCGCTTTCATCTCAGAAGCCACGTAGTAGTTACCGTGCTCATCATGACCTTGGTAAAGAGGAATAATACCGATATGGTCACGGCCAACCAGATACTCGTCTTTCTCTTCATCGTAAAGAACGAAAGCGAAGATACCGTTCAGTTCTTCAAGAAGATCTGCGCCCATGTCTTGGTAAAGCGCTAGAATAACTTCACAATCTGAATCCGTTTGGAATTCATATTTGCCTTCGTAGCGTGCGCGGATCTCTTTGTGGTTGTAGATTTCGCCGTTTACCGCAAGGATTAGCTTATTATCAGGGCTGTACAGTGGCTGAGCTCCGCTATTTAGGCCAACAATTGCCAAGCGTTCATGAGCCAGAATCGCTCTATCTGAAGAGTAGATACCAGACCAGTCTGGGCCTCGGTGACGAAGCTTTTTCGACATTTCTAATGCGATAGGGCGTAACGCTGCTGCGTCACTTTTAATGTCTAAAATGCCAAATACTGAACACATACAACTTCCTTTTTAAACTAAACAATTTCTAATCGGTATGGCTTCAATTTGCCAGTTTGAGTAAAAAAAGCAACGCTTTGTGATGAAAAAATTTATAAAATCCCCTTGCTGGTGAATAATTTCTAATTATTCGTCCGTTTTGATGAATGAAATTAAGGTTTGGTATAAAAAGAAGACAAAAAAAGCCTTCTTTTTGAACGAAGGCTTTATTGCTTATTCACATGAGTGCTTACTTTATTGGTGTGAATTTAGGCTGCAATTGCTGACAAACATGTCTTGCGAAACCACTACCAGCCTCATTATAGATATTGAATGCAGCATGTACGCCGTTTTCCAGAAGGCCATCTAGTTGGTCTGGATACTCTGCAATTGCGGCTATCTGGCCTTTATAGTGACGGCGTTGCAGCTGTTCCAATGCGGTCTGATTACCCTGGTGGTGAGGCATTGCCAATAGCACCAGCTGGACGTGTCCTGTATCGAGAATTCGTTCCCAAAAATCTGGGTCAGTTGCGTCACCGGAAATGACATTACGACCTTCTTCACGGTGCTTAACTGCGCCATCCTCGCGAATTTCGACCCCAAGCGATATCTTCCCGTAACGAGCGCATAACTCATCGTAAGCACCCGTGCCAATGCGGCCCATACCAAGGATTAGTACCTGAGCATGTCCTGGATTGATTAACTGATCACGTTGATTCAGTTTCTCCGCGGCGGTCTCTTGTAGCCACTTGCCTGAGTGTTGATAGATTTTATTGCTCAAACGGTTTAGTGGCGCAGCGATAATAAATGAAAGTGACACAGCAACAGCAATGGCAGCGAGCATGTCACTTGGCATCCAGCCCATTTTATACGCTAGACCACCAACTATCAGGCCAAATTCGCTGTAGTTAAACAGGGATAGTGACGCGAGCAATGAAGTGCGGACCCGAAAGTTAAAGTAGTTAATGGTTAAAAAGTACAGCAAGCCCTTAATCGGCAGCAGCAGAATAAATAAAATGGCGAGTGCGATACCAGTAAAACTCAGCGATGCCGATAACCCAATATTTAAGAAGAAGCAAACTAAGAAGAGCTCTTTCATGTTAAACAGGGATTTTGAGAGCTCAGAGGCTTTTCGGTGACCAGCCAGTAACATGCCTAAAATCAGTGCACCAAGATCTGGCTTCATGCCTACTAGCTCAAACAGACCAGCTCCGACGACAAGCGCGAAGAATATACCGAATAGGACCAACATCTCACCGTGGCCTACTTTGTCTAGTAATTTGTAAAAAACTGGTCGAAGGAGGGGAAGACCGAACAGTGCTATGGCGTACCATTCAGGAATTTTACCGGTAGAAGCCGTCAGAAATACAACTGCGAAGATATCTTGCATTACCAGAATACCGATCGCGATGGTGCCGTAAGTGGCACTCATCTCACCTTTTTCTTGCAGTGTTTTAACTGCAAAAACGGTACTCGAAAATGACAAAGCAAACGCCAGTAAAAGAATCTGCCCAAGATCCATACCCGCCATAGAGGTAATGCCGAGTAGTTTTAAACCACCGAGTGTGATGGTGAACACCGCTGTGGAGAGGATGTTATGTGCGGTCGCACCTCCCCAGATTTCTTTTGATAGCAGCGTTTTTACATCGAGTTTTAGGCCGATAGTAAACAATAATAGGGTAACGCCGAGGTCGGCTAGGTCAACGATCAGCTCATTACTTTGGTAGCCAAATGCGTGTAATCCGAATCCTGCGAGTAAGAAGCCAACGAGTGGAGGGAGTGAGCACTTTAGCGCAAGGAAGCCAGCCAAAAATGCCGTTGTTATTAGAATTATTTCCATACTGATAAGTAATACCTATGCCAGTAAATTATTGTCAGGTAATTGCGCAGGGAAAATCGCTTAGAGCAAGGCTAATTTGCAGTAATTGGGTTGAGTTTCCTGATATGCAAAAACGGGCTGTGCAAGCACAGCCCGAGATTGTAACTCAACTGTTGGAATAAACTTAGTCTTCCAATAACTTTTGTAACAAAACCCCGTTTAACATTGCACGCTTGATCATGGCGAATGCACCCATAGTTGGCTGCTTGTCGATTTGTGAGGCAACAATAGGAAGAGCGTTATGGAACGTTTTTAGCGATTGATTTTCAACGTTACGTTTAATTGCCGGGAATACAATTTCTTGCGCTGCGGTAATATCACCAGCGATAACAATTTTCTGTGGGTTAAATAGGTTGATGGTGATAGCAATCGCTTTACCTAGCTGGTTACCAACACGAACTAAGCTTTGCTTGGCGAGTTCATCACCGTTAACTGCATGTTCGCACACATCCTGAATGGTGATATTTTCCAGCTCAGTTAGGCTAGATTCGTAACCTTGCGCGATTAGCTGCTTTACACGGTGTATGATTGCTGGGTTTGCAGCAACTGTTTCTAAACAGCCAAAGTTACCGCATTGACACTGTTCACCCAATGGATCGATTTGGATATGACCAATTTCACCAACGTTACGGTTAAAGCCAAGAAACACCTGGCCATTAACAATGATACCTGCACCCGTGCCGCGGTGGACACTGACCAGAATTGAATCCTGACAATCTTGGCTTGCGCCAAAGTAGTGCTCTGCTAGAGCCATTCCGCGAACGTCGTTACCAACGAAACAAGCGGTATTAAACTTCTCGCTAACAATTTCACCAAGGGCCAGGTTATCAACATCCGTATTTGGCATGTACTCAACCACACCGGTAGATGGGTTAACTAAGCCTGGCAGGGTAATACCAATGGCAATCAACTGCTCGATTTTATCCTGGTTGCGATTCATGAAACTTTTCAGTAAATCGATTAAACCAGCAATCAAGTCTTCCTGATTGGTGTAGTGCAGCTCATGCTGATCTTCGGCAAGTGCGGTACCGCCCAAGTCGTACAAGCAGAACTGAATGTAGTCACGTCCCAGACGAACGGCGACTGAATGAAAAGGTTTTACTTCAGTGGTCAGTGAGATAGCTCGGCGACCACCGGTAGAAGCTTGCTGCGCGACCTCTTTAATCAGGCCACGCTCTAAAAGTTGGCGGGTTATTTTGGTAACACTCGCGGGAGCCAGCTGGCTAACGTCCGCGACTTGAATACGGGAGATAGGACCTTGCTGATCTATCAGCCTGTATACCGCAGCGCTGTTAAGCTGTTTTACTAAATCTACATTACCAATTTGTCCGCCATTCATGCTTAATTGTGCTCGTATTGTCCGTTAACAACCGTCGCTTTTACATTGAAGTCACGATCGAAAACAGTCAGGTTTGCTACCATGCCTGTTCGAATTCGGCCAAGTTTATCTTCAACCCCAATAGCGGTTGCTGGATACAATGTGGCCATACGTAGAGCTTCGTCTAAAGCGATACCTGCGTGCTCAACCGTATTCTGAACTGCTTCAATCATAGTCAGGGCTGAGCCGCCTAGTGTGCCATTTTCATCAACACACTTACCATCTCGGTAATATACTTTCTTACCGACAAAAATAAAGTGATCAATGTTAGCACCTGCTGGAGCTGTGGCATCCGTCACCAAAACAAGCTTCTCACCTTTGATTTTATGAGCAATTCTGATGTTTGCGTAGTCTACGTGGAAACCATCGGCGATAATTCCAGCATAAACTTCTGGCGTATCGTAAATTGCACCAACCACTCCAGGTTCGCGTCCAACCATCGGTGTCATCGCGTTAAACAGGTGAGTCGCAAAGGAAATACCAGCTTCAAAGCCTTGACGAGCTTCTTTATACGTAGCGTTAGTATGTCCGATAGAAACGACCACACCAGCCGCTTTTAAGCGTCGAATATGCTCAGGGTCATTCTGCTCTGGTGCAAGCGTCACCTTCGCGATGATGTCACTATTAGCACAGATCAGATCAATCATGTCTTCATCTGAGGTGCGAATAAAGTCGACATTGTGGATGCCTTTTTTCGCGACGTTAAGATACGGTCCTTCCAAGTGTAGACCTAGTGATTGATTTTGGTATTTATCGTGGTATTCGCGAGCTGCCGTGATCGCGGCACGCATGTCTTCGTCTGAAGAGGTAATCAGTGTCGGCAAGTAACTAGTACAACCAGACTTGAGGTTTGCCTCATGCATGATTTGCATTGTTTTTGGTGTGATGTCGTCATTCAACATAACGCCGCCACAACCGTTTAGTTGAAGGTCAATGAATCCTGGACTTAGGTTCGCACCATTTAGATCTTTCACCTCGATGCCTTTCGGTAGTTCGGCAACTGGTACAACGGATTGAATTAGGTCGTTTTCGATGATGACCGCATGTTCTTGTAGAACATCACTACCGGTATAGATTTTACAGTTAGTTAGCGCGTACATAGTCAGCTAGTCCTTATAGTTAGAATTCATGTCTGTAATGCTATCTAAAGGATGACGATTTGAGTCATGTGGTTACTTAGTATTTACCAAGAAATTAGATAACGAGTTACATAAGGCAAGTTGTGTTTATTTCGACCATGGTGGAGTAACTAACTATAACGGACTGAAAAATGATAAATGAACTTTTTTACTGATTCTTTTTCAGAGCGAAGTTACCGTGGTTACTCGCTGTAGACTAAAATAACACTGATTCTTCCTTACATAAAGTGCGAGGATGTTATCTTGCAAATGCCATTTTTTTGTATGATAAAATAAGTTTTATGATCCCGCTAGCAAAAACCTCCTTTTAGGGTGAATTCTGGTGATTAGGATCACAAACAGTGAGCTTTTAATTTGCGGAGCAAAATTAATGTCATAAACTGAAGAGGACTAAATTGAACGACTAAAATAAGTTATTCAACATAACATCTAATCCTATAGGGGGAACTAAAGGTGAATATTCTCGGATACGCGCAGAAGTTGGGTAAAGCTCTTATGCTTCCTATCGCGACCTTGCCAATCGCAGGTTTGTTATTGCGTTTGGGCCAACCTGATGTACTTGATATTGCGTTTATGGCGCAAGCGGGTGGTTCAATCTTCTCTAACCTTCCATTACTGTTCGGTCTCGGCATCGCTATCGGTTTGTCAAAAGACGGCCAAGGTGCTGCAGGTCTTGCTGGTGCGGTTGCGTACTTCGTACTCACTGCGACAGCGTCAACAATTGATGCTTCAGTTAACATGTCATTCTTCGGCGGTATCATTGCAGGTATCATTGCCGGTCACTCTTACAATGCTTTTCATGCTACCCGTCTTCCTGAGTGGTTGGCATTCTTCTCTGGTAAACGTTTAGTGCCTATTATGGCGGGCCTTTTTGCTCTAGCCGCTGGTGCTGTTGGTGGTATTGTATGGCCAACGATCCAAGGTGGTCTGGACGCACTTGCTCACGCTATCTCTACATCTGGTGCTATCGGTCAGTTTGTATACGGTACGCTTAACCGTGCGCTGATTCCTGTCGGTCTACACCACGTACTAAACTCGTTCTTCTGGTTCGGTATGGGGTCATGTCAGGAAGTCCTAATTGCGGGTGCTTCTGCTGCAGGTCAAGCTCTGCCTACAGTACAGCAGCTTTGTGTAGACCCAGCTCTAGCTAAGACGCTTGTTGTTGGTCAAACTCACACATTTGAATTTGCTAACTCAGTAACACCTGAAATCACAGCAACAGTGAAAGAAGTGACAGAGACAATTAAATCTGGTGACCTACATCGCTTCTTTGGTGGCGACAAAGGTGCTGGCGCATTCATGAACGGCTTCTTCCCAATCATGATGTTCGGTCTTCCTGGTGCGGCACTTGCTATGTACTTTGCAGCGCCTGCTGAAAAACGTGGCCAAGTTGGTGGTGCACTGTTCTCAGTAGCATTCTGTGCATTCCTAACTGGTATCACAGAGCCACTAGAGTTCATGTTCATGTTCCTAGCTCCTGCACTTTACGCGATTCACGCAGTGTTCACTGGTCTGTCGCTAGTTGTTGCTAACATGCTTGGTACGCTACACGGCTTCACATTCTCTGCTGGTCTAATTGACTACGTGTTGAACTTCGGTCTAGCAACTAAACCTCTACTACTTGGTGCAGTTGGTCTTGGCTTTGGTGCTCTATACTTCTTCACATTTACATTCGCTATCCGCGCTTTCAACCTGAAATCGCCTGGTCGTGAAGGTGATGAAGAGACAGCAGCTGCACCATCTGGTGAAGCGAAGAGTGGTGACTTGGCTCGCCAATACCTAAAAGCTCTTGGTGGTCACGAGAACCTAACGGCAATCGATGCTTGTATCACTCGTCTACGTTTGACTCTGAAAGACCGTTCTGTAGCTGATGAAGCAGTACTGAAAAAACTTGGTGCTAAAGGTGTTGTGAAACTAGGTGAGAACAACCTTCAAGTTATCCTTGGTCCTCTAGCAGAAATCGTTGCTGGCGAAATGAAAGCAATCGGTGCTAACGAAGACCTTTCGAATGTGAAATTACCATAATCACATTGTATGAATGAATCGAAGAAGACCTCCCTTGGGAGGTCTTTTTTTATATTGTGGCTTCTATTCTGCTGCGGTTTCATGCTAACTCGATAAATATTGCCGATTTAGCACGAGTTCTTGTTGTCTAATTGCTTAGAATTGTGGATCATTAGAAGTAATTCACTCTGCATTTCCATACTTGGATGCAGAGTGCCGTTTTCTCTGACAATACTAATATTTTGAGGTGCTATAGATGAGTGAAGCTGATGCTCGTCCATCAAACTTTATTCGCCAGATCATTGATAAGGATCTAGCGGATGGTAAACACACTAGCGTGCATACTCGATTCCCGCCGGAGCCGAATGGCTACCTGCATATCGGTCATGCTAAGTCTATCTGTTTGAACTTCGGTATTGCTCAGGACTACCAGGGTCAATGTAACTTACGTTTTGATGATACAAACCCTGAAAAAGAAGACATCGAATACGTTGAGTCTATCAAGAAAGATGTAAACTGGTTAGGCTTCGAGTGGAGTGGTGAAGTATGTTACTCATCAAACTACTTCGATAAGCTTTACGAATATGCAATTGAATTGATTAATAAAGGCTTAGCGTATGTAGATGAGCTAAGTCCAGAGCAGATTCGCGAATACCGCGGCACACTAAAAGCGCCAGGTAAGCCTAGCCCGTACCGTGATCGCCCTGTAGAAGAAAACCTGGCGTTGTTTGAAAAAATGCGCGCGGGTGAGTTTGAAGAAGGTAAAGCTTGTCTTCGCGCTAAGATCGACATGGGTTCTTCATTCATGGTTATGCGTGATCCGGTACTATACCGTGTTCGCTTTGCTACTCACCATCAAACAGGTGACAAGTGGTGCATTTACCCAATGTACGACTTTACCCACTGTATCTCAGATGCGTTAGAAGGCATCACTCACTCAATTTGTACGCTTGAGTTCATGGATAACCGTCGTCTTTACGACTGGGTACTAGACAACATCACCATTGATTGTCGCCCTCATCAGTACGAGTTCAGCCGCCTAAACCTAGAATACACAGTAATGTCTAAGCGTAAGCTGAACCAACTAGTGACTGAAAAGTTAGTAAACGGCTGGGATGACCCGCGTATGCCAACTGTTTCTGGTTTGCGTCGTCGTGGCTTTACGCCAGCATCTATTCGTGAGTTCTGTAAACGTATTGGTGTTACAAAACAAGACAACATGATTGAGTTTGGCTCACTAGAATCTTGTATTCGTGATGACCTGAACGAAAATGCACCGCGTGCAATGGCTGTACTTGATCCTGTAAAAGTTGTTATTGAGAACTTTGAAGAGGGTAAGGTAGAAAGCTTATCTCTTGCTAACCATCCGAATAAACCAGAAATGGGTGAGCGCGAAGTACCGTTTACTCGTGAAGTTTGGATTGAGCGTGAAGACTTCCGCGAAGAAGCGAACAAGAAGTACAAGCGCTTGGTGCTAGGTAAAGAAGTGCGTCTGCGTGGTGCTTACGTGATCAAAGCTGAGCGTGTTGAAAAAGACGCAGAAGGCAACATCACTACCATTTTCTGTACTTACGATGCTGATACTCTGGGTAAGAACCCTGCTGACGGCCGTAAAGTAAAAGGTGTAATCCACTGGGTATCAGCGGATAAAGCATTACCAGCGGAAATTCGTCTATACGACCGTCTATTCACGGTTCCGAATCCTGCTGCTGCTGAAGATTTTGCGTCGACGATTAACCCTGGCTCACTTGTTGTGATTAATGGTTTCGTTGAGCCAAGTCTAGCGTCTGCACAAGCAGAAGAAGGCTACCAATTTGAGCGTATGGGCTACTTCTGTGCTGATTCGAAAGGCTCAAGCGCTGATAAACTAGTGTTCAACCGCACAGTTGGTCTTCGCGATACTTGGGCGAAAATTGAAGCTAACTAATTGAGCTAAAAATAAAAATGCCAGTCCTGAGACTGGCATTTTTTTATATTTGGTGAAGAGAGAACCGTTAAAATAAAAGCGCTCATTGAGCGCTTTATTTATATTTAGTGATTATTTCTTTGGCTTGTGTGCGTTTGGATCGTCTTTACAGCTACCATCACCACATTTACCGTATAGGTAAAGGCTATGGTTAGTCAGAGTTACGTTGTATTTAGACGCAATTTCTTTTTGACGCTCTTCGATAAGATCGTCTGAAAACTCAATAACTTCACCACAGTCTAGACAAACTAGGTGGTCATGGTGGTGTTGAGTCGACAGTTCAAAAACTGATTTACCACCTTCGAAGTGGTGACGAGTGACGATACCTGCATCGTCGAATTGGTTGAGTACTCGATAAACGGTTGCTAGACCGATTTCTTCACCTAGATCAATCAACTTTTTGTACAAATCTTCAGCACTGATGTGCTGGCAGTCTGGCTGCTGAAGTACTTCTAGAATTTTTAGCCTTGGAAGGGTTACTTTTAAACCCGCATCCTTCAGCGCCTGATTATTATCTGACATATACTTTCCCGTTGGATCATCTGCAGCGATTTAACAGAATTCAATATTCCTACCATTATAGGCGAATGGCCAAAAACATTAAACCACGAACTTCAAAGGGTTAATATATTCTTTCTTTGTAAATTAGAAATTGGTCAATTATATTAGAGCTCTTACCAGTTACATTTTAGTAACATAAATCGCGCAGAGAGCAGGGATTGCAATGGATAAGCGGATTGCCAAAATTTACAAACCAGGAATCATAAAATTTGGGCTCAATCTTTGGCCCCCATTCTGGGGAGCTGGAATTAAAATCTTACATATTTCTGAAGACTTTCGTTTGGTGAAAGTACGTTTGAAATTGAGCTGGTGGAATAAGAACGCCAATCGGACTCAATATGGAGGAAGTATTTTTTCTCTTACAGATCCCATTTACTCAATGATGCTGATTGGGATTCTGCGGGAGGAGTACTATGTGTGGGATAAAGAAGCCAGCATTAACTTCATTAAGCCCGGACACAGTGACTTGTACGCAGATTTTGAAATCTCAGAAGGGATGATTGAAGATATATTTGAAAAGACACGTAATGGAGACAAATGGTTTCCCGAGTTCATTATTTATATCAAGGATAAGGATGGGAACGTGGTGTCTGAGGTAAAACGCAAGCTCTATGTTCGTAAAAAGCCTCAGTACCGAGAGGAGGAGGTCGTAACGGAATCCTCGTAAACGTTACATACAAAAAGACCTCCAGAGCGGAGGTCTTAAATAAGATTTTGCGATTAGCCTTCAAGCTCAGCTAAACACATCTCTTCGTAAATCTGTTTTACCCAGTTCTCAACACGTTCATCGGTTAGCTCTGGTTGACGGTCTTCATCGATACACAGACCGACGAATTGACTATCGTCGCCTTCAACAAGCGCTTTAGACGCTTCGAATTCATAGCCTTCAGTTGATGTATGGCCAAGGATAGTGCCGCCTTTTGACTCAACGATGTCACGCACGGTGCCCATCGCATCACAGAAGTACTCTGCGTAGTCTTCTTGGTCACCACAACCAAAGATAGCAACTAACTTCGTAGAGAAGTCAATTTGCTCAAGCTCTGGGAAAAAGTCATCCCAATCACACTGAGCTTCACCATAGTACCAAGTCGGGATACCTAGAAGTAGAAGATCAAAGTTATCAATGTCTTCTTTGCTGCTTTTCGCGATGTCTTGAACGTGAACTAGTTGCTTACCTAGTTGCTTTTGAATCATCTTTGCAACGGCTTCAGTATTACCTGTGTCGCTACCGAAGAAGATACCTACACTTGCCATAGAGTCTATACCTTTACATTGTTTGTTGTTGGCGATGGTACTAAGGGTTTAGCCTAACCCCGAGCCTTCCCACGTTAGCTGAATTATCCCTTTTGCGATAAAACCAGCGCAGCCTAGAAAAAGGACTAACCATACAATACGACGACCAAAAACAGGTACATTGCCTTGCTTTAGCACATCTTTTATTGCCATCCCGATGAAGAAGAAGATAGCAGCAAAAAGAAGATCGAGCCCGATAGATTCGAGCATATCCATGTAGTCGTAGAGCATTGTAGTCCTTCATGCCGAAAATTATTGCGCGCACTATACCACTGTTAACCAGTAAAGTTAATGCAATACCAGAGTGGTTATTCCAATAATCAATGGTTGTTGGTGAATTTGTTAAGCCGAAATGTGTTTCCTGATCACTCGCATGACTTCGGCTGGCTTTTCTGCATGTAACCAATGCCCTGTGTTGGCGATGATATGTGCTTTGGCACGCTTAAATTGTCTTTGTACGGCAGGTTGATGCTCTGGCATTAAATAATCAGAATCTCCACCCTTAATAAAGAGGGTTGGGATCTCGGTTGGTGTTATCTCTTGCCAGCCAATAATTTCCGCGTAATTTTTCAACAGGCCTTCTATGTTAAAGCGCCATGCCATTTTATCTCCGTCTTTATATAGCGACTTCGAAAGAAACTGTCTCACGCCATCTATCTCAACGTGTTGCGCCAGCACATCCATCGCTTGCTGACGGCTCGTTGGTTCTTGGGCTATGACCGCTTGAAGACCGTTAAAAACGTTGTCATGACGATTCGTCGTATAGGCGACCGGAGCGATGTCTAATACAACCAGTTGTTTGACAAATTGTGGGGCGATGTCGACAAGTTTCATCGCAACTTTACCCCCCATCGAATGCCCGATAATGATGGCCGGATCAATGTTTAAGTGGTGAAGCAACTCGGCAACGTCTTGTGCCATATCGCTGTACGTGTGGGTATCCGAGTGGAAAGAGAGGCCATGGTTGCGTAGATCAATACTGATCACCGAGTAATCTTGGACAAGATCACGAGCCAAAAGGCCCAGATTACTTAAACTACCAAACAATCCATGAATCAAAACAACTGTTTGGCCTTGGCCTTCCTGCTTATAGTTGAGTAATGCTGACATTTTATCTTATTCGTGATGGGTTTAACGTGGAGTATCCGCAAGGATCTCATTGTATAGCCAAATGACTCCAAGTCATTCTCGCTGAACCTAGCTTCTTGAAGTTATTTGGGTATAATTCCACAGAGTTTAAACATTGAGAATGTGAAAAGCGAATGAAAACAATTGAGGTTGATGAGGATCTATACCGTTACATTGCTGGTCAAACTAAGCATATCGGCGAAAGTGCCTCGGATATTTTGCGACGCCTTTTAAACCTTGATGGTGAGTTGCAGGAAGCAAAAGTTGCGCCTGTAGTAGAAAAGCCACAAGGGATTGTAGTAAGTAAAGATGCAGGTAAAACAGAGCAAATAGATACAGTGAAAGAAATGCGTTCACTGCTAATATCTGATGAGTTTGCTGATCTTAAGAAAGCGATTGATCGCTTCATGTTGGTTCTATCAACATTACACAAATTAAATCCAGAAGGATTCGCACAAGCGACAAATGTGAAGGGACGTAAGCGCGTTTACTTTGCTGATAATGAAGAAACCCTGCTGGCTAACGGCAATACAACCAAACCTAAGGCCATTCCAGAAACACCGTTCTGGGTTATCACAAATAATAATACCAGCCGCAAGAGACAAATGGTTGAACAAGTGATGGCGCACATGGGATTCCAACCGGACTTGATAGAAAAAGTAACAGGTTCAATCTAAGAAACCTGATAGAAGCCTCATAATGTTTAGCATTTAGCGGATATTATGAGGCTTTTTAGTTTGTTATTTTTATAGAAAGGATGTCAGACATGGCTATGCACCCTCGTGCTGGGCAAAAAGCGCAGCAGGAAGATCTTCATAATATTCCGGCGTTAGTTGCGAATTATTTCTTACTTCAACCTGATTCGACCAACCCAGACCACAAGGTTCAGTTCGGTACATCAGGTCACCGTGGTACTGCAGACAAGCATACCTTTAACGAAAATCATATATTGGCTATTGCACAAGCGGTTGCAGAAGTGCGTGCAGAGCAGGGCACGACAGGGCCACTGTTTGTCGGTAAAGATACGCACGCATTGTCAGAGCCTGCTTTTTCTAGTGTTATCGAAGTTTTGATTGCGAACGGTGTAAAAGTGATCGTTCAGCAAGATAATGGCTACACACCAACTCCAGGTATCTCTCACGCAATTCTGACTTACAACATCAAACACGATGAGAAAGCAGATGGCATTGTGATCACTCCTTCGCACAACCCACCTCAAGACGGCGGTATCAAATACAATCCGACTCATGGCGGCCCTGCGGAAGCGGAATTGACTCAAGCGATTGAAGACCGCGCTAATGCACTGATTGCAGAAGATCTAAGAGGCGTGAAACGTCTGCCTCTGCAAGAAGCAAAATCTTCTGACTTGTTTGTGGAAGCCGATTTAGTCAAACCATATATCGATGATCTGGTTAACGTGATCGATATGGAAGCTATCCAAAAAGCGAACCTAAAGATTGGTGTTGATCCATTAGGTGGCAGTGGTATCGACTACTGGCGTCAAATTGGCAAGGCTTACAACTTAGATCTGACTTTGGTTAGTGAAGCGATTGACCCATCATTCCAATTTATGTCACTGGATAAAGATGGCGTTGTTCGTATGGACTGTTCTTCACCATACGCAATGGCAGGTCTGTTGGCGCTGAAAGATGAATACGATTTGGCGTTTGGTAATGACCCAGACTATGACCGCCACGGTATTGTGACACCAAAAGGTTTGATGAATCCAAACCATTATCTGGCTGTATGTATCGACTACCTATACCGACATCGTGATGCGTGGGGTAAAGACGTCGCGGTTGGTAAGACACTGGTTTCGAGCGCACTGATCGACCGTGTTGTAGCGGATCTTGGTCGCGAGTTATGTGAAGTACCAGTTGGTTTTAAATGGTTTGTTGATGGCCTTTACACGGGTAAGTTCGGCTTCGGTGGTGAAGAAAGTGCGGGTGCTTCTTTCCTACGTAAAGATGGTACTCCTTGGTCAACAGATAAAGATGGCATCCTGCTTTGTCTACTAGCAGCAGAAATCACAGCAGTAACGGGTAAAAACCCTCAAGAGTACTACGAAGAGCTGGCTGCGAAGCATGGTGAATCTAAGTACAACCGAATTCAAGCAGTAGCAAACGGTCCTCAAAAAGACGTACTGAAAAAACTGTCTCCGGAAATGGTCTCTGCAGAAACACTCGCTGGTGATGCAATTACGGCACGACTCACTCACGCTCCTGGTAACGGTGCGGCGATCGGTGGTCTAAAAGTCACCACTGAAAACGGTTGGTTTGCGGCTCGCCCATCTGGTACAGAAGACATCTACAAAATTTACTGCGAAAGCTTCAAGGGTGAAGAGCACCTAAAACAAATCGAAGCCGAAGCACAAGAAATTGTTAATCAGGTATTTGCAGCCGCGGGTCTGTAGACGAGACAATTTTCTAAATCGTAAAGCTAAGGGTTGATGTGAAAGCATCAACCCTTTTTATTTTGATTTTTCATAGATTAAAGAAGATAGCGTTCAGCGCATCAAAGCTAGTTTGGCCAGTGATCCGGTACAATAAACCAGAACTCACCATCTTCAGTTTGTGCATGCTCAAATCGGCCCGACGGTTTCTCAATCGGGTGGGAAAAGTCATCGGTACCCATCGCCCAACAAGGTTTGCTCAGATGATAAAGCGGCTTTGGAATCAAGTCCCATTGACTTTGGTAGCACCAATACCCGCTTATTTGAGAGGCATTAAGCTCATAACCCAAACACTCCGTTGGCGTTGTCTCCGAAGAAAACGGATTAATATAGAGGCGGCCTTGCATCAGCAATCGCTCTTCTGGTGGTGTATCTAGTGGGAGAATTTGCTGGAATTCAGGTCTTTCACTCATTTTTAATTGATGAGTCAGCATTCTATCCAGTTTTTTATGTAAATGATCATGGGCATTGGGGCCGTACCAAACGCCTTGATGAAGCAGGTAGAACTTAATGGCAACTTCCCAATGTTCCAACTGACCTGACTCCGTATTTTGCAACACTAAATCCACTGCACCAATCGTTCTTCCAGTGTGGTCATTGAGTTGAATCTCCTCTGCGACAACTTGGTATCGCTCGGAATTAGAAAGCACAGCCGTGCACAAATGCTGATATAAAAAGCCCAGTCTTGGATTACCACTATATTGTTCAGATTCGCATAACGGAGCTACGGATAAATCTTCAAGTGTTGCAAACGGTGGTCGTAATTGAAAAAGTGGTGGTGATGTTGCGATCCAATCATAAAAGCGTTGCAATTGATTCATCCCGTTTCCTTTTAACCCTTAGCTTTAGCAATAAAGTGACGAAGCAGTATTATTGTAACGAAATTTGCCAACGATGGGGACACGATGTCTGGCATCAGTATCTAGGTTCGATATACACTTTAAACATGCATTAGAAATTGGAAGTGATGATGAATAACTTAAAGCTAGAACAAATTCTTAACGATAAACTATCACCACAGTTAATTAAAGATTACGCACCGAATGGGCTGCAGGTAGAAGGGATTCCAACCGTAAACCGTATAGTTACTGGTGTTACGGCTTCACAGGCTTTGATCGATAAAGCGGTTGAACTTAATGCCGACGCATTGCTTGTCCATCATGGATACTTCTGGAAAGGTGAACCTGAACCAATTCGTGGTATGAAAGGAAAGCGAATCCGCAGTTTAATTAAAAATGACATTAACTTGTACGGTTATCATCTTCCTCTTGATATTCACCCTGAACTTGGCAACAACGCTGAGCTGGCAAAATTGTTGGAAATTGACGTTGAAGGCGGCCTAGAAGGTCATCTGCAGTCAGTCGCGATGTATGGACGTTTGAAAAAGCCGATGTCAGGTGCTGATTTTGCGAGCAAGATCAATCAAGTACTTGAGAGAGAACCGCTGCATATTGCACCAGAAAATGCAGATAAAATGATTGAGACCGTAGGCTGGTGCACCGGTGGCGGGCAAGACTTTATTGAATTGGCCGTGCAGCACGGGCTAGATGCCTTTATCTCAGGTGAAATATCTGAGCGCACAACGTACACTGCGAGAGAAATGGACATTCATTACTTCGCAGCGGGACATCATGCAACAGAGCGTTACGGTATCAAAGCGCTTGGTAAGTGGTTGGCTGATGAATACGGCTTACAAGTCGAGTTTGTGGATATTGATAATCCGGTTTAGCGCAGAACAATAAGCAAAAAATAAAAAGGGTTGAGATTCATATCTCAACCCTTTTTTTCGCATTTCACTCAGTGATTATTCACGCTCATGAAGAGGCGAAAATTCACGTTGTGCCTCACCAGTGTATAGCTGACGAGGACGACCAATGCGGTTTAGCGGATCGCTGTGCATTTCGTTCCAGTGAGCAATCCAGCCAACGGTACGAGATAGAGCGAAGATAACCGTAAACATTGATACTGGAATACCGATCGCTTTAAGAATAATACCTGAGTAGAAATCTACGTTCGGGTACAGTTTCTTAGAAACGAAGTACTCATCAGAAAGAGCGATACGCTCAAGTTCCATCGCTACGTCTAATAGAGGATCTTGGATGTTTAGCTCTTTTAGAACTTCGTGACACGTTTCACGCATTACGGTTGCACGTGGATCGTAGTTCTTGTAAACACGGTGACCAAAGCCCATCAAACGGAATGGGTCATCTTTATCTTTCGCACGTTCTACGTACTCTGGAATGTTATCGACGCTGCCGATTTCTTCCAGCATCTTCAGACATGCTTCGTTAGCACCACCGTGCGCTGGGCCCCAAAGAGATGCAATGCCAGCGGCAATACATGCAAATGGGTTAGCGCCAGAAGAACCAGCAAGACGTACTGTTGATGTTGACGCGTTTTGTTCGTGATCCGCGTGAAGTGTAAAGATTTTATCCATAGCACGTGCAACGACAGGGTTCACTTCATACTCTTCACATGGGTTTGCAAACATCATGTGTAGGTAGTTTTCCGCGTAGTTTAAATCGTTGCGTGGGTAGATAAATGGCTGGCCGACAGAGTATTTGTAACACATTGCCGCCAGTGTAGGCATTTTCGAAATTAGACGGTACGCCGCAATTTCGCGGTGTTCGTCGTTATTAATATCGAGCGAATCGTGGTAGAAGGCTGCTAATGCACCGACTACGCCACACATTACCGCCATTGGGTGAGCATCACGTCGGAAGCCGTGGAAAAAGCTTGCGATTTGCTCATGTACCATAGTATGACGAGTAACGGTTTTCTTGAATTGCTCGTATTGGTCTCGGGTAGGGGCTTCACCATAAAGAAGGATGTAACATACTTCTAGGTAATCTGCGTTATTGGCTAATTGATCAATCGGGTAACCGCGGTGCAAAAGAATACCTTTGCCGCCATCGATATATGTGATTGATGATTCACAAGATGCAGTGGCAAGAAAACCAGGGTCAAAAGTAAAGTAACCATTAGCTCCTAGTTTACGAACATCAATTACAGGAGTACCTAAAGTACCTTCCATAATTGGCAGTTCGATTGGCGCTTTGCCTTCAACATGAAGGGTCGCTTTCTTATCCGCCATAACAATCTCCTTTGTTTATTATTTAATCCGTCCAGGATGTTTGTGTGCAATGTTTTTACTGTTGTTAAGGCGTAAAGTCAATTTTTCTACATCTTTGTGTGCACTTGTTATGATTTTTTCTTTGAAAATCGTTAAAAATCTGTTCTATGTAGCATAATTTGTTACACCAATTGTATTAGAATGTTGCTCGCCGTATATTGGCAAAGAAAATTTTAGTTAAATCCTTATAAATTCGGGGCTATAACAAAGTGTGAGGTTTGGTAATGGCTCCCGGTGTTAACAACTTGTTTACAATATTCTCGGTGATTATCGGTCGTATCTGTTAAATAAATGTTAACTTTTGTACATTTGGACGCTGAAATTGGTTATAACAATAAATGCTCAATGGAGCTGAGTGAGCAAGCCCGTGAAAGAAAGAAAGTCAAGACCTGTTAATTTAGATTTACAGACCATCCGCTTTCCTATCACAGCAATCGCATCCATCCTGCACCGTGTGTCCGGGGTAATCACGTTTGTTGCGGTAGGTATACTACTTTGGTTACTGTCCATTTCTCTGTCATCCCCAATGGGTTTTATGGAAGCCGCCGATATCGTCGATAGCTTCTTCGTAAAATTCATCCTATGGGGCATTTTAACTGCACTTGCATACCACATTGCTGGTGGTATCCGTCACCTGATGATGGATCTAGGCTACTTTGAAGAGCTAGATTCAGGCACGATGAGCGCGAAAGCTGCTTTTGGTGCGACTGCAGTATTGTCACTATTGGCGGGGATAATGGTATGGTAAAACACGTTTCTTCATTTGGTCGTAACGGTGTACACGATTTCCTACTGATTCGTGCTACTGCCATCATTATGACTCTATACACGATTTATCTGGTTAGCTTCTGTGCATTCTCAGATATCTCTTACGCATCTTGGACCCAATTCTTTGGTGGCACTTTCACCAAAGTATTCACCATGTTGGCTCTTGTTTCTGTACTGATTCACGCTTGGGTTGGTATGTGGCAAGTGTTCACCGACTATATTAAGTGCGCGAAACTTCGTGGCGCATTACAACTTGGTGTTATTGCCGTTCTATTCGGTTATGTCTTCTCTGGTCTATTTATTTTGTGGGGTGCGTAAGTGTCTATTCCAGTTCGTGAGTTTGACGCCGTAGTAATCGGCGCTGGTGGTGCAGGTATGCGCGCTGCACTACAAATTTCAGAGCAAGGCCTTTCATGTGCTTTGCTATCTAAAGTATTCCCAACTCGTTCTCATACAGTATCTGCGCAGGGTGGTATCACCGTTGCTCTAGGTAACTCGCATAAGGATGATTGGCAGTGGCACATGTACGATACCGTAAAAGGTTCTGACTACATTGGTGACCAAAACGCTATCGAATACATGTGTAAGAATGGTCCTGAGTCTGTTATCGAACTAGAAAAAATGGGTCTTCCATTCTCTCGTTTTGATAATGGTTCTATCTATCAGCGTCCATTTGGCGGTCAGTCAAAAGAGTTTGGTGGTGAGCAGGCTGCACGTACAGCAGCAGCGGCAGACCGTACAGGTCACGCGCTTCTTCATACGCTTTACCAACAAAACGTTAAGCACAAGACAACCATTTTTTCTGAGTGGTATGCACTAGACTTGGTGAAAAACCAAGATGGCGCGATCATGGGTTGTACAGCGATTTGTATGGAAACAGGCGAAATCTGTTACTTCAAATCAAAAGCAACCATTCTTGCTACTGGTGGTGCAGGTCGTATCTACGCTTCAACAACTAACGCACACATCAACACTGGTGATGGTGTTGGTATGGCTCTACGTGCGGGCGTTCCTATGCAAGACATGGAAATGTGGCAGTTCCACCCGACGGGTATCGCTGGCGCAGGTGTTCTTGTAACAGAAGGTTGTCGTGGTGAAGGTGGTTACCTTCTGAACAAAGACGGCGAACGTTTCATGGAACGTTACGCTCCAAACGCGAAAGACCTTGCGGGTCGTGACGTGGTTGCGCGTTCAATGATGATCGAAATCCGTGAAGGTCGTGGTTGCGATGGCCCATGGGGTCCACACATTAAACTGAAACTGGATCACCTTGGTAAAGAAGTGCTTGAGTCACGTCTACCTGGTATCTGTGAACTGTCTCGTACATTCGCGCACGTTGATCCAGTTAAAGAACCAATTCCTGTAATCCCAACCTGTCACTACATGATGGGTGGTGTTCCAACTCAGGTTTCTGGTCAAGCAATTAAACAGCTTGCTGATGGCAGCGAAGCGGAAGTTCAAGGTCTATTCGCTTGTGGTGAAATCGCTTCTGTATCGGTTCACGGTGCAAACCGTCTAGGTGGTAACTCACTACTAGACTTGGTGGTATTCGGCCGTGCGACAGGTCTTCACCTTGGTGAAACACTAGCAGCACAAGTTGAAGCTCGTCCTGCAACTGAATCAGACATCGAAGCTTCTCTGGCGCGTACTATGCGTTGGGAAAACAGCACTGGTGGCGAAGACCCAGTACAAATCCGTAAAGACCTGCAAAGCTGCATGCAAAACAGCTTCTCGGTATTCCGTGAAGGTGATGCGATGGCAACAGGTCTGGAAGAGCTTAAAGTTATCCGTGAACGTCTAAAAGATGCTCACCTAGCGGACAAGTCTTCAGAGTTCAACACTCAGCGTATTGAGTGTCTAGAGCTAGATAACTTGATGGAAACAGCGTTCTCAACAGCAGTTGCTGCGAACTACCGTACGGAAAGCCGCGGTGCGCACGCTCGTTTCGACTTCCCAGATCGTGATGACGAGAACTGGCTATGCCATTCAATCTACAACCCGGAAACTGAAGCGATGACTAAGCGTGATGTTAACATGACGCCAGTACACCGTGACGCGTTCCCGCCGAAAGTACGTACATACTAAGGGAGGATATGACTATGAAACTGAACTTCTCTTTGTACCGTTACAACCCAGATGTAGACACTAAGCCTTACATGAAAGACTACACACTTGATGTAGAAGAAGGCTCAGACATGATGGTTCTGGATGCGTTGATTCTGCTTAAAGAGCAAGATCCAAGTATCGCATTCCGTCGTTCATGCCGTGAAGGTGTTTGTGGCTCTGACGGCCTGAACATGAATGGTAAAAACGGTTTGGCATGTATAACACCGTTATCTGCACTACAAGGCGACAAGATCGTAATTCGTCCTCTACCAGGTCTACCTGTGGTACGTGATCTTATTGTTGACATGACGCAGTTCTATGATAACTATGCGAAAGTTAAGCCATTCTTAATCGATGATGGTGCATTACCGCCTTCGCGTGAGAATCTGCAGTCTCCAGATGACCGTGCACATCTAGACGGTTTGTACGAATGTATCATGTGTGCATGTTGTACAACGTCTTGTCCATCATTCTGGTGGAATCCGGACAAATTTATTGGTCCTGCAGGCCTTCTAGCGGCTTACCGCTGGTTAATTGATAGCCGTGATACTGCTACAGATGAACGTCTGTCAGATCTTGATGACGCATTTAGCGTTTTTCGTTGCCACGGCATCATGAATTGTGTAAGTGTTTGTCCTAAAGGACTTAACCCGACGAAAGCAATCGGCCATATTAAGTCGATGCTGGTAAATCGCTCGGTGTAATTTACTCGCAATGGATACAGTTGCAGTGTTGTGTAAAATAAATCACTTCACTGCAACTGCAAAACTCGAGTAGAAGAATATTAAAATTGCCGATTTTTTAAGTCGGCTATTTATAGCTCGGCGTAGACCGAAGCAAACGTGAAAACTACTGGTTAAGGGAAAATATGCACAACGGCGTGATGAAGGCATGGCTCGAGTCTTCACACTTGGCTGGCGCCAATGCAACGTATGTAGAGGAACTCTACGAACTGTATCTAAGTGATCCCGATCTGGTAAGTGAGGAGTGGAAACGTGTTTTTGACGGCTTGCCTAAGCCTTCAAAAGAAGTGGCAGAACAGCCGCATTCACGTGTCCGTGACTACTTCCGACGACTCGCTCAAGAAACAAAGCATTACAATGTCCAAGTTAGTGACCCAGATGTCGATGCAAAACAAGTAAAAGTTCTACAGCTAATCAACGCATACCGTTTCCGCGGGCACGAAGCTGCAGAATTAGATCCACTAGGTCTATGGCAACGTCCAACCGTTGCTGAGTTGGATCCAGCATTTCATAATCTTACCGAAGAAGATTTCGAAGAAACTTTCAACGTAGGTTCTTTTGCTATTGGGCAAGAAACCATGAAGTTGAGAGACATTTACGAAGCCCTCAATAAAACTTACTGCGGCTCCATCGGTGCTGAATACATGCACATGACTGACACAGAACAAAAGCGTTGGATTCAACAACGTCTGGAGTCTGTCTCAGGCCAGCCATCATTCAACAACGATGAAAAACGTACTTTCCTAGAAGAACTGACAGCAGCGGAAGGCCTTGAGCGCTACCTAGGCGCTAAGTTCCCAGGCGCAAAACGCTTTTCTCTAGAGGGTGGTGACGCGCTTATTCCAATGACCAAAGAGTTGATCCGTCATGCAGGTAACAGTGGCATGCGTGAAGTGGTTATTGGTATGGCTCACCGCGGTCGTTTGAACATGTTGGTGAACGTACTCGGTAAGAAACCACAAGATCTGTTTGATGAGTTCGCAGGCAAGCATGATGAAACGTGGGGAACGGGTGACGTTAAATACCACCAAGGTTTCTCTGCGGACTTCGCGACTCCGGGTGGCGATGTTCACTTAGCGCTGGCATTTAACCCATCGCACTTAGAAATCGTAAACCCAGTGGTTATCGGTTCTGTGCGCGCCCGTCAAGACCGTTTAGGTGACAAAGAAGGCAGTAAAGTTCTTCCTATCACTATTCATGGTGACTCAGCTGTTGCTGGTCAGGGCGTGGTTGCAGAAACATTCAACATGTCTCTGTCGCGCGGTTTCTGTGTTGGTGGTACGGTTCGCGTTGTTGTTAACAACCAAGTAGGTTTCACGACATCTAACCCACGTGATACTCGCTCGACCATGTACTGTACTGATATCGCTAAGATGGTACAGGCACCGATTTTCCACGTTAATGCTGATGATCCAGAAGCGGTTGCGTTTGTTACGCGTATCGCATTGGATTACCGTAACGAGTTTAAACGTGATGTAGTTATTGACTTGGTATGTTATCGCCGTCATGGCCACAACGAGGCAGATGAGCCAAATGCAACTCAGCCTTTGATGTACCAAAAGATCAAGAAACACCCAACACCACGTAAGCTTTACGCCGATGTTCTGATCGATAAAAACGAATCAGATATTGAAACTGCGACTCAGTTAGTCAACGAATATCGTGATGCGCTTGACCGCGGTGAAGTCGTGGTGAAAGAGTGGCGTCCAATGGCATTGCACTCTGTTGACTGGTCTCCATACCTTGGCCACGAGTGGGACATGCAATGGGATTCTCAATACGACAAACAACGTCTGGTTGAGCTTGGTACCCGTCTATGTCAGTACCCAGAAAGTCATAAGTTACAAAGTCGTGTAAACAAGCTTTACAACGACCGTTTGGCAATGATGACTGGTGAAAAAGCGATTGACTGGGGTATGGCAGAAACACTGGCTTACGCAACATTGGTTGACGATGGCAAGCGTATCCGTATTTCCGGTCAGGACTCAGGCCGTGGTACCTTTTTCCACCGTCACTCAGTTCTTCACAACCAAACGGATGCAAGTACGTACATTCCGTTAGCGAACGTTCATGATAAGCAAGGTCCTTTCCAGGTATTCGACTCTGTATTGTCAGAAGAAGCGGTGTTAGCGTTTGAATACGGTTACGCAACCGCAGAGCCAGGCGGCTTAACGATTTGGGAAGCACAGTTTGGTGATTTCGCTAACGGCGCTCAAGTGGTTATCGACCAATTTATCTCTTCTGGTGAACAGAAGTGGGCTCGTCTATGTGGCTTAACCATGCTTCTACCTCACGGTTATGAAGGTCAGGGTCCAGAGCACTCATCTGCGCGTCTAGAGCGTTACCTACAATTGTGTGCAGAGCAAAACATGCAGGTAGTTGTTCCTTCAACGCCAGCGCAGGTTTACCACATGATTCGACGTCAGGTTGTACGCCCAATGCGTCGACCACTGATTGTCATGTCTCCTAAATCATTGCTTCGTCATCCGCTTTGCACCTCTTCTATCGAAGACCTTGCGGAAGGGTCGTTCCAGGCAGCTATCCCAGAAGTGGATAACCTGGAAGCAAGCAAAGTGAAACGTGTTGTGTTCTGTTCTGGTAAGGTGTATTTCGACCTGTTAGAGCAACGCCGCAATAACGAACAAGAAGACATCGCAATTGTGCGTATTGAACAGCTTTACCCATTCCCAATGGAAGAAGTACAAGCCGCTATTGCTCAATACACTAACGTTGAAGACTTCGTGTGGTGTCAGGAAGAGCCTCAGAACCAAGGTGCTTGGTACTGTAGTCAACATAACTTCCGTGCCGCTATTCCTGCAGGTGCAGATCTTAAATACGCAGGTCGCCCAGCTTCTGCTTCGCCAGCAGTTGGCTACATGTCGGTGCACTTGAAACAGCAAAAAGCGTTGGTTGAAGACGCTCTGAACGTGAACTCAAAAACTTCGAATTAAGAACTAGAAGTTAAAGGAAGAAACAGATATGACAATTGAAATTCTGGTTCCAGATTTACCTGAATCAGTTGCAGATGCAACCGTTGCGACATGGCACAAACAACCAGGCGACGCTATTGAGCGTGATGAAGTACTGGTTGATATCGAAACAGATAAAGTAGTGTTAGAAGTGCCAGCTCCGGAAGCTGGTGTTTTAGAAGCTATTGTTGAATTAGAAGGTGCGACGGTACTTTCAAAACAGCTTCTGGCTAAAATCAAGCCGGGTGCAGTTGCTGGTGAACCAACAGCAGATACAACAGAAGGCACTCAAGCGTCTCCAGATAAGCGTCACAAAGCGGCACTTACTGAAGAGAGCAATGATGCGCTAAGTCCTGCAGTTCGTCGTCTTCTGGCTGAACACAACCTGGAAGCAGGTCAAGTGAAAGGCACTGGTGTTGGCGGTCGTATCACTCGTGAAGATATTGAAGCGCACCTAGCAAACGCAAAAGCTGCAACAAAAGCTGAAGCGCCAGCCGTTGAAGCTCCTGCTGCGGCACGTAGTGAAAAACGTGTACCGATGACTCGCCTACGTAAGACAGTTGCTAACCGTCTTCTAGAAGCGAAAAACAGCACAGCGATGCTAACGACGTTTAACGAAGTCAACATGAAACCAATCATGGATCTTCGTAAGCAGTACAAAGACCAGTTCGAAGAGCGTCACGGTACACGTCTAGGCTTCATGTCTTTCTACGTGAAAGCCGTAACTGAAGCACTAAAACGTTACCCAGAAGTAAACGCGTCTATCGATGGTGATGATATCGTTTACCACAACTACTTCGATATCAGCATGGCGGTATCTACGCCACGTGGTCTGGTAACTCCGGTACTTAAAGACTGTGACACGCTAGGTTTCGCTGATATCGAAAAAGGCATCAAAGAGCTGGCTATCAAAGGTCGTGACGGCAAATTAACCGTAGATGAGCTAATGGGCGGTAACTTCACTATCACTAATGGTGGTGTGTTCGGTTCACTAATGTCTACGCCTATCATCAATCCACCGCAATCGGCGATTCTTGGCATGCACAAAATCCAAGAGCGTCCAATGGCTGTGAACGGTAAGGTTGAAATCCTGCCAATGATGTACCTAGCGCTATCTTACGATCACCGTTTAATCGATGGTCGTGAGTCAGTTGGCTTCCTAGTAACCATTAAAGAGCTACTAGAAGATCCAGCACGTCTCCTATTAGACGTTTAATATCGCTAAAACGTCTAGTTGCCTTGTGTAGCTAGACGTTAAAAAATTCAATGGCTAGACTAGCTCGACGTCTGGCCTTCATCTGAATCACTGAGTGATTGATTTGAGAAGACCCTACAGACGTACAAGCAGCCAAGACTGCAGCGTTATGGAAATAATAAATCCCTTTGGGAAAAAACAAACGGAATATCGAAATGAATTTGCATGAATACCAAGCCAAACAGCTGTTTGCAGAATTCGGTTTACCTGTACCAGAAGGCTACGCGTGTGATACACCACAAGAAGCTTTTGAAGCAGCAGGCCGTATTAGTACAGCTAAGAAAGTCGTTAAGTGTCAGGTTCACGCTGGTGGCCGCGGTAAAGCGGGCGGCGTAGAGCTACACGATACAAAAGATGGCGTAAAAGAGTTTGCGCAAAAGTGGCTAGGTAAGAACCTAGTCACTTACCAAACAGATGCAAATGGTCAGCCTGTAACAAAAATCCTTGTTGAAGAAGCATCAAACATTGCTAACGAACTTTACCTAGGCGCGGTAGTTGACCGTGCTAGCCGTAAGATCGTTTTCATGGCTTCTACTGAAGGCGGTGTGGAAATCGAAAAAGTTGCGGAAGAAACTCCGGAACTGATCCACAAAGCAGCAATTGATCCACTAGTAGGCCCACAAGCTTACCAAGGTCGCGAGCTTGCGTTCAAACTTGGTCTTGAAGGTGACCAAATCAAACAATTCGTTAAGATCTTCATGGGTCTTGGCACGATGTTCGCTCAGTACGACCTGGCTCTACTAGAGATCAACCCGCTTGTTGTTACTGGTGAAGGCAACCTGCTATGTCTTGATGGCAAAATCAACATCGACTCAAACGCACTATACCGTCAGCCTAAACTTCGTGAAATGCACGATCCATCACAAGAAGATGAGCGTGAAGCGCACGCAGCTCAGTGGGAACTGAACTACGTAGCACTAGACGGTAACGTTGGCTGTATGGTTAACGGTGCTGGCCTTGCAATGGGTACGATGGATATCGTAAACCTACACGGCGGCAAACCTGCTAACTTCCTAGACGTAGGTGGCGGTGCTACTAAAGAACGTGTTGCAGAAGCATTCAAGATCATCCTATCTGATGACAACGTGAAAGCAGTACTAGTAAACATCTTCGGTGGTATCGTACGTTGTGACATGATCGCAGAAGGTATTATCGGTGCGGTTAAAGAGGTAGGTGTAAACGTACCAGTTGTTGTTCGTCTAGAAGGTACTAACGCAGACCTAGGTCGCGAAGTTCTTGCTAATTCTGATGTTGATATCATTGCTGCTGAGTCGCTAACAGATGCTGCTCAGAAAGTTGTTGCTGCTGCGGAGGCTAAATAATGTCTGTATTAATTAACAAAGACACTAAAGTAATCTGTCAGGGTTTCACTGGTGGTCAAGGTACTTTCCACTCAGAGCAAGCTATCGCATACGGTACGCAAATGGTTGGTGGTGTGTCTCCAGGTAAAGGCGGCCAAACTCACCTAGGTCTACCTGTATTCAACACAGTTCGCGAAGCAGTAGAAGCAACTGGCGCAACAGCGACAGTAATCTACGTACCAGCACCTTTCTGTAAAGATGCAATCCTAGAAGCGATTGACGCAGGTATCGAGCTAATCGTAACTATCACGGAAGGTATCCCTACAACAGATATGATCGACGTAAAAGTGAAGCTAGAAGAAACTGGCGTTCGCATGATCGGTCCTAACTGTCCGGGTGTTATCACTCCTGATGAGTGTAAGATCGGTATTATGCCTGGTCACATTCACAAGAAAGGTAAAGTGGGTATCGTATCTCGTTCTGGTACACTTACTTACGAAGCAGTTAAGCAAACGACAGACGAAGGCTTCGGTCAGTCTACGTGTGTTGGTATCGGTGGTGACCCAATCCCAGGTTCAAACTTCATCGATATCCTGAAACTGTTCCAAGAAGACCCAGAAACTGAAGCGATCGTAATGATCGGTGAAATCGGTGGTACAGCAGAAGAAGAAGCGGCAGCGTTCATCAAAGAGAACGTGACTAAGCCAGTTGTTTCTTACATCGCTGGTGTAACTGCGCCTCCAGGTAAGCGTATGGGTCACGCTGGTGCGATCATCTCTGGTGGTAAAGGTACTGCTGAAGACAAGTTCGCGGCACTAGAAGAAGCTGGCGTTAAGACAGTTAAATCTCTAGCAGAGATCGGTAAAGGTCTACGCGAAGTAACAGGCTGGTAATTTCCACCTTGTTAGAATACAAAAGCCTGGCAATTGCCAGGCTTTTTTGATCGTGGAGTTTGGTTAAGAATGAAAACAAGTAAAGCGAGTGAAACTTCGCAATAATCAAACTCAAACAGACAACATTCTTATGCTTTACGTTGGATGATTTGGCTTAGCATAAACAGCGAAGTTGCGCTTATCACAACGGAAGGGCCAGCTGGTGTGTCAAAGTGCCAGGACAGGCTTAACCCCATCAATACAGAAATCGAACCGATAATGGAGGCAAACAGCGCCATCTGTTCTGGTGTGGAAGACAGTTTTCGAGCCGTTGCCGCTGGGATAATAAGCAGTGATGTCATGATCAATGCACCGACAAACTTCATGCCTACCGCAATCACAACGCCTACCATCAACATCAGTACCAGACGTACAAGATCGGTATTCACGCCTTCCACTGCGGCAAGCTCTTCGCTGACCGTGCTCGATAGCAATGGGCGCCAGAAAATGTATAAACATGCACTAACGGCAACAACACCCGCATAAATAAATATCAAGTCCTGCAATGAAACAGCGAGCAAATCACCAAATAAGTAACTCATCAAGTCAACGCGCACGTTATCCAGAAAGCTAACCGATACTAAGCCTACTGATAGTGAGCTGTGAGCCAGAATACCGAGTAAGGTGTCAGTGGCGACCAATTGTTGCTTTTGCAGTGTTACCAGCAGTACGGCAAGAGCCAAACAGCACACGAGTAGAGCGAGGTAAATGTTCACATTTAGCAAAAAACCAAGCGCCAGACCCATTAGAGAGGCATGGGCTAGCGTGTCGCCAAAGTAGGCCATTTTACGCCAGACGACGAATGAGCCTAATGGCCCTGCGATAATTGCGATGCCAATACCGGCAAGAATAGAAGGGAGCAGAAACTCAATCATGGTGATGGTGTCCGTGGTTATGCTTGGCGCAAGATGATGCATCACCGGAAACCGGATCACCGGACAGATCGTGATGGTGATGATGGTCGTGATGATAAAAGGCTAGTGATTCTCTACCCGCATTGCCAAATAAGGCGATGTAAGATGGATCCTGGGTAATTGCCGCAGGAGAACCGGAGCAGCAAACGTGGTGATGCAAGCAAATCACATCATCAGTTTTAGCCATCACCAAATGCAGATCATGGGAAACCATAAAAATAGCGCAATCAAAGCGGTGACGAATGCTCTCTATTAGATCATACAGGTCGATTTGTCCCTGAATATCCACACCTTGAGCGGGTTCATCAAGAACAAGAAGCTCAGGACGCTGAAGCAAAGCTCGTGCGAGGAGGACACGCTGGTTTTCACCACCAGACAGACTGTGCATATTGCTGCTGATTAGGTGTTCAGCGCCGACAAGCCTCAGTGCATCAATGCACTCTTGCTTGCTGTATTTGCCTGCCAAATTTAAAAAGCGAGTGACATTTAATGGTAAAGAGTCATTGAGCTTTAACTTTTGTGGGACGTAACCAATTTTTAATTTCTTTTTTTTAGATAATTTCCCACTAGTTGGCTTCTGGAGCCCTAATATGACTTTTACTAGAGTTGATTTCCCAGCGCCGTTGGGGCCAATCAGGGTCGTTATTTTACCCTTGGTTAATTCCATGCTGATGTTGTCCAGAACTTTGCGCTCATCGAATTCGACGCATAAGTGTTCCAGATGGACTAATGAGGACATGAATGAAACTCGTTTGCAAATCAATAATGTTATAATGTAACATTATTGCACTTTCCACTCGATATCCCAAGTAAAACTATGAAAAGAGCTTTAATTCTTATTGCTTCGGCAATGCTAACGTTACCTGCGCAGGCGGTGACAGTGCTTACCAGTATAAAACCTATTCAATTGGTGGTGGCAGAGCTAACCCAAGGCGTGACGGAGCCAGAGGTATTGCTCCAGTCAAATACTTCCCCGCATGATTACGCTCTGCGTCCTTCAGACGTGAAGAAAGTTGCCTCAGCTGATCTGGTCATTTGGTATGGACATGACCTAGAGCCTTTTCTTGAGAAAGTCGTGGCAGGAAAAGCCAATACAATGACGATCAGTGATATCCCTAATTTATCATTACGTGAATTTGATAATGAGCACAACCATGATCACGACGGGCATAACCATGGCTCTTACGACCCGCATTTTTGGCTTGGTGTTGAACCAGTCAAACAAGTCGCTAACGCATTGGCGGAAAAGCTTATCGAGATTGACTCTACTAACGCGAATAAATATAGAGAAAACCTTTCTCACTTCGAAGCGCAATTAGCTGCAACGGATAGTGAAATTAAGCGCAAACTCGATACAGTAAAAGATAAAGGCTATTTTGTATTTCATGATGCTTATGGCTACTTTGAACAGCGCTATCAACTGAATCAACTTGGTGCCTTTACGGTCAGTCCAGACCGTAAGCCAGGTGCGAAAACATTGATTGAAATACGCAAAGCGCTCAGTTCTGGAGATGTTGCCTGTGTGTTCTCGGAACCACAATTTACCCCAGCAGTCGTTGAAAGCGTAATGCGTGGCAGTAATGTGGCTAAAGGTGAGCTAGATCCGTTAGGCAGCTCAGTTGAATCTAAACCGGGAAGTTACTTCACTTTTCTGTCAGGTATGGCAGATAGCTTCGAGCAGTGTTTAGGCAACAAATAGTTATAGGGTTGTTATTCTCTGTGGGAATTTTCTTTTTTTACGTGATCCAGTAGTAAGAATTGCAACCTTTGGTAAGGCGAGCCTTTTATCAACAGCCAATTGAGATATTATTATCCAATAATTAGCGACTCGAAATAACCATGTCGAGGAAGACATGAAATGTGACGAGTCGGCATAAATTTAGATATTAAAGGTTTCGTCTTGCTACGCTATCTGGCTCTATTACTCGTTGGAGCCGTTATTTCATGTCATGCATTTGCGTTTAATAAAGCCAATGCGATTTTTTACCCTTTGCCTACGCAGGTTAAGGGGACTTTTGTTGCGGCGGAAAATTTGTATTTAGGCGAGCAAGGCGGCCTTTGGATACACGACGTTCATGGACGTGTTTTATTCTATGATGGCCAGAATATACTTCCTAAATCAGGCAGTTTTTTGAAGAGCCCTGTCAAGCAACTTGCCTACAATAAAGGTGCGTTTTGGACTTTCGTTGAGAATGAAGTCTACCAAACCTATCCAAATCAAGAGCGGCGTTTGGTGTTCAGCCTTAACCCCGGCTCCCAAATCAGAAAGATCGGCGCTTCTAACCACTATATCTGGGTTAGTGATGGTGCACACTTTTATACTTACCATATAGAAACCAGTGAGTTAAAAACGTATTCATTACTCCATCTTTATCATCATAGTAACAACAGTTACGTCTATATTAATGATGCGATTTTTATAGAAAATAAATGGGCACTTGCCACGACTTCGGGCTTCTATCTGTCTGAAGGAAACGCCTTTGATCATGTCGCTGAATCTGGTCAGAACTACATTGAAAAAATCTACTACTCTCCTACACGACGAGAAATATTGGTTGGGACGCTTCGGGGAGCGTTGGTTTTCAATATCAATGAGCCGAATAAGCAAGTTACCCAAGTCGGCGGATCACATGTATTAACGTTTGCTGAGACCAACCAAGAGTATTGGGTTGGGACGGAGCACGGGTTGTACTTATATTCGTTTTTGACTGGGGAGGTGACGGAAGTTGAATCCTCGAGTTTCCTAGAGTTAGAGCTGGACAGTAATAAGATTTTCTCACTGTTGAGTGACAACATAGGGGGGATGTGGATAGCAACGGGACAGGGGATCCGTTACTACTCCATGTTCAGTAAAAAGTTTGAGCGAATTACCTTCAGTAGTTACGATTCACAAACACTATCGGGAAGAATCCGAAAAACAGTGACGGGACCTGATGGTGCCTTGTGGTTTGCAGATGATTACAAACTATACCGGAGAGGATTGCACGGAAACGAAATAATCCTCGAGTCTCACACTCCAATCAATGATCTCGTGTTTCAAGAAGGATTGCTTTGGCTCGCAACCTCGGAAGGGTTGAAAGTATTCGATCTTGATGGTTTAAAAGAGGTCTCTTTTCCTTACTTACAAGTAATGGCAGGACATGCGGTTGAACACCTTGCTGCTGATGATGCTTCACGTCTTTGGGTTGCAAGCGGTTATCAATTGTATAACGTTGATATCGCCAATCAACGGGTAAGGAACCTAGGCAGTGAATGGTTGGTTAGCCAGTACTTACCTGCAAAAATAACAAGCTTGTACGATACGCAAGATCGATTATTGATTGGTACTGATCACGGTGTTTATGAATATGACAATGAACAAATTCGCTTCAAGCGTTTCTCGGAAAAATTCGGTGAATCTCTAGATATTCTAACTGCCGCTGACGGAAACCTTTGGTTTGCTTCGTCTTATGGTTTATTTAAAACGGTTAATGTCGGTGATTCAGAGCAAGTTGTAGAGTTGAGCGTTTCTAATGCCAAACCTGCCTGCATGATCAGTGACGCTCAAGGTGTTTGGCTTGCTTCGTCTGTCGGGCTGAGCTACTACCATCTTTCTGGAGAGTTGGTAAAGCATTTCTCTTCTTCATCCGGTTTGATAAACAATGAGTTTCTGCCAGGAATATGTACTGTAATACAGGGAGATGAAGATCAGGATAGCGAGCTAGTGCTTGGCTCGAAGTATGGTCTGGTCAAAGCCAAAGCCTCAACTCTGAGGGTCTCCAACGCCCCTGAGTCCACGTTTATCGTTAGCCAGGTAGTGCATGAAAATGAAGTTATTCAGGTAGGAAGTGCCAACCTTGATGGCGTTGAGTTACCTTATGGCTCATCATTAAGCTTCCGCTTTGGCACCATGCCAAGGCCCGATAGCCAAAACTTGTATTATCGATTGAGTGATGGTGAGCCTTGGCAAACATTGGAAGGCGGACAACTTACCTTGGAACACCTTAATTCTGGCGAGTATCATCTTCAGGTAAGTAGCCAGTCTCAAGTTGCTGCGGGTCTGATTGGATTAGAGTCTCGCTTTAAGGTAAAGCAACCATGGTATTTATCTTCTCTGGCGATATTTGCTTTCCTAGCGGCCACGCTCATTATTATGGGTTTACTCACGTATTGGCGCTCTCGCTATATGGTGCAAGTCAATCGGGCGTTGGCCGCACAAGTTACTCTCAAAACCAATCAGCTCAGACACCAAAGCCGTGTACTGCTCGCCAGTAACCAACAACTTCGCAAGCAGATCCAAGTGAGAAACCTGTTGGTTGATCATGTTGCTCAATCAATCAAATCAAGCGTTGATCATCTTGCTTCTAAATATCCCCAGGCAATTGATGCGTTAACGCAAGATCATTTTGCTAAAGCCTATTGGCAATTAAATGAATTGAGAAGTGTTCCGGATGAATCTTGTGGCGGCAGCCAAAACTACAATTTGAGCCAAATAACCCAATCTGTAGTGGATGTATGGAAAGAAGACTTTTCGAAAGCGGGTATCCTGGTTGAGATTATTGACGAAAACAAATCGAGTAGAATCGCTCTGGAGAGCTTCAACTTAGACGTCATTTTTAACAGTATTTTTGCCAATATCATTAAGCGTTCATATCGCGGACAAACGGTCAAAATCATGCTGTCTGAAGGAAGTGAATCCGTATGGTTAAATTTTATAGATTACGGTAGCCAATTGACGAACAAGGTATCGTTAAGTCGGGTTTCAAATGGGAATGCTAACGATCTGGGAATAGACAGCATCTCACAATTAGTCAGCGAGAGTGGCGGTCATTTAGCGGTATTTACTTCCGAGTCGCAGAACAAAATTGAGATCACATGGCCAGTCGCTCAAGAGCTTAGTCATGTAGATGAGCCTTTATCAGAGTTTACGCCAGATAAAGAGCTTGAAGACTTAGTTAGCCCGGAAGATGAGTGGTTGCAAAAGGTTTACCAGCTTGTGGCTGAGCATTACCACGATGCTGAGTTCGGTACTGCATCAGCGGCAAAAATGTTATTTATGTCGGAACGCAGTTTGCAAAGGCGTTTCAAATCAGCCACGTCAAGAACGTTAAAAGATTATCTAACAGAAGTACGCTTAGAAACCGCCTGTGAGCAGCTACTCGCCGGAGAGAAAATCAGTGAAGTTGCATTTAATTGTGGTTTCAACGACCCGTCTTACTTTAGCCAGAAGTTCAGATTATATTTTGGCTTGCCTCCTTCGAAGTTTGCACTGACTCAAGAGAACCAATAAGTCACGTCATGCTACTTGTCGTTTTGGCTTCCGGTAGGTGTCTGAGTTAAGTGGGCGATATTTATCTCTCGGTTCTTTTCCGGCAAAAATTAAAGCTAATTTTTGCCACTCAGAACTGTCCCCATTTTTCTTTCTTAAGCTCAGCGCTTCTCCCTATCTAGTAATTCAACTCAATGTCTTAACTGCTTAGCATCATACCGTCGTCGTTGGATGGTGCTGTCTTAGAAAGAGACATCATTGTGTCATTACGCTTTCCAACGCTCACTTGGTTAGTGCCAGATCATTTAAGGTGCTGACATGTCTAAAGCTAACGTGTGTCTTTGTCTATTAGTGTAAAGCTATATCGATTAGGGAAGTAAATGTGTGGTTTGAGTAGTGGTTTAAAAGGGAGGGAACAATGAAAAAAATATCGTGGTATAGCCGGGGGGACTATACCACGGGTGTCAAGGACACCTTCGCTTGCTGCCGGAGTGGCATGAGACATGCCACCTCTGGAATACATTTGAGAGGTCGCCCTCTCGATGAGTTAACTATACGAGGGGTTACTTATTTTTCTTATAAAAATAACGACACATTAATGTGAAAAAAGCGACAATATTTGGGTGGTTAATTTAAGTTAATGATATATAAGAAATAATTATATTTTCAGCTTGGGTTTTTATCGTTTTGATAAAGATAAAAATTGCCAATAAAGATAGTTTTGACGAAATTGACGTACTCAAACTTGACGAAGTTGACGTTTAAAGGAGGGTGATAACAATTATGGTAACTTTGATTTCACACAATAAATCAATGGAGACATAGGAGTAATATTGCAGCATCAATTTATTAAATGAAAATATTTATCATTAGCAATAATCATGTTGGAGCCATAATGAAGCTATCAGAAATTATACCCGGCGATTCGGTGACTATTCGTTTATTAGATGGTCTTTCACCTGACGTAAGAAAAAAGCTAATGGTAATGGGGCTATTGCCTAACACAGTAGTCAAAGTTATTAGGCGAGCTCCAATGGGTGACCCATTACAAGTTGAAGTTCGTGGTGTGTCTGTTGCAGTAAGAGAGACGATTGCTCAAAAAATCGAAGTGGAGAGGGTGTAATGCAGTATCAAGTACTTACGGTAGGTAATCCTAATAGTGGCAAAACGACTCTTTTTAATGGTTTAACAGGCGCAAAGCAACAGGTCGGTAACTGGGCTGGTGTGACTGTCGAGAAAAAAACGGGTCAATTTAAACATGCCGGTGACCAGTTTTTTCTTACAGACCTTCCTGGCATTTACTCATTAGACAGCGGAAATGATAGCAACAGTATCGATGAATCAATTGCTTCACGTGCGGTACTAACTCATCCAGCAGATTTGATCATCAATGTTGTCGACGCCACAAGTTTGGAGCGCAGTCTATACATGACGCTGCAGCTTCGCGAGCTTGGTCGTCCGATGATTGTCGTTCTGAACAAGATGGATGCGTTAAAGCGCGAACGTCAAGTAATTAACGTGGCTGAGTTAGAGAAGACATTGGGGTGCCCGGTTCTCAGTTTGTCGGCGACGGACAAAAAACAAGTCGCAGAATTTAAAGA
This sequence comes from Allocatenococcus thiocycli, assembly GCF_921292965.1. Classification (NCBI taxonomy): domain Bacteria; kingdom Pseudomonadati; phylum Pseudomonadota; class Gammaproteobacteria; order Vibrionales; family Vibrionaceae; genus Allocatenococcus; species Allocatenococcus thiocycli. The sequence goes on from NZ_CAKLCK010000001.1 coordinate 100,040, forward strand.
GCGATTGCACAAATCCATCATTCAGGGTGTTGCGCTTAAAGAGATATCGTTGAACTATGGTCAACAAATGGAAGCGGCGATTGAAAAAGTCTCAACGCTTTTTAGTGATCAAACTGTCTCTCATCGTGCGCTTGCTATCCGTGCCTTAGAAAAAGACACTCTGGTTCTAAACAGTCTTTCAGAAAGTGATAGAAGCACGGTTTTAGAGTCGATTGCAAAGCTTGGTCTGGATATTGATTTACATGTTGCGGATATCAAATATACGCATTTGCATGAGCAGTGTAAGAAGATTCGCCGTAGTGAGGGCAAACTCAGTCGCAGTGTGACAGAAAAGCTAGACCAATTTATCTTAAATAAATGGGTAGGTATTCCGTTTTTCTTTGCTGTCATGTATTTGATGTTTATGTTCTCGATTAATATCGGCAGCGCATTTATTGACTTCTTTGATATCGGAGTCGGTGCGTTACTGGTTGATGGTGGCCATTACCTACTTGATGATCACTTACCTGTATGGCTAGTGACTGTGCTTGCTGATGGTATTGGTGGTGGTATTCAAACGGTCGCTACCTTTATTCCAGTCATTGCTTGTCTATATTTATTCCTCGCAGTACTAGAAAGCTCTGGTTACATGGCTCGCGCGGCGTTTGTTCTGGATAAAGTGATGCAGAAAATCGGCTTGCCAGGTAAAGCCTTTGTACCGCTTGTTTTAGGGTTTGGCTGTAATGTCCCGTCTATTATGGCTACCCGAACTCTTGATCAAGAACGTGAACGTAAGCTGGCAGCATCCATGGTTCCGTTTATGTCTTGTGGTGCTCGCCTACCTGTTTACGCATTGTTTGCAGCAGCGTTCTTCCCTGATTCAGGTCAAAACGTTGTATTTGCGCTTTACCTGCTTGGCATTGTGGCTGCCATTTTCACCGGCCTGTTCCTTAAAAATACCCTTTACCCGGGTAGCAGTGACAGCTTTGTCATGGAAATGCCTAACTACGAGCTACCGACACTGCAGAATGTTGTGATTAAAACCTGGCAAAAGCTCAAGCGTTTTGTACTCGGGGCAGGTAAAACCATTGTTATTGTGGTGGCGCTACTTAGCTTTCTAAACTCACTTGGTACTGACGGCAGCTTCGGTAATGAAGATAGCGAGAAATCTGTACTTTCAAAAGCGTCACAGGTTGTCACCCCCGTGTTTGCGCCAATTGGTATCGAAAAGGATAACTGGCCTGCGACAGTGGGTATTATTACCGGTATCTTCGCTAAAGAAGCCGTAGTCGGTACGCTGAACAGCTTATATACCACGCCAACTGACGGTGACGAAGCGGAATACGACCTAATAGGTAGCTTAGAAGAAGCAGTAATGAGTATACCTGAGAACCTTGCCGGTCTTAGTTACTCAGATCCATTAGGCATCGAGGTTGGTGACTTAACCGATTCATATGCGGTAGCAGAAGAGCAAGAAATTGATGCCTCTATTTTTGGCAACATTAAATCTCAGTTTGTTTCTGGCCATGCTGCGTTTGCGTACTTAATCTTCATTCTGCTGTACACGCCATGTGTTGCTGCAATGGGGGCGTATGTGCGTGAATTTGGTAATAACTTTGCTCGTTTTATTGCGGTTTGGACGATGGGGCTGGCTTACCTAACGGCGACTTTCTATCATCAAATGATGCACTTTGCGGACAGCCCAGTTACAAGCGGTATATGGATGGCAGTGATCGTGGCGATCTTCTTTGGTACTTATCGTGTCTTTAAGCGCATTGGTAAGAAGCAGCAAGGTTCGCTGGAGGTACAAGTGGCATGATCTTAAAACAGCTTTATAACTATATTGCAGATAACGGCGCGGTGTCGCAGTCCGAGTTGGCAAAGCAGTTTGGCATGAGTGAAGATGGTGCCGACGCAATGCTGAGTGTGTGGATCAACAAAGGACGTATCACCCGTTTGGTTGACACCAATAAAGCACATCATGTGATTCGCATGCGTTATGCGGTGACGCGGCAAGATGGACTCTCACTGACAGTGACGATGTAAACCGTCGGACATAAAGAAGCCGCCATATTAACGGGCGGCTTTTTCGTCTCTGGAGTCTGCGCCAGATCTATACTTTTTGGAAAATAGAACTGAGTGACAATACATTCTGAATGCGCCCAAGGACTTCATCTTGCTCTTCGTCACTGCGGAATTCACCTTTAGTGTTGCCCCAAACAGGCCCGGGCCAAGCGACGTCATCTTTAAAGCGTGCGATATGATGAATATGCAGTTGAGGTACCATGTTACCCAGTGCTCCCATATTGAGCTTGTCTGGAAGGAATGTCGCTTCTAGAGCTTGGCTCACCGCCTGAGACTCTAACAAGAACTGTCTCTGATCGTGCATGGGTAAGTGGTGCAGCTCTTTTAAGTTCGCACGCTTGGGAACCAGAATTACCCAAGGTACGGCATTATCTTTATGTAGCAGAGCAACGCAAAGTGGAAAATGACCAATAACAGTGGTGTCTTTTGCTAATTGAGGGTGCAATTCAAAACTCATTTTGTTTTCCAATTCATTTTTAATTGTATTGATTGAATTCAGTATAAACAAAAAGGCTGACGCTCTCACGTCAGCCTTTGTTTTTAAGCGTTAGCTAAGATTCGCTTACATGCGCTCTAGCGTTTCGATACCTAGTAGAGACAGACCTTGCTTGATGGTCTTCGCTGTTAGTGCAGCAAGCTTCAGACGGCTTTGTTTAACAGCTTCGTCTTCTGCAACTAGGATAGGGCACGCTTCGTAGAAGCTAGAGAACTGGCCTGCTAGTTCAAATAGGTAGCTACACATAATGTGTGGTTGACCTTCGCGAGCGACAGATTGAACCGCTTCTTCGAACTGTAGAAGTTTTGCGATGAGCGCTTTTTCTTTCTCGTCAGTAACCTGGATATCACCTTGAAGGTCATCCATGGCAACACCTGCTTTTGCAAAGATAGAAGCAACACGAGTGTATGCATACTGCATGTATGGTGCAGTATTGCCTTCGAACGCAAGCATGTTATCCCAGTCAAACACGTAGTCAGTCGTACGGTGCTTAGAAAGGTCTGAGTATTTAACTGCTGCCATCGCAACTGTTTTAGAGATCTTCTCTTTCTCTTCTGCATCTAGCTCTGGGTTCTTAGATTCGATCAGCTGCGCTGCACGAACTTCTGCTTCATCAAGAAGGTCCGCTAAACGTACTGTACCGCCCGCACGAGTCTTGAATGGCTTACCATCTTTACCTAGCATCATACCGAATGCGTGGTGCTCAAGAGAAACTGACTCAGGCACGTAGCCAGCTTTACGAACAATAGTCCAAGCCTGCATTAGATGTTGGTGCTGACGAGAGTCAATGAAGTAAAGTACGCGGTTCGCACCCAGTTCTTCGTAACGGTATTTTGCACATGCGATATCTGTTGTGGTGTACAAGAAGCCGCCATCGCGTTTTTGAACGATAACGCCCATAGGCTCACCGTCTTTGTTCTTGTACTCGTCTAGGAAAACAACTTGCGCGCCGTCATCTTCAACCGCAAGACCTTGCTCTTTTAGGTCTGCAACAATCTTAGGTAGCATGTCGTTGTACATGCTCTCGCCCATAACGTCTTCACGAGTTAGTGAAACGTTTAGACGGTCGTAGTTGCGTTGGTTTTGGATCATGGTTACGTCAACCAGTTTCTTCCACATTTCTGCGCAGAACTCGTCGCCGCTTTGTAGTTTCACCACGTAGTTACGCGCTTTTACTGCGAACTCTTCGTCTTCATCATACAGTTTTTTAGATTCGCGGTAGAAGGCTTCAAGGTCAGCCAGCTCCATAGACACTTCGCCAGACTCTTGTTGTACACGCTCAAGGTTAGCGATAAGCATGCCGAACTGAGTACCCCAGTCACCGATGTGGTTCGCACGAATCACTTTATGGCCCAAGAACTCAAGAGTACGTACAACAGCGTCACCAATGATGGTTGAACGCAGGTGACCAACGTGCATTTCTTTTGCAACGTTTGGAGCCGAGTAGTCAGCGACGATAGTTTGCGCTTCTTCTTCTGCTACACCCAGACGTGAATCTGCTAGTGCTGCATCCGCTTGTTTCGCCAAGAACTCTTCGCTTAGGAAAATGTTGATAAAACCAGGGCCAGCGATTTCTGTTTTGCTCGCGATACCGTCAAGGTCTAGAACATCCAGTACTTTCTGTGCAAATTCTCGTGGGTTAGTACCCAGTTTTTTAGCAACGCCCATTACGCCGTTTGCTTGGTAGTCACCAAATTGTGGCTTTGCTGATTGACGAACGGCTGCAGGGCTGCCTGCAGGTGCGCCAGCGGCTTCTAGAGCCTGAGATACTTTGTCATTAATAAGTGCTTGGATATTCACACGAGTTTCCTTCAATTCGAGGACTAAGAACCCGTTATAATCAGAGTCGAGTTCTGTTGGAGTTCACAAAAATGGCGCTAATGATAACAACTTTATTGCTTTTCATACAGAGAGGATTTGGGGAAATTTATACTTTTTCGACTGAATGGAAATGTACATCCAAACAAGCCCTGCCTCGCTGAACCCATCATAGTGAAGCTATTTGGGTATAAGGCGCTTTAGGTTTACTATTGCGACTCTATAAAAGACAAAATCCTCCTTTCAGAGAATACCGATGACGACTGAATTAGTAGAAAAACGCTTAACACCCGAATTGATGCTCCAGGACTTGGACGCGTTTGTGGAAAAAATTGAAGCACTGGCTTCAATGCTTCACTTGGATTTGAGTTTGGCTCAGGCTGACCATATTGCGTTGCGTATCAACGATACTCAAACGGCGCAACAAGCCCATCAAGCATGGGCTCAGTACGGTAAAGTCATTTCTCAGGCGCATATCAATGGCCGTCCAATCATCGTGATTGAGTTTGAAAACATGCTAGAAAGCCGGGGGTGGAAAATTGAGTGTTTGGAATTACCGTATCCGGCAGAAGGCAAAATTTACCCAACAGAAGGTTGGGAGCATGTAGAGTTTGTCATCCCGTCTCATGCGGATACGGCGGATGAGTTTCTCGCTGATCTAAGACACACTTACCCGGATTTCGGTGCGCAGTTTGAAAAGTTGGAAGAAATTGGCGTGAAAACCAAATTATCGAGTCCGAAAGGGGAAGGGGAACGCCTCAACAACCCAACGGTGGCATTTAAATACCAAGGGGTGTGTATCAAACTTCATCCGCATTCACTAAAGGCGATTGTCGAGTCTGAAGCATAAAAGCAAGCTCGTTCGAGCGAGAGGTTGGCTTATTACTGCCGTCTCAACAAGTTCGTTGATAATTTTCTCGTTGTAGAAGATGAAAAGGGAGCTGAGGCTCCCTTTAAATTAGAGAATTACTTTTTAGTCAGTGACTTGCCCATTGGGTTTGAGATGGAAAGCTTTTTGCCTTGCAACTCTTCGCCCAAAGGTAATGTGAAGGTCTTTGAAAACGGCATTCGTTTACAATGATCCATTTTGTCTCTGACGATGGTGACCAGAACCTTTGTTTGAGAATTTTGCTCGACTTTCAGGCTAAAGTCATCGTTTTGACTACAGCCTGTCGACTCGGCGATAAATGAAATCGTACTCTCACTAACTCGGTAAGCTTCAACCATCATTGCTTGGTGCTCAGATGTGAGACTTTCTTGCATCTCTGCATTCGCTGAGCAAGCGGCCAAGCTGATAGAGCTCAAGCTAAGCAGTACTGTTTTGAATGCATATTTCATCTGATTATCCTCTTTTTCGGCGAAGGAATGAGCCAGCAGCCAGCAGCATTAACAGACCAATAGATAAGCTGCCACCTGAGCTGGATTTGCTCTTAACACTATTATCGCCATTGTTATCCGCGCTAGCCGCCATTTTGATATTACGAATATTCGCTTGTGCGTCAAAACCACCAGTCTCTGCGTAGTTTTTCACGTAAGCCAACATAACCGTATTTGACGTTCTGTAAAGATCGGCTGAAACCTCGGTGTAATCTAGAAGCTGGTTGGTGTAATCATACATTTGACCATTAATATAGACGACAAAATAGTCAAAACCATCGGGTAACACTTTCAGATCCATCGTCAGTTTGCCTTTAGGCAGATCAGTGAGGTACAAGATAGACTCACCAGTAGCAGCGCCCATATCTGCAGAGTGAAGTTCACCATTTTCGGCTGTCCAAGCGTAATTATTGGTATAAACATTAACACCTGTCAGCGGAATGGCACTGCTCAACGAATTGCTGGCCTTATCAACACCCATATATTCAAAGGTGGTCGAAAGCTTAGGTAGTTTCGGGTGATCGGTGGTGACTTCAATCGTTTCCACTGAAGCTGCATAAGTTGGGTAGTAGCCCACCGTAATTTGACAACTTTCAGAAGGACTCAGGGTCTCTATACAAGTGTTTTCGGCAATTGTTAGTCCGCTTGATAGGGTAACATCGGTGATGTTGAGTGGAGAGTCTACCTCGTCATTACGAATGGTAAAGGTCTCCTGTTGAGCTTTTCTCTCAACCAGACGAAGATCTCGATACTGGGTATAGCTGATGGTATTGCGATGGCTATCTATCCAGCCGTTGTGCTGAAAGTGGGCCACGTTGGCGTAAACGCCATAGGCCTCAGGTTGAGCACACCCTTCACCCCAACTAACCACACCCAGCAGTTTGTTGATGCCATTATCATCGACAATGAGCGGTCCGCCACTATCTCCTTGACAGCTGTCTTTTCCTCCCGAGATGTACCCAGCACAAATGCCATCATCTGATACATTGGAATAATTTCCCTCCAGATTTTGGCACGTAGCGCGGTCTACATATTCCAGATCCACTTGTTGTAGCACGGTTGGGAATACTGTACCTGTGGTCGAGGTATTGCCCCAGCCCGCGACATGGAGCTTGTCCCCTGTTTGCACAATATCTAATACTGTAGGCGTTGCTAATTCGATAGTCGCGCTATCGACACTATGTGCAAGTTCGATAAGGGCGATATCATTGTTCGTTGTATAACTATTATAGGCGTGATGTGTATAGATATTTTGAACTGCGATACGCTGCGCTTGAGACTCATTTGTTTGGTCGTAGAGGCCAAGCACGATATCGATATCATCTGCATTGGTGTCTTCAACACAGTGCGCTGCGGTTAATACGTATTTTCCGCCAAGGAAACTACCACCACAGAAGTGGCCAAGGTAGGCTGGCTGGTCTTTATGTACGATTGAAGCAATAAATCTCCAGTCTGTTGTATTGGCTGGCTCTCCGCCAATAATTCGTGTGGATACATCATTCTGAAAAGGATTAAGAGTGTCAGTATCTGCCATTGTGGTTGCAGGTAAAGTCATCCCAATCAGAAAAGCCACTAACGTTTTTTTCATTTTAATTCCTCGTTATTAAATTGGTTTATTATAAGGAGATTGATTTATAAACCAAATTATTCGTGAGGTAAATGATTGTAAGTAAATGGAAAAATTTCGGCGCAGATCGCTTAGTTATAACGTTAAAAGCTCAGGATAGTGCTGAAAAGACAAAACCCGCCAAAGAGGCGGGTTTATTTGTCGTTCTGGTATGTGACGGAAGAGCTTATTACAGAATCACGGTCTTATTGCCGTAGACAAAGACATGGTCATTCAACACTTTATTAAGCGCTTTACTTAAGACGTTCTTCTCGACATCACGACCTGCTTGCGCCATGTCCTGTGCACTAAAGTTGTGGTCGACAGGAATTACGTCCTGCTTAATGATCGGGCCTTCGTCCAAATCATTGGTCACAAAGTGCGCTGTAGCACCGATGATCTTAACCCCACGGTCATAGGCTTGTTGGTAAGGCTTCGCACCAATAAACGCTGGTAAGAAACTGTGGTGAATGTTGATGATTTTGTGGTGGTATTTCTCAACAAATGACGGAGTTAATACGCGCATGTACTTCGCTAGAACGATGTAGTCCGCATCGTATTGGCCGATGACTTCGAGCATTTTTTGTTCGTGCTCTTCGCGGCTGAGATCCTCATGCGTCACATAGTGATAAGGAATATCAAATCGCTCAGTCAGCGTTTGCAGTTTGTCGTAGTTACCAACGACCGCCGCGATTTCAACATCTAAGCCACCATCGTAATTTTTCATCAGAATATCGCCCAGACAATGCGCTTCTTTCGTTACCAAGATAACGATACGCTTACGGCGGGAGCTAACCAACGTGCGTTTTGCACCGGCAGGTAAAGCCTGGTCTAAATCGGCGAGAAGAGTGTGATCGTTGAAGTAACCTTCCAACTCTGTGCGCATGAAAAAGTGCCCGCTGGTATTATCAACAAACTCGTTATTGTGAATGATATTTAGTTGATGCTTGTAACAAATGTTAGTGATTTTTGAGATTAAACCCGGAGCGTCTGAACAATGGGTTAACAGGGTTTTCTTTTCCATAAACTAGGGACTTCCATGCAATAAAAATGAAGCGTACGAAAAGTGCGTTGGCTGACAGGAACCAACCGTACCGCAATGTTCCACCATAAATAATCTATTCTGGGACTGGTTTCAACAAAATATCTACGATGAGTAATAAGCAGGTCATATTGTAGGCTGATGTCTGCGCCAATCGTCTGTTATAATCTCGGCAATTTTTCTAATCAGACCCAGATATGATCGCAAAAACATTCTCCTCTGAGGGCGCTTTAGGTAAAGCTATACCGGGCTTTCAGGCTCGCCAGCCCCAAATTGATATGGCAGAAGCCGTCAGTAGTGCGATCAAAGATCAGAGTCAACTGGTAGTGGAAGCCGGGACAGGAACAGGCAAAACCTTTGCTTACCTAGTTCCTGCTCTGTTAAGCGGCAAGAAAGTCATCATCAGTACCGGTTCTAAAAACCTGCAGGAGCAGCTGTACCATCGAGATTTACCTCTCATGGTGAATGCACTGGGCTTTTATGGTCAGGTAGCGCTGTTGAAAGGGCGCTCCAACTACCTTTGTCTGGATCGCCTTAGCCGTCAGATGGTGGAAAGCCACACTAACGAGTCGGATCCCACGTTGCTGACTCAATTAGTTAAGGTGAGATCGTGGTCTTCCGAAACTAAAACGGGTGACTTAGGTGACTGCGAAGATTTGCCGGAAGACAGCATGATCATTCCGACGATTACATCGACGAACGACAATTGTTTGGGCAAAGAATGCCCAAGCTATACCGACTGTTTTGTACTAAAAGCACGCAAACGAGCCATGGATTCCGATGTGGTTGTGGTGAACCATCACCTGTTTCTTGCTGACCTAGCGATTAAAGAAACCGGGTTTGGAGAGTTGATCCCGGAGGCGGACGTCTTTATTTTCGACGAAGCGCATCAGTTACCCGACATTGCCAGTGAATATTTTGGGCAGACGGTCTCTAGCCGTCAAATTCATGATTTGGCTAAAGACATTGAAATTGCTTACCGAACCGAAGCGAAAGACATGCGTCAATTGCAGAAGGTCGGGGATAAGTTACTGCAAAGTGCCATGGACATGAGAATTGTGCTTGGCGAACCTGGATTTCGTGGCAACTGGCGAGAAGCGATGCAGTCGGAATCCATCAAGCGTGAACTGGTTCGGCTAACCGACAGTCTCGATCTTGCCATTGATGTTCTCAAAATTGCATTAGGCCGTAGCCAACTGCTGGATGCCGCATTTGAACGTGCCAATTTAATTAAAGGTCGGATCAACCGTGTTTGTGACGTCGACATCACTGGTTATTCCTATTGGTATGACACTTCACCCCGTCATTTTGCGTTGCACATCACTCCGCTTTCCGTTGCCGATAAGTTTCATGAGCAAATTGAAATTAAGCAGGGGTCTTGGATCTTTACCTCCGCAACCTTGGCGGTGTCGGGAGATTTTAAACATTTTACCGAGCGTTTAGGTCTGAAGCCCAAACAGCAGTTTTCGTTGCCATCGCCGTTTGATTATGAAAAACAAGCGCGCTTATGTGTACCTCGTTATTTACCAGAACCAAACAGTCCGGGGCTCGCGGATAAACTGGTGAGAATGTTAGCGCCAGTCATTGAAGAGAACCAGGGACGCTGCTTCTTTCTGTGTACCTCTCATAGCATGATGCGTGAGTTGGGTGAACAGTTCCGTGAAACGCTGGATTTGCCTGTTCTGATGCAAGGTGAAATGAGTAAACAAAAAACCTTGGCTGAGTTTATGGAGCTCGGAAATGCGTTGCTGGTGGCAACGGGTGCGTTTTGGGAAGGGATCGATGTTAGAGGTGATGCGCTGAGCTGTGTTATCATCGACAAATTACCGTTTACCGCCCCTGATGACCCGCTCCTCAAAGCCCGAATCGAAGATTGTCGACTGCGTGGCGGCGAGCCTTTTGCTGAAGTGCAAATTCCAGATGCGGTGATTACGTTAAAGCAGGGCGTAGGACGCTTGATTCGGGATCAGAAAGATCATGGAGCATTGATCATTTGTGATAATCGCTTGGTGACCCGAGATTATGGTGGCACCTTCTTGGGAAGTTTACCGCCGATTCCAAGAACACGAGATTTAGAACGAATCAAAGCTTTCCTTAAAGCAGGATAATCAGCCACAGACCTGTGTTGTGGCATAATCAAATCAAATAGAGTTGTAGAGAGTTAAATGAGCGCAAAAATTCTTGCCATCGATACATCAACTGAAAACTGTTCAGTTGCACTACTGGTTAATGATCAAGTGATTTCACGCAGTGAAGTTGCACCTCGTGACCATACGAAAAAAGTCTTACCTATGGTTGATGAAGTGTTGAAAGAAGCGGGTCTGACTCTACAAGAACTGGATGCACTGGCATTTGGTCGTGGTCCGGGTAGCTTCACAGGTGTTCGTATCGGTATCGGCATTGCACAAGGTTTAGCGTTTGGTGCTGAATTGCCGATGATTGGTGTGTCAACACTCGCTGCGATGGCACAAGCAAGCTACCGTCTTCATGGTTCGACGGATGTTGCCGTTGCTATTGATGCACGCATGAGTGAAGTGTACTGGGCGCGTTATTCTCGCCAGGAAAATGGTGAGTGGGCCGGTGTGGATGAAGAGTGTGTGATTCCGCCTGCACGTCTGGTTGAAGAAGCTCAAGCCGACGATAAAACCTGGACAACGGCAGGTACCGGTTGGGGGGCTTATCAGGAAGAGCTGGCCAATTTGCCATTCAGTGTTACTTCAAGTGACGTACTTTACCCTGATTCTCAAGACATCGTGATTCTGGCCAAGCAAGAGTTAGAAAAAGGCAACACGGTTCCGGTTGAAGAATCAAGTCCGGTTTATCTGCGCGATAATGTGACCTGGAAGAAACTTCCGGGCCGCGAATAATTTAGATTGAGATAAAAGCGGGGATTACCCCGCTTTTTTATGGAACGTTATGGCGTCGATTAATGGATTACCGCCCTCGCTGATAGCAGGTTCGACTCGCACGAACAAAGTCAGTAAAAAGAAGCAGGTAACAAAATCTCAGATTAAGCAACCTGTCGGTCAGGCGTCTAAAGTTGCTAGTGCGGTCGCGCATTCCATAAAGCAAGTGGATGAATCCCAGATTCACAGAGCACAAGTGCAGTACGATCTTCCCGAGGGAAATGCACGAAAAGCGATGGAACAGTACATGGATGTCATGAATCGAGCGAAAAAAGAGGAACTGGCTCAATTGCTTGGTGTCGATACTTATGTGTAATGGACGAAACTCATTCGTTCCCGATAAATAGATTTCAATGGTAGCTTATGACATTTTCTCGACACATTTTTCTGGTTTTGTTAGCTGCATTTGGGCTGTCGGCGTGCAGTTCTCTTCCTGAAGAATTGAATGCAACAACTGAGCAAGTTCTCACAGACTATAAAACGTTTGCTGAGTCGCAAGGGCTTGTAAATAGTGATGTCCGTCTAGGGGGGATCATCGCTAAAGTCGACAACTTCAAAGACAAAACGCGCGTAGAAATCGTTAATTTACCCATTAGCGAGACGGGCAAGCCCGATATTAGTGCTGAACCAGCAGGCCGTTTTGCCGTTTACTTCGATGGTTATTTAGAGCCTGTGGCATTTAGCAAAGGGCGTTTAGTCACAGTGGTCGGAAAAAGTGCGGGTGAAGAAGAAGGGAAAATCGGCGAGCGTGAATACATCTTCCCTCTGATGAAAGGTCAGGGCTACCGTTTATGGACGATAGAAGAGCGAGTACGAACTTACGATACACCACTTTTCCTTTACCCTTGCTATTCAATTAACTGTCGTATGGACCGTCACGATTTTCCGCAAGATGGCAGAATCATCAAACAGGTCAAATAATCTGCTATGCAAGAGCGTCGATTTGAACTTGCTGCCGGAACAATGGCAGCCCTTGAAATAGGTAATGAAAAAACGGCTGACTTGTCAGTCGTTTTTCTTCATGGTTGGTTAGACAACGCAGGTAGCTTCAAAGCGTTGATGGGGCAAATGCATCAGCTCAACCCAACTCTACATTTATTAGCCATTGATCATTTTGGGCATGGTTTGTCCAGCCACAAATCATCCGACAATTATTACCTTTTCCACGATTATATTGCCGACTTATATGAGTTATTGGATGAATTATCGCCAAACAGGCTGGTATTAGTAGGTCATTCACTTGGTGCTTTAGTCGCAAGTTGCTATAGTGCTGCGTTTCCTGAGCAGGTCGAAGCGTTAGTGCAAATCGAAGGTGCTGGTCCTCTTACCGAGGCGCCTTCTAATAGTTTGCAAAGACTTCGTGATGGCGTTTTGAGTCGACATCGGCAACAAAATAAGCCTGAACGATCCCTATCTTCTTTTGAACTGGCTCTAAAGTTACGCATGCAAGCCAACCAGCTGACCGCTGAACAGCTTCTGCCAATCGTAGAACGCGGAACAGTACAGCGTGAAAATGTCTGGTTTTGGCGACATGACGCTAAGTTAAAATGCGCTTCGCTTTACCGAATGGCGCAAGAGCATGCGGACTCAATCACCAGCCAAATACGTTGTCCACACCTGATCGTATTGGGCGACCAAGGATTCAAAAATTTACCTTCCAGCCAAGCTGATTGGGGGCAGAATTCACCACAAGTGATTACTGTCTCGGGAGGTCATCACTGTCATTTAGAGCAAATACTCGAAGTTTCAGACGGAATTCTTGGTGTAGTTAACAAAATTTAAACAAGTGTTTGGGAGTTTCGTGCTCAAGCACCTTCGCTGTGCTGTAATGGCCCTCAAAATAAAAAGGCTGTTATCGTAAGACAGCGATGAACGAGGAGTAATATCGTGGATAAACCATGGCTTTCACGTTATCCAAGTGACGTACCTGAAACCATTAACCCAGACCAATATGAGTCTTTGGTTGAAATGTTTGAGCAGTCTGTACAAAAGTACGCAGACCAACCAGCATTTATGAACATGGGCTCGGTTATGACCTTCCGAAAGCTGGAAGAGCGTAGTCGTGCATTTGCCGCTTACCTACAAAATGAGTTAAAGCTAAAAAAGGGTGACCGAGTTGCTCTGATGATGCCTAACTTGCTTCAATACCCCGTTGCGCTGTTTGGTATTTTGCGTGCAGGTTGCATCGCGGTAAACGTGAACCCGTTATACACTCCTCGTGAACTTGAACACCAGCTCAACGACTCTGGTGCAACAGCGATCGTGATTGTTTCTAACTTTGCTAATACGTTAGAGCAAATTGTTGAGAACACCTCTGTAAAACATGTTGTGCTGACCAGCCTTGGGCAGATGTTGCCGCGAGCGAAGGGTACGATTGTCGATTTTGTCGTGAAATACGTTAAAGGTATGGTGCCAAAATATAACCTGCCTGGTGCGATTTCAATGCGTAAAGCGTTAGGCAAAGGCCGTCGTTTACAGTACGTGAAGCCATTTATGTCTGGCGATGATATTGCATTTTTACAATACACTGGCGGTACGACGGGTGTGGCGAAAGGCGCGATTCTGACCCATCGCAATATGATTGCAAACGTATTGCAGGCGAAAGGTGCGTATGGCCCGGTGCTGACTCCTGGTAGAGAACTGGTTGTGACCGCATTACCGCTTTATCACGTATTTGCATTAACCGTGAACTGCCTGCTGTTTATCGAAATGGGTGGCCGTAACCTGTTGATTACCAACCCACGTGATATTCCGGGCTTTGTAAAAGAGTTACAAAAGCATCCATTTACTGCTATCACCGGGGTTAACACGCTGTTTAACGCTCTGGTTAACAATGAAGACTTCCATGAGCTGGACTTTAGCAATCTGCGACTGTCTGTTGGTGGTGGCATGGCCGTTCAGCGCGCCGTTGCAGAAAAATGGCTGAAGACAACAGGTTGCTATCTGCTAGAAGGTTATGGCCTGACAGAATGTTCTCCTCTGGTGGCCGCTTACCCGCATGATCTTATCGAATACAATGGGTCTATTGGTTTGCCTGTTCCGTCGACAGAAGTTCGTATCGTTGATGAAGATGGCAATGCTCTGCCAAATACTGAAACGGGTGAGCTTCAGGTTCGTGGCCCTCAAGTGATGCAAGGTTACTGGCAGCGTCCGGAGGCCAGCAAAGACACCATCAACCAAGAAGGCTGGTTATCAACCGGTGATATTGTTAAGTTTGACGACGAAGGCTTCCTGCATATTGTTGACCGTAAAAAAGATATGATTCTGGTCTCTGGCTTTAACGTTTATCCGAACGAAATCGAAGATGTTGTCGCATTGCACGGTAAAGTTCTGGAAGTTGCAGCGATTGGTCAGCCTAACGATGTTTCTGGTGAGCTGGTGAAAATCTATGTCGTTAAACGCGATCCAAGCTTAACGAAAGATGAAGTGATTGCGCATTGTCGCGAACATCTAACGGGATACAAGGTGCCAAAACTGGTTGAATTCCGTGAAGAATTACCGAAGACTAACGTAGGTAAAATTCTACGCCGTGTTCTTCGTGAAGAAAACGATGCAGAGCTTGCGAAGAAGAGCGCATAAGTCGATTTCGTGAAGTCGCCGGAATTAAAAAATGATAGAATGCCAGCGTTTTGCTGGCATTTTTTATAGCGAGAAGCATGTGAATTATAAGATTATTATTAAAAACAAAGACCTAGAACAAGTTTGCACTCAAGCCAGAGACGCAGATGTCGTTATGTTGGATACGGAATTTGTACGGATCAGAACTTTCTATCCACAGCTAGGTTTGATTCAGCTTTTCGACGGCAATAATCTTTCCTTAATCGATCCGACAGAACTGACGGACATGTCACCCTTCGTTGAACTTTTGAAAGATACCTCGGTATTAAAAGTCCTGCATGCGTGTGGTGAAGATCTCGAAGTGTTCCAGAATGCGTTTGGTTGCACGCCATTTCCTATGGTCGATACTCAGCTTATGGCTGCGTTTCTTGGGCATGGGCTATCAACAGGCTTTGCAACGCTAGTGGAAGAATATCTGAGTGTTGAACTGGATAAGAGCGAGTCTCGCACAGACTGGATGGCTCGTCCGCTGACGCAAAAGCAGCTTGATTATGCTGCGGCTGACGTACACTACTTGCTGCCGCTTTACGAAATCTTGCTCGATAAAGTCACCGAAGCTGGCTGGTGGCATGCGGTGCAGCAAGAGAGCGATTTACTTGTTTCGAAGCGTATTCGTGAAGTGAACGAAGAAAATGCGTATCTTGATATCAAAGGTGCATGGCAACTGAAACCGTCAGAGTTGGCTATCTTAAAGCCGTTGGCGACTTGGCGTTACCGTCAGGCAATCAAACGTGACCTTGCTCTGAACTTTGTTTTCAAAGAAGGGGACTTATTAACAGTTGCTCGCCTTGGTTTAACAAGCTTCAAGAAAATGGAAGCGGAAGGCATTGATATCCGAGCCGTTAACCGTCACGGTGCAAAGATTGCTGATATCGTTAAAAAAGCCAAGCAGACACCTGCGGATGAATACCCTGAGAAAATTGAACGTCTTATGGACTACCCAGGCTATAAGCAGGTCTTCAAGAACATGAAAGATATTGTGAAAAGTGCATCACAGAAATCTGGCTTAGCGACTGAGTTTCTAGCCTCTAAAAAGCAGATCAATCAGTTGCTTAGCTGGGTATGGAAAAAGGACCGTGATCCGGCAAGAATGCCTGATGTGATGCAAAACTGGCGTCTTGAACTTATCGGCGAAAAAATGAATAAAGCGCTTAAGTAGCGCAAGATGTAGATAGAACAAGGTTGGCCATGTAGCCAACCTTTTTTATGCAGTGTGCAATGTAGAAAGGTAGGTGTTTGTTAGTAAACCAATGACTGATTTCACTTCACAAACACCTAAATCCGAATTACTTCTCGTCGTCAGGCAGTTTTACATTTAACTCAAGCACCGAGATATCATCGTCTTTATGCTCAAACGTTAAATCAACCATGTTCGGGTCAATGTCTACGTATTTGCCGATCACCTTCAGGATATCCTCTTTTAACTGAGGCAGATAAGACGGTGCCGGATCATCTTGGCTGCGGCGTTCTGCCACAATAATTTGCAAACGCTCTTTGGCTAGACTTGCGGATTTTTTCTTCTGTGGGCGGAAAAATTCTAATAGTGACATGTCTATCCTCCGAACAGTCGTTTAAAGAGCCCTTTCTTCTCCTCTGTAAGGAAACGAAAATCTACCTTGTTACCAAGTAAGCGGTCTACTGTGTCAGAGTAAGCCATGCCTGCGTCTGTCTCTTCATCAAACGTTACTGGCACACCTTTGTTTGATGCGTTAAGCACCGCCTGGCTTTCAGGAATCACGCCCAGAAGCGGGATGTGAAGGATCTCCTCAACGTCCTCAACACTCAGCATTTCACCTTGGTTTACGCGCATCGGGTTGTATCGAGTCAACAGAAGGTGTTGCTTCACAGGCTCTAAACCTTGCTCTGCTCGTAGCGACTTCGAATCCAGAATACCCAAAATACGGTCTGAGTCGCGTACAGATGAGACTTCAGGGTTGGTGGTCACAATGGCTTCATCCGCGTAGTAGAGCGCCATTAGAGCACCTTGCTCGATACCTGCTGGTGAATCGCAGATGATGAAATCAAAACCCATCTCGTCCAATTCGGTAAATACACGCTGTACGCCATCTTTCGTGAGTGCGTCTTTGTCGCGCGTTTGTGATGCAGGAAGAATAAATAAGTTTTCTGTGCGCTTATCTTTGATCAGCGCTTGGTTTAATGTCGCTTCACCGTTAATGACGTTCACAAAGTCATAAACTACGCGACGCTCACAGCCCATAATAAGATCGAGGTTACGTAAACCGATATCGAAATCGATTACCGCAGTCTTATTGCCTTTTAAAGCCAAGCCAGAGGCGATGGCTGCGCTTGAAGTGGTCTTACCGACGCCACCTTTACCAGACGTTACTACAATAATGCGTGCCATTTGTTTTCCTTTTTATACTAAATCGTGAGTGTTTCGAGATGTAATGATTCTTCGGCTCTACTGATCATTACTTTCTGCTGCCAATACTCACTCTCAATTTGATCGCTTAACCAGTAATCTCCAGCAATAGATACTAGTTCTGCTTGTAAATCGTGGCAAATAATCCGCGCTTCATGCTGCCCACTGGCGCCTGCAATTGCGCGCCCGCGCAAAGTTCCGTGAATATGGATAGAACCATCGGCAATAACTTCCGCCCCAGCGCTAACATGTGCTAGTACCACTAAATCACCGTCTTTCGCGTAGATTTGTTGACCAGAGCGAACCGGTGTACGAACGAACTTCGTCGGCGCCATTTTCGCGGGTGCCTGGCTCGGCGATTTACTAGCGGACATGATGGCGAAGCCAGCTTCAGAAGCAAGGTTCTGTACACGTTTATCTTTGCAGCCCGTTACACCGACCGGAATGAACCCAGCATCGGCAATACCTTGCTTGAGTTTAGGAAAATCAATGTCGCCTTCGACTTTCGATATATTGATAACTAAAGGTGCTGATGCAAAGAATGACGGTGCCTGAGACACTTTTTCTTGCAAAAATTCGATAGTTTTTTCTATCTTGCTGTCAGAAAGGTGTAAAACTGACAAAGTAAAGCTGCTACCTTTAAGGTCTGGAGAATGGGTCATCGTGGACTTCTTGCCTCTGTTGAAAGAGCGTTGCCTTAAACTAGGTCTATCATGTTATATTTCATCTTTTGGCGCAGCAAGTTCTCTAACAAGCAATTCGGTGAATTAATCTCAAATTTGCTATTAAGTTTGCGGCAATTTTACGTTTCCAACTAAATCCGTAATAAAAACGGCTAAATCAGCATAAAAGGCGTGTCATGCTTTGTTCTATTTATAAAAGCTCTAAAAAAGAAGGTACTTATCTCTATATTCCGAAAAAGGATGATTTTTCACAGGTTCCTGACACCTTGATGCAGATGTTCGGTAAGCCTATCGCTGTCATGACGATTAAACTTGATGGTCGTACATTGGCGCAGGTGGATATCGAGAAAGTGAAAGCCTCATTAATTAACGATGGTTTCTTCCTGCAGGTTCCGCCACCACCGGAAAATCTGTTAGAAAAATATAAAGAACAAAAAGCTCAGCAAAAAGACAGGAAATAATTCCATATCTTGCTGAGACTTCTGCCTTGCTCAAGGAGGGGAATATGAAAAAAATACTGGCTACACTGCTTAGCGTTGGCATGTGTGCCTCAGCCTTTGCAAGTAGTGAAGGTTTTGAGGAATACCTGGATAAGTTGCGTGCAGAAGCGCGTGCTCAAGGCATCTCCGAGCAGGTCATCAGCGCCGCTTTCGCTAATGTTGAATATAAGCCACGAGCAGTGAAAGCAGACCGAAACCAACCTGAGAAAAAACTGACGCTGGATGAGTACATTCCGCGTGCAGTCCCAGAGTGGAAGGTTAAGCAAGCGAAAGAATTATACAAAGAGCACTACACCGAACTTAAACGCATTGGTGAGACCTTCGGCGTTCAGCCACGTTTTATTGTTGCGTTGTGGGGCGTGGAAAGTAATTTCGGTAAGTTTACGGGTAACTTCCGTGTCATAGACGCGCTTTCTACCTTGGCATTTGAAGGTCGCCGTGAAGAGTTCTTCCGTAAAGAAACCATGGCTGCCCTTCAGATTCTGGATCAAGGCCATATTGAACTTGAGAATTTCAAAGGTTCATGGGCGGGTGCGATGGGGCAGTGTCAGTTTATGCCAAGCTCCTTCCTTCGCTTTGCAGCGGATGGCAATGGTGATGGCAAGAAAGATATCTGGCAAACCAAAGCGGACGTGTTTGCTTCAACAGCGAATTATCTGAGCAAATCCGGCTGGGATGACAATTACACTTGGGGACGTCAGGTAAAAGTTCCGAAAGGGATTGATCATAACTTGGAAGGTCGAACCGAAGAGAAAGGTAAGTACCTGCAGGAGTGGAGCAAATTAGGTATCACCAAGTTTGATGGCAGCCCGCTACCTAAACTGGATGACGATATCAAAGCTTGGCTGATTATGCCTGACGATGAAAACGGTCGAACTTATCTGGTTTACAATAACTACAATGTGTTGATGAAGTGGAACCGCTCTTACTACTTCGCTCTAGCTGTTAGCCACTTAGCTGATCGCATCACATACTAGTTCCTGAATAAATTATCGTTCTTAAGGGCTCTTCGGAGCCCTTAGTTTTTACTGCATTTAAATCGAGGTAATTCGTGTTATCTGAACGTGCTGCTCAAATGGTCATTTTCTCTGCATTGATCAAACATAAAAGCTTTACGGCGGCAGCAAAAAGCCTCGGCGTATCCGTCTCCCATGTGAGTAAACAACTTAGCCAATTAGAGAACTCACTTGGTATTAAGCTGGTGCAACGCACAACGCGAAGTTTTACTCCGACTGAAGCGGGCAAAACCTTTTATCATCATTGTGAGCAGGTCGTTCAGGCTGTCAGCAGCGCGACGCTGGAAATGGAAAGCCAGAGAGATGAAGTGGCTGGGCTTGTGCGGTTGGGCATCTCGCAATCGTTCGGCACGTTACATATCATTCCTGCCATTCAGGAGCTAAGAGAACGGTATCCTCAACTTGAGGTTGAAGTGCACTTGTTCGACTACAAGGTGGACATGTTAGCTGAAGGCTTGGATTTATGGGTAACCAACAATGAACACTTGCCCGAAGGTTACATTGCCCAGCGATTAACGGATTGCCAGTTTGTTGTCGCGGCGTCTCCAGACTACCTGCTTAAACATGATAAGCCAGTGGAACCTGACGATCTATCGTTGCACAACTGCCTGATCTACAGAAGCTGGGAGCGTGATTACACCGGATGGGCATTTACAAAAGATCAGCAGGAACTCAACGTAAAAGTTTCCGGTAACTATTCTGTTGATCTTGCTGAAGCGGTTCGCGACGCTGCAATCGCAGGGTGGGGAATTGCTTATCTCGCGACGTATTTGCTTGGCGATGAATTCAGAACTGGGAAGTTAATTCAATTGCTGCCGGAATGGAAAGCCAGCCAGTCGATGCCTTTCTATGCGGTTTATCCGAGCCGACAGCACATGCCGAAAAAAATATCTGCGGTGATCAACTTTATAAAACAGAAGATCGGTAACCCATGTCATTGGGATCAAAGATTAGCACCGTATATCTCCATTCCTAAGTCATGACGATCGTATACATAAGGTGATTTTTGTCACAAAAATTTTTCTGAATCTATAAACAATTTTTCCATATGGAAATAATAACAAAAAGCAAACGTTTATCATTATTAAATTCAATGGCTTAATGTTTAGTTTAAATATTGACCACTGAAACTTTTCACACTGTTAACAACCTCAAGTTGCAGCATTTTGAGTCCGCTATACAATCCGACGCCTTTACCATTCCCCTTCTGTCGGACCCAATTTATGAACTCACTTATTGGTATCGTAGCCATACTCTTCGTAGCATGGCTACTTTCTACAAATAGAAAAAATATAAAGCTCAGAACCGTCTCACTTGCTTTTGCCTTACAGGTATTGTTTGCACTATTGGTTCTGTATGTACCAGCAGGGCGAGACGCTCTAAACTCAGTGAGCAGCGTAGTATCGAACTTAATCAACTATGGTCAGGAAGGCATCGCGTTTTTATTCGGCAATTTGGCGACGGGCGGATTCACTTTCGCTATTAATGTACTGGGCATTATTGTCTTCTTCTCTTCGCTTATTGCTGGCCTTTACCACATTGGTGTTATGCCAAGAATGATTAACTTTATCGGTGGTGGTATCCAAAAGCTGTTAGGCATTGGTCGTGCTGAGTCTTTATCTGCTACAGCCAATATCTTTGTTGGTACGATTGAAGCGCCATTAATGGTTAAACCTTATCTAAAGCACATGACGGATTCTCAGTTCTTTGCAGTAATGACTGGTGGTTTGGCTTCGGTTGCTGGTGGTACGTTGGTCGGTTATGCATCTTTGGGTGTGGACTTAAATTACCTGATCGCGGCGGCGTTTATGTCTGCTCCTGCCGGTTTGTTGATGGCTAAAATTCTGATGCCGGAAGACACAAACCAAGCTGAGGAAATCGATCTTAGCCAAGTTGAAACCCCACGAGCAACCAATGTAGTTGAAGCATTGGCAGATGGTGCGATGGCGGGTGTTCGTATCGCGGTTGCAGTTGGTGGCACGCTGTTGGCTTTCATCAGTGTGATTGCATTGCTTAACGGTATTTTGGGATGGTTTGGCGATCTTATTGGCACACCATTAAGCTTCGAACTCGTTTTGGGCTACGTATTTGCGCCAGTTGCTTGGCTGTTAGGTGTTCCATGGGCAGAGGCGATCACGGCAGGGTCTCTGATCGGGAATAAAATCGTAGTAAATGAGTTTGTTGCTTTTATTCAACTTGCAGAAGTGAAGTCGCAGCTAAGTGCACATTCTCAAGCGATTGTGACTTTTGCACTATGTGGCTTTGCGAACATCTCAAGCATGGCAATGCTCATTGGTGGTTTGGGATCATTGGTGCCAGAGAAGCGTGCGTTTGTTTCTAAGCATGGATTTCGCGCGATTGTCGCAGGTGTGATGGCGAACTTGATGAGTGCGTCCATTGCCGGTGTGATTTTAAGTCTTTAACGATTTAGACTAAATTTACACAACATAAAGAAAAAAGGCTCCGAGAGGAGCCTTTTTAGTATTTAGCGATCTGCGATTACTTGTCCGTATGGAACTGCTCGCAAGCCAGCATTGTGTTTTCAATCAGGCTTGCTACTGTCATTGGACCAACGCCACCAGGTACTGGAGTAATGAAGCTCGCGCTTTCACGTGCTTTATCGTATTCCACGTCGCCAACTAGCTTACCAGAGTCAAGACGGTTGATACCCACATCGACAACCACAGCGCCTTTCTTAATCCATTCGCCAGGAATGAAGTTTGGTTTACCTACTGCGACAACAACGACGTCGGCTTGACGAACGTAGCTCTCTAAGTCTTTAGTAAAGCGGTGACAGGTCGTCGTTGTGCAGCCCGCCAATAGCAGCTCAAGTGTCATTGGACGACCAACGATATTCGAAGCTCCTACAACCACAGCGTGCTTACCACGAAGATTAATGTTGTAGCGGTCAAGCAGGGTAATAATACCTTTCGGCGTACAAGAGCGTAGTTTAGGGATACGCTGTGCAAGACGACCTACGTTATAAGGGTGGAAGCCATCCACGTCTTTCTCTGGATGAATACGCTCTAAAACATGAGTGCTATCAATTCCAGCAGGAAGTGGAAGCTGAACTAAAATGCCATCAATTTCGTTGTCATTGTTCAACTCATCGATCAACGCTAGCAATTCTGCTTCAGTGGTTGATGCCGGAAGGTCAAAAGACTTGGAAACAAAACCCACTTCTTCACAAGCGCGGCGTTTACTGCCAACGTAAACTTGAGAAGCAGGGTCTTCACCAACTAGAACAACTGCAAGGCCAGGGGCACGTAATCCAGCTTCAACGCGAGCTTTTACTCGTGCTGCAACTTCAGAACGAACAGTTTGGGAAATGAGAGTCCCATCAATATTTTGAGCAGTCATGACTTTCCTTATAAATTTTAGAAGGCAGATAATCTGCGGCGCATTGTCGCAGAATTTCTATTTAACATCCATACGCAAACGTTTGCTCTGAGGTGTTTTTGAGCATTCATTGCTTCAGTGACCTTTTTTTAGGCATTCAGATCAGAATGTTACTAAAAGCCGTTGATTTACCCATTTTAACTCGTATAATCCTTTCCCTGTAGCGCGCCCTTAGCTCAGCTGGATAGAGCACGTCCCTTCTAAGGATGTGGTCATAGGTTCGAATCCTATAGGGCGTGCCATTCCTCCCTTCAGCACAGTCTTCCTATCCAAATCCGTTAGGACTGTGCCATGTATTTAGTGAACAATCTCACAAAAACTCCACAACAAAACCTTAATTTAAACACTCCAGTTCCGTGTTGTATAGACAGCTACGTTCAAATTCGAGCGCAATACCATAAAACTTACATTGGGACGTTAAAGTACCGATTAGAGCGAATCAGCCGCTACTTTTCTTCTTATTTGATCAAAGATCTCACCACAAGCCCTTATGCTAGGGATAACATCAACTCTTTCATTACTCATCGTCTATCTAGTGTTAAGCCAGGTACTGTTCGGAAAGATGCCGCTGCCCTGCAAGCAATGCTCAATTGGCTTCGTCGGGATATTGGCTTACAAATCCCAGATATTTTTAAACAGATACGGTTGCCAAAAGATTACGGCGTCCGCCAATTCATTCCAACCAATGAACAAGTTCAGTCGGTTGTTGCCAGATTACCCTCGGAAGAACTACGCGACATTTGTATGCTGTTAAGTGAAACAGCCTGTCGCAGGAATGAAGTTCTGAAACTGCGAAGGTGCGATGTGTACCTTGAACATCGATACGTACAGCTATGGAACACAAAGAACGGGGAAGACCGTAAGGTTCCGCTTTCTACTACGGCAATGGCGATACTAGGAAAAAGGATGGAGTTAACCACGGACAGGGCACCAACGTATCCAATCTTTAGCGCATTACCAGAATACGTAAGCAAGAAATTTCGAAAAGCAGCCGATGAAGAAGGACTGCATGAGTTCGTCTTGCATTCACTCAGGCATTACAGGTTATCCAAACTTATAGAGGCAGGGCATGACAGCGTGCTGGTATCTAAGGTTTCTGGTCATCGGGACCACCGAGTGTTGAGTAGGTACGTGAAGTTGGATGCTGAAGCTTTAGCTGCAAGGCTTTTTGATTAGCGTGGTAAACAACATTAGGGAAAGTTTCTGAATTTAAAAATCAGGTAAGTTTCTGATGCCAATATATAGATGTGGGGGAGGGGGTGTAACGTTTTGGTCCACCCCGTACCTTCACCTCAGCCTCTTAAGGCTATCTAATAAAAGTGCGATTATGGAGAGAATAATGAATAGGTAGGTCGGTACTTCTTGTGAAGATATCGTGTCTCCGATCATCAGGCCAACAATGAATATAAACATGGGTTCTACGTAGCCGAGTAATCCAAAAACAGATACTTTAAGTTTGGAGTAAGCATATAGATAGAGAAGCATAGGTGTAACCGCTACGATACCTAATCCAATGTAGTATAAATATGTACTCTTAGGAAGAGTGAAAAAATAGTCGGCAGGATAGAGATAAAATAGACCGATCATGGCCAGTGGCATCAGAAAAAGGTGATCCATGGCTAATCCAATATCCGTGGATAATGACATAGTCTTTCTATGAATAAAATAAACGGGATAGCCCAAAGCAACACAAAGCACAACCCAAGAAATACCATCAGATAGGGCGTAAGCGTACAGCGTACCAGAAAGCGCGAAATAACAAGCTAATTTTTGGTAAGGTGACAATGTTTCCTTGTAAAAATACCGTCCAACTAGAACCATAACAATAGGCATTGTGAAGTAACCTAGGGCTAGCGATAAGGTTTCTCCATTAGAGGGGGCCCAGACAAATAGCCAATATTGTGGAGCAACTAAAAGGGCGGATAGGGAATACTTAGGCCACATTCTCCATTGGCTTAATGCTTGTCTGAAAAGGTGGACTCTATTTGTTACTGACAATAGTACAAAGAACAGCATTGAGCTCCAGATTATCCGCTGTACAGCAAGCCAGTGGGCTTCTCCTCCTTCCACAGGACTGGCTGTAAGAGTGGGCTGCAATTGTACATAGGCTGGAATAAGTGCAAATAGCAATGAACAAAGTACGGAGGAGAAGACCCCTTTAGTCTGTTCTGATATCTCATCGGTATATTTTCTCACTGTACTAGCGAAATTACTCATTTCACTTTTTCCCTTAAATTAGAACTGTAGGAAGCAAAAAGGCGCTGTACTTTTAAAGCACAGCACCTTTATTTTTTGCTGGTTAATAGAACAGGCTAGGTAACCAGAGCGAAATTTGGGGAACAAACGCGATAATGACAACAGCTACTACCGCAATAAAAACGATAGGTGTCACTTTTGCTGTAATTTTTTCAAAAGGCGTTTCCGCGATTGCAGACGCTACAAATAAGTTCTCACCAAGAGGTGGCGTTGAAAAGCCAATGGACAGAGCGCAAATCATCACAACACCGAAATGTACAGGATCGATACCTAGTGTATAAGTGACCGGTAGTAACACTGGCGTTAAAATCATGATTGCCGCTAATGTTTCCATAAACATCCCGACAAACAGAAGAATACCAATAATCAGCAACCAAATTATATAAGGATTAGTTGTTAGGGCTGTTAATGCATCAACAATCACAACAGGAATTTGGTTTTCTACTAATAAACGGCCGAAAGCAGTCGCGGTAAGCAGTATCAGCATGATGCGGCCAGACAACCAAGCGGTCGAATCAATGCACTTAGTGAACTCTTTCCAGGTTAGCTCTTTATGGATAAATACGCCGACAAACAGTACGTAGAAAATAGTGACAATGGCAGACTCTGTCGGGGTAAATAAGCCAGTGTAGATACCACCTAGAATAACCACGGGTGCACTGAGTGACCATATACCATCTTTACAAGCTTGAACGGATTCTTTGAAAGACCAAGCATGATCGGAGCGTGCGATCTTTGAGCGTTTACAATAGAAGTAATTATAGATCAGAATACTGATCGACATAATTAAACCGGGAATCACGCCCGCTACAAACATTTTACTGATCGATATAGATTGAAACTGCCCAAATTCTTCGATTGCTTCAAATGGTGCTGCGATTCCCATTGCTGAAATACCAAAAATAACCATTGGAATAGAAGGTGGGATGATAATACCTAAACCGCCTGAGGCCGCAGTTAAAGCTGAAGAATAGTCTTTGCCGTAGTTATGCTTGATCATTGCTGGAATCATTAACATCCCAACCGCTGCAGTAGTTGCCGGGCCAGAACCCGATATTGCGCCGAAGAAAATACAAGCGACAACCGTTGATGCACCTATGCCGCCCGTGAATGAACCCGATAACGTTTCAGCGATATGCACCAAGCGTTTTGAAATGCCTGCAGCTTCCATAATGGCGCCCGCGAAGATGAATGCAGGGATCGCCATAAGGGGGAAAGAGCCAATAGCATTAAAGCCTAGCTGGACCAGTTTAATAGGGTTTTGATCAAGCTGAAGATAAGATAATACCGATGCGCCGCCTAAAGCCACCGCGATAGGGGATCCGATAAGCAACAGCAAGAAAAACGTTGCAAAAAGAACAAATGTGGTACTTAAAGGAATCATGTCATCTCCTTGGCTTGTTTGTTTCTTAAACTAGCATCAGCGGCAACGCCACGATCAAATAACTTTTTTAGATTTACCTGAATATGCCTTATGGTCATCATTAGGAAGGCAAGCGGCATGATCATATAAATCATTTTCATAGGAATGCCTAATGTTTGTGACTTCCAATATAAATTCATTTTATTAAATACAAAGTCGTAGCATAAATAGAAAAAATAGAGATTGAACATCAACCAAGATAGCTCTGCTAATACTTTGAAAATAGCCACAACTTTGTTAGGTAAGTATTTATATTGGAAGTCAATTCTATTATGAGCTTCTATACGAATTGCTCTGCTGGCACCAAAAAAAACAAACCAAACAAATAAATAAACTGCGGACTCTTCACTCCAGCTTATGGAGTGGTCGAATATTTCCCTCGCAATTATTTGCATAAATAAAATAGAGGTGAATGCAACGAGTAGAATTCGGCAGATGTAGTTTTCGAAATTATCAATTAAATTTTTAAACATACTACTTCCCTGTAGAAATAATGCGGGGATGACTCCCCACATTGGCTAGTTTTGTCTATAGAGTGTCGCGGCCCAGTGCTTTCAGAAGCTCATTTACGCGCTCTTTGCCACCTACTTCGTCAAAGTACTTTGGCCACACGTCTTTTTGTAGTTTGTCGATCCACTTTTGCTCATCTTCGAGCTTGCTGATCTTCATGCCGTAATTGGCAACTAAGTCTTGTTTGATTTTGTCTTCGGTCTTGATGAGATACTCGTAGCTGTATAGCTCTGCTTCGTCACCCGCTTTATCAATCGCGCGTTTTACCTCATCCGACTGCGCTTGATATAAGCTTTCTGACATCAGTACAGGCTCGATTTGGAATAGATAATGTGTTTCAGTCAGGTACTTTTGAATTTCACCAAACTTCATTGACTGAATCGCGGCATAAGGCGTTTCTTGTCCATCAACCACGCCTTGCTGCAAAGCTGCGAACGTTTCACTCCACGCGATTGGTGTTGCACCAATACCCAGCGATTTGTAGGTATCAAGAATCACTTTGCTTTTCGGTACACGCACCGACAGTCCTTGTAGATCTTCTAACTTTGTGACTGGGTGATCGGAGTTTGTTAAGCGGCGAAAGCCAGAATAAGTCCAAGAAACAATGCGTACATTGGCTTGCTTGAGGACATCTTGCTCAATTTTTTTCGTCACATCACTTTCTAGTGCTTTTTTAGCATCGTCGATGTTGTGGAACATGTATGGATAAGTAAATAAGCCAATAGCAGGGGACAATGCTGCTAGGTTGGAACTACCCACAACAGACATATCAAGAAGCCCCATAGAGACATCGTTGACGGTAGCTTGCTCTGAGCCTAGTTGACCATTTACAAACAGGGCTGTTTCTATCTTGCCATTCGTTTCATCGGCAAGAATGTCAGAAAACTTTTGAGCAATGATCTCTTGTGTTGAGCCTGCACCATCACCAATCGCAATATTCCATTTGGCGGCATTGGCTGAAAACGATAAAAGCATTGCAGTACTTAATATAATCGTCTTTTTCATAGTTCGTTCCCTCATAGGTTAGGTTTAGTTTGTTGTGCGCGTTCAATGATTTCCTTGGATAGAATGTCTACCGCATCGATTACAGGTACATCAGACTCTATTTTGTTTTTAATTACTGAAAGCTCAGTACAGACGAGAGCAAGACAATCCACACCTTGGTTGGCCATGTGGATTTGTAGCTCGTCCAGAGTTTTCAGGTCATCATCGGTGAATGATTTTGCTTTGATGGCTTTGATCAGCGCCATCAAATCATCCTGATGATGTGTATCTGGATAAACTGGGATTAGGCCATGCTTACTAAATACCGGGCCATAAATGTCGGTTATCTGTAGAGCGGTTGAACCCAGCAAGCCGATCTTGAAGCAGCCAAGTGAGCGCATTGCTTCGGCAGTAATATCGAGCAAATTGATCACAGGGACATCGACTGAACTTGCAACGTCTTGGTAGTAGTAATGAGCGGTGTTGCAAGGGATAACTAAAAAGTCGGCCCCTTGGCTGACGAGCCCTTGTGCCATTTGAACCATACAAGGAGCTGGGCTCTCGCCTGTGCCTTCAATAATGGCTTTAATTCGTGAAGGCACTTTAGGGTTGTTATCGACTAGCAGTCGTATGTGGCCACTGTCGTCTGACGCTGAGGTTTGTTCAAACACGCGGTACATCAAATCAATCGTTGCTTCGGGGCCCATACCACCAATAACACCAGGAGTTAGTTGGTTACTCATTGGTTGCCTCCACTTCTTGAACGATGATCTTGGCAATTAAGCTGCAATCTTGTTCGTCAAAAGTAAGAGGCAGGCGCATATCAAGTAGGGTAGACAGCACCTGATCGGTTTTAACTAACTGAGTTTCGTCGTTAAGGTAGGTCCAGCTATCGTATTTACTGGTGTAACTTTCAGGGGTGTTGCTACCAAACCACTTAAGCACTACACCGCGTTTGGCACATCGCTCTACCAGAGAAACACACCGCTCTGCACTGAAAGTAGGCAGGCTAAACTGAATGGAACTGGCAACAAACTGCTCTTTCTGTGGTCGCTTGGTTAGTTTGATCTTGTCGCTGGTGGCAAGCACTTCTGCAACAATATCGTGACGTAAGTTCCATGCTTTGCAATCTTCATCCAATTTGGCAATTTGTGGCAGCAAGGTCGCGGCGCGCAAGTTATCCATACGACCACTATAGTTCGGGGTTTGTAGACGAACATCGTCAAACTCGCTGATTTCTGGCGCGGCATGGTGACGGTCATATAGCATGTAAGAGCCTGAGTAGATGATCGCTTTTGCTATGATCTTCTTGTGCGGAGTAACCAGTAAGCCACCTTCGCCAGAGTTCATGTGCTTATAGGTTTGGGTGCTAAAGCAGGCCACATCGCCAAAACTGCCGCTAAGTTTGCCATTCCACTTCGCGCCCATGGTATGTGCGCAGTCTTCTATTAGCGTGAGGTCGTAGCGGTGGCAAATATCGATCACTCTATCCATATCCGCAATGTGACCACGCATATGAGAGAGCAGTAAGAATTTGGCTCCGCTTTGATTGGCTTTGCCTTCAAGGTCATCTAAGTCGATACACAGATTTTCATCAATCTCAACCAGTACCGGAGTGGCCCCTGTGTTATGAATCGCGCCCGGTACTGGTGCTAAAGTAAACGCGTTACATAGCACTTTGTCACCGTGACTGACCCCAACGCTGCGCATAGCGATATGAAGAGCATACCCGCATGAAGCACACGCCAAACAATTATCCATGCTCATGTATTGAGCAAAGGCTAACTCAAGTTGATCGGTCGTGCTTTTTTCACCTGGATCAACGTTGTAGCGATGCAAGCGACCTGTACGCATCACCTCTACAGCAAGCGCGATCCCTTCCTCAGGGATAGGCGCTTGTTGAGTGAATGATTTGGTGAATCTTTCCATCTAAACTTCCTCAGAGGTGTACGACTTCTGGTTGTAAACTTCGAAATCCCATTCCATGTCTGGGAAGTACTTTCGTAGTCGCCAATCACAAGCACGTGCGTGGCCTTCCATGCCTTCAGTGCGTGAAATACGAGATCCTGCCGCACTAAAAATGAGGTTGGCTTCGTTGCTGATCTGTTGATAAGTCAGCACTTTCATGAATTTTTGTACATTAAGACCACCGCTGTAACGCGCGGCACATTTGGTTGGCAAAATATGGTTGGTGCCAGAGCATTTATCGCCATGAGTGACCGTGCTTCCTTCACCTAGGAAAAGAGAGCCGTAGTTGTTAAGGTTGTTTTTCCACCATTCCAAGTCTTCAGTCATGACTTGTAGGTGCTCGCACGCGTATTCATCGCTGACTTTCGCAAGCTCTGCTTTGTCTTCGCAGAAGATGATTTCGCCGTAATCACGCCATGATGCTTCGCAAACATCCGCGTTTGGCATATCGGCAATGACAGAAGGCATGATCGCCAGCACTTCTTCGCCAATTTCGCGTGAGGTGGTAAATAACCAAACAGGGGAGTTGATGCCATGCTCTGCCTGAGAAACCAGATCGACGGCAATCGTCATTGGGTCAGCGTGCTTATCCGCGATGATGGCCGATTCCGTTGGGCCAGCAAACACATCAATCCCAACCGGGCCAAACAGAGCGCGTTTCGCTTCTGCTACATACGCGTTACCAGGGCCAACAATGATGTCGACTTTTGGTGTACCAAACAGACCATTCGCCATGGTCGCGATAGCGTGTACGCCACCCATCTCTAGAATGATATCCGCACCTGCAACGTGCATTGCGTAAGCAACGGCTGGGTTAATGCTTTCACCGCGTGGTGGAGAACAAGCGATAATATTTGGAACGCCCGCTGCTTTGGCGGTTGCGACACTCATTAGTGCAGAAGCCGCGTGTGCGTATCGGCCTCCTGGTACGTAACATCCTGCGGCTTGTACAGGCAGTACTTTTTGCCCCAAGGTGACGCCTTCTTCTGTTTCGATAGAGAACTCGGTTAAGCTGTTACGTTGTGCATTCGCAAATCGCTGAATCTGTTTATGAGCAAAATCGATGTCATCTTTGACGCTTTGAGGCACAGAGTCGATGAGTTGCTGCAGTTTCTCGCTCGATAAAACAAACTCAGACGTCCAGCTATCGAACTTTTCCGCGTATTCAGCGACCGCTTGTTCACCTTCTTGCTCGATTTTTTTCAGCATGCCTTCGACGATTGCACGTGTTTCTATATCGTTATCAACCACGTTGTCTTTTTTGTTGGCTGTTTTAATAAATTCCATTTTATTTCCTTGAGTGTTTATCTAGTGAAGAAAATACAGAGTAAAATAACTGCTGCTATAAATAGCGTTTCCATAACAACGAGTAAGATAGGTTTTATACCGACCGTTAATACGTCTTTTAGTGACGTTCGCACACCGAGTGCTGCCACCGCGATTAGAAGCAACTTCGACGATAGCGCGTTAAGTAACTCCAGCGGCGCAGCTGGGATTACCCCAGTGCTGTTAACAATAAAAATCAATATAAAACCCACGAGGAAAAAGGGCAGTTGTACTTTGTTACCTTGATGCGAAGCGTTATGCTTCATTAAGAAAAATGATGCGATTAACACCACAGGGACGAGCGTAGCGACGCGCAATAACTTAACAAAGGTACTTAAGTTACCGGCTTCCTCCGACACGCTATATCCAGCGCCCACTACTTGTGCCACATCGTGTATCGTGCCACCTAAAAAGAAGCCTATTTCCGTTGTATTAAGCTCGAGTGCAAGCGCGATGAGAGGGTAAAGCACCATTGCGATTGTACTGAGCGTGGTGACCGCGATGACGGTGAACAAGGTGTTACGTTTTGACTCTTCGCTCTGCGGTAAAATGGCACTGATAGCCATCGCTGCAGAAGCACCGCAAATAGCCACTGAGCCACCCGTGAGCAAACCAAAGTGAGAATTGAACCCCATTCGTTTTGCCAGGAAGAGGCCAAAAGCAATGGTGGAACCGACGGCCGCGCAGACTGTGATGATTGGGGTTACACCAAGCGCTGTGATATCACCCAAGGTGATTCGTACGCCAAGCAGTGCAACGCCAATTCTTAATACAGTTTTGGCTGTAAATTCCAGCCCTTTGGCATAGGCGGGTTCCACGCTAAGAAAGTTAAAGGCCATACCCAGTAAAAGAGCCATTAACATTGCTGGCGCACCATAGTTATTTGATAGATAAAGCGCGGCTAAACCAACAAGAACAGAGATCAAAACCCCTGGAGCATAGGTGTTCTTGAGGGTGGCTAACTGCTCAACATGTGCATTATTACTTAGGATATTGGCCATGACTTTCTCTTACCTCAGCGCTTATTCGTAGTTCGCAAAATCGAAGCTGTCGCGGTAGCCAAAGAGTGCCTGCGAGCCGCCAGTGTGAACAAATACAATGTTTTCGCCCTTCTTGAAATGCCCTTTGCGAATCAGATCAATTAAGCCGGCTGCGCCTTTTCCTGAATAAACTGGGTCTAACAGGATGCCTTCGTAAGTAGAGAACATATTGATGGCTTCAATGGTCGAAGGAGCAGGAATGCCGTAACCCTCACCAACGTAGTCACAGTTTGCTACTACATCTTCACGTGATACCGCATCTTTAGCGCCTAGATGTTCTGCTGTACGTTGCGCCAGTTTGAACACGTTTCCTTCTTGAGTTGGTTTGTCGACACGAACACCGACACCCAATACTGGTATCTGGCTGTTTGTCATTGCGAAACCAGTTACTAGACCAGCTTGAGTACCCGCACTGCCTGTTGCATGCACAACGTGGTCGATTTTTAGCTGTTGGTCATTGCTTTGTTTTAGGATCTCTAATGCGCAGTTTACATAGCCAAGCGCGCCAATATGGTTAGAACCACCGCCAGGGATAATGTATGGATTTTTACCTTCTGCACGCAATGTCGCCGCAACATCTTCCATTGCTGCATTCATATCGGTACCGCCAGTGTATTTCGATAATTTTGCATTGAACAACTGGTCCAGCATGACGTTGCCGTTAAATTTGTAGTCAGGGTCGTCGCTACCTGTGCGGTCTTCTAGCAAGATGTAACAATTCATATTTAATTTAGCTGCGATAGCTGCGGTCTGACGCGCATGATTTGACTGAGTGGCACCTTGAGTAATAATCGTGTCAGCACCTTTTTCAACAGCGTCTGCCATCAAGAACTCAAGCTTACGAGTTTTGTTGCCACCACCAGCTAGGCCAGTGCAATCATCTCGTTTGATCCAGATGTTCGGACCGCCCAGTACCTTGCTTAGGTTTTCCATTAGCTCAAGTGGTGTGTCTAAATGAGCAAAGTTCAAACGTGGATAACGTGCTAAATGCATTTTATGTCTCCTGTCAATGTAAGTGATATGTTTAACACCCAATTACATTAGCGCTCGACGTAGCCCGAAAGATAATGCTTTTTTTTAACAGGCTTGTTAATATTTTTTTATTTGGTTGTAAATACTAAAGGGCGAAGATCCCAAGGAAAGAAAATGGATTTAAAGTGGATAGAGGATTTTTTGTACCTATCTCAGTATGGTAGCTTTGCGAAAGCAGCCAAGGCGAGAAATGTTACCCAGCCAGCTTTTGGTAGAAGAATCAAGCTATTGGAAGAGTGGCTTGGCGCTGATCTAGTTAATAGAAACACTTATCCGGCTACGTTCACCAAAGCTGGTTTTAGATTTTTAAAACACGCAAACGAGTTGAAGCAACAGATAGAGTTCGCTAGGCTAGAAACGGTTAAGCAAGTTAACAATAATGAAACAACGATCACATTTCATACCCAGCACTCTCTATCTGAATATGTGGTAAATCGAATGATTAACAACAATGCAGAGGCATTTAAATTTGCAACGGTGTGTGTTTGTCCAAAAAATTTGCATGATTCCGTACAATCCTTTTTAGATAACCGTTCTGACTTCTTGATTGGTTTATCATTCAAAGGTACTCGTCTTTATATACCTAACCCAGAAGTGGAATCTGTTACGATTGGTACTGACTGCCTTATTCCTGTTGTGGCCACAAAAGAAGATGGTTCACCACTTTTTAGAGATGCTAAAAATGCTACTATTCCGCTGTTGAATTACCCATCTAGCACTTTCTTTGCGCAGGTGTTAGAAAAACACGGCTCATTGGGGCAGAGCAAGTGTAACTTTAAAATTGTTTATGAAAATGCAGTGACCCATTCATTGAAGTCGATGGCTTTATCTGGTCATGGTGTTGCGTGGTTACCCGCAGGTTTTGTTCAAGAAGAGCTTGAGGAACAGAGATTGACGCAATTCTCGGATTCTATTGCTGCTATACCAGCCAAGATTAAATTGTATCGCTTCTCTACGGAAGAAATGACCCCCGCTATGTCTGCACTCTGGCGGCATTTTACCGAGTTAAATATGGACGATTTCAATAGCAACCCCATCTTCTGACGGCATTCAAGATAGGGGCTTTGAGTTTGTATTACGCTCAGAGTTATGGTAATCCCTTGTAGAAATTAGGTGAAGGCGTTAGAAATATTGCAAACAGACAAGAATTGCTGTCGATTAGTCGACAGCTCTGTTCATATGTGCGCGATTAGATTGTAGTCACAACAAAAGTGTTGAAAATGGCGCTTTCGTTCTGATTTTAAAATGTGTTCATTTATGCATGGTTTATGCACTTTCTATTCACTCGTATTGGGTGACTAAACTTCGGAATATAGACGTTTCGTGGGACATTTTAAAATGGGCGAACTCATTTGGTTCAGATTATCGTTATTATGTTAAATTGGGTGCTTTTTTAAACAATTTTCGGGAGAGGGGAAGCATCCTCTGATTCTTTCGCAATATCCGCAAGAATAAAGGCGAGCGGGTTTTCTTGACTGCCAGACAGTTCGACTTGTTGACTCGGGTTCCAATTGCTACGACTCCGACATTTGAGCCAAAACTCCATCGCTCGAACATCGGGTGGTAACTCTTCCTGATACTCGACTACTTGACCAGAGCTTAATACTTTCTGCTTGGTCACTGTTACACCCATTGCTCTATTGAATAGGTTATACGCCACTTCGGCATCGGCAGCCAGCTTTCCACGCTTTCTTGCTTCTGCGAACTCTGGATAAAGGCTGACCCAGTGGAAGATGGTGTCTCTGTGAACTTCAAAAAAATCCGCTAAATCCTGATCACGAGCCCCCATCAAACAGAGCTTGTTCACTTGTACGGCATATATCGGTTGGTATTTGTTGTTGTTCTGGTTTCCTTTAGGTGCTGCCATAATAAAATCCCTTGCATTAGCAAGTTCTAATTATATCACTTTCATTAGATTTTGCTAATGCTTGGGCGGGCTATTTGGCATTAGGGATTGTGACGTATTAATGCCTATTGTTGTTATTCGTTGTTATTTATATTTAAATAAAAACAATGAGTTACATTTTTTCTTGATTGGATTATGTTTATATTTTATGGTCCCAAATTCTAAAGGGTATGTAGTGTTTTATAAGAAGTGGTTCATGCGAGGGTGAATGTTTAATATTATCAGTAAGTTACCACTGTGGTGGCAGCTGAAATTTATAAAAGGTTATTTATGGAAAGGGTGTTATTGACGCCACACGAATTTGCAAAAACTGTTTTTGAAAGCGGGCATAAAGGGCTTACAAGTGTTTATCCAGATATGTTGTATTCTGCAGAACAACAGCTCAAGCTAATCCAGTTTGTTGTTGAAACCGGTGAAATACGACAGGTGGTTAAAATTGAGAAAGAGTTCTCAGCCGTTGAGGGACATTGCACGGACAATGACAATATAGAAGCTGATTCAATCATACGTCTCCCTGCGGGGGATTACGTGACTGATTCGAAAGTATTGATTGGAAGAGGGTCGCATAGATACGTATATGGGTTGGATGAAGTAGCGTACACTGTTGTAAATGATACCCCCCGGACTGACTTTCGTGAAGGTTTCGGTTTTAAACCCAGAATTGTCATGGGAGAGATTATCCGCGACAAACTTAATTTATATGACGTATTACTTTTTTGCCGTGATGCCGAAAGATATTTAGCAAAACTAAAGGCGGAAAGCTCAACGAACTCATTTTGTTTCCCTATGGGGCCTTCAACAGGCATTGATCGAAAAGGGACATTGGACGACTTGATCGAGGTGACTGGTACGTCTAATTCAGAAGATGCAATAGGTGTGGCAATTTGGCACGTTGAGCAGGCTGAGTTAGAAAACCAAAGGCAGGATAAGTCCCCTGTATTCGCACAGTTCAAGAGTGTATTAAGCCAGTGCGAGAATGGGGCACTACGATTTAAAACCTTGACGCAGGTTGAGAATTACTTGATGGACAATCATGGCTTTAATACACGTCAAGCTAACGTTTTTGGTCAAGAAATTATTAAGCAAATGCCTGATTTATAAGTAATACATCCTTCACTAAAGCCCACAGTCTCGTGGGCTTTTTTGTGCCTGCCATATTGTACCTGTCAGTATGACAGTATTGTCTGTCACTATTTCTATTTGTCAGTATTTCTCGTGTCCACAGTGGACTGAAACAGTACTAAAGGGAAACCGATGACAAATTTTTTAACTCCGCAGCAGTTATCTGAACTACTTCAGGTAACAGAAAAGACTCTCGCAAATCAGCGTTTCGAAGGACGAGGCATTCCCTTCGTAAAGGTTGAGCGAGCAGTTCGTTATCGCATTTGTGATATTGAAGCTTATTTAAGCAAAGCGGAAGGGAATACGGATACACAGGGAACAACGGAAGAAGGTGGTTACAATGAACTTTAGCACGGCAAAAACAATTACAAAAACAACAAACCTGAGCCCAATGGCTTACACAGACTTACTGGAACAGGTGCGTAAACCAACGAAGATTGCGGTGACTGTTCATCAGTATCACGAGATGTCCAATCAGGAGCAAGGAGAGGTGAAGAAAGTGCAACAGAACTTCATCACTAGCCCTGCTCGTTCTCGTAACGACAAAGCGGTGAAGCGTGCGGGTTTGACCGCCATTGTACTGGACTTGGATGCCCCGGAGCTGGACATCGACGGGGTGGCTCAGGTATTTCTGGACTTAAAGGTTCAGCGTTTCTGTGTTTTTTCGACATTAAGCCATACAACAGCATTGCCACGTTTTCGTGTAGTTATTCCGTTGGCTGAAAAGTCACATCATGAGCGTTGGTCAATCGTTAGCAATTACCTGAATGATGTACTGTTCTTAGATTCTGATAACTGCAGTAAAACGTTGGCCCAGGCTTGGTTGCTTCCAGTCGTAACCGCAGACGGTGATTACCAGCATTTAATTGTGGACGAAGGTACACCATTGGACATCTCGGATGATAGCCATCCGCTAGTTGCTGACGCCTTGGACTTCGATTTATTGAAGGTGGCTTCGGAAACTGCACAACCAGTATCATCACGAGCGATTCATCTAGGGGAGGGTGAGCTGAGCCCGATTGAAGCCTACAACCAAAAGTTCGCTATTCGTGAGTTGATGGTGCGTTATGATTATAAGTTTACTTCCAAACAGCGTGCTATCCATCCGAACAGTCAAAGCGGATCTGCTGGGGTATACCTGTTCCCTGACAGTGAACGTGCTTTTTCTCATCATGGTAATGATTCACTACATGGCAAATCGTTTGATTCGTTCGACCTATATGTTGAGTTTGAGCATCAAGGTAACTTTAAGGCTGCACTTATTGAAGCTGGCAATACGATCTATACCGACGAAGGTATCAGCATCTGTGATCACAATCGCAATCTGTTTAAAAACAAAAAGCCGTATTCATCAGTTCAGGAGTTTGATCTAAACGTATTCCTTGGCCAAACATCCTCAGCAGAGATTCATCCGGTATCCGTGAACACAGTAAGTTATGACATTGCCCCACCGCCAGAGCATTGCATGTCTTTCAAAGGTATCGGGAAAGATATTTTTGACTACATTATGAAAACAGCCATGTACCCACAGCCAACATTCGCTTTAGCATCAGTATTTATGATTTTGTCAATGTTGAGTGGTGGCCGCTTAGTTGGTACTCGTTCTCGAGTACGTTCGAACATGATGGTTATCTGTACTGGTGAAACTGGCTGCGGCAAGCAGCACCACATCAATAAAGTTGGAGAGGTGTTGAGTCTAGCCAACCATGATTTTAACAAAAAGGTTCAGAATAAGTTTGCAAGTGGTCCAGCATTTTGGAGCTTTTTAAAGGACAACCCTGAAGTCCTGCTTCTTGCTGATGAGTGCGGTTTCTTGTTTGATGCTATCAAAAATAACAAGGGCGATTACATGGCACAACTCTATGATTGTTTCCTGCAGGGCTACTCGGCAAGCAGTTCGATTATTAAGCCGACAGTTTACGCTGACCGTGATCGCAACAGTGACAAGTTGATTGAGTATCCCCATATCTGCTTAATGGGTTTTACGACGCCTAGTACATTGGGAGGCGTGTTGAACCACGAAGATTCTGCTACAGGTCTATTGCCGCGACTTACGCTTTTTCCTGCTGTGTTCGATGTGCCGGAAAAGCAGAACAACAGCCACGAAAAACTTAAGCCACACGTGTTGGAAGGACTAAAAGTGATAGACAAATTTACGAACTGGCGTGGGCATCTGCCATACAGTCGAAAATTCCCTCTGTACGTACCAACGACGGTAGAAGCTGAGGAAATGTTGAACCGGTACGGCAAGGAAAACCGTGAAGCAATGCGTACAGCAGAGAGTATGGAGCGAAGCTTATTCAATCGTGCTGAGGAAAATGCCCGCCGTCTCTCGTTACTTTATTGGATGGATTCTATTCCACCGACCGACGGTGCGGGTAACTTTGCCGAAGAGAACATGATTCAAGTAGAGCATGTACGGAAGGCAATTGACCTTGTGAAATGGTCCACGGCATACATGTCGGAGTTTATGACTGAAGAGGGGGGGGCGACGGCAACAAGCAAAGAAGTAAACCGCATTACTTCTATTATTAGCCAAGCTAAACGACACGGCGAACAGCGTAAAGGCCTTTTGTTTGATCGTCACCGAGAGGCTCTTTTACAAGGA
Organism: Allocatenococcus thiocycli; assembly: GCF_921292965.1. NCBI lineage: Bacteria > Pseudomonadati > Pseudomonadota > Gammaproteobacteria > Vibrionales > Vibrionaceae > Allocatenococcus > Allocatenococcus thiocycli. The sequence goes on from NZ_CAKLCK010000001.1 coordinate 139,123, forward strand.
CTCATGCCACACGCGGTTCTTGTAAAACTGTCGAATAAGTCATCTAAGCACCTTAACGAGATTCTGGAAACAGCAGGGGCAATGGAAGCTATTGGCCAAACTACCCACCCAGATACCGGGAAGACTTATTACTTTGCGTTAAAAGATGTTGGCGTGGGGGAACAAAAAGAACAAAAGGGAACATTAGTATCATAGATAAAAGTATTATCAGTAACTTAATTTAAAATACCCCAATGTTCCCTTGTTCCCAATAAAGCCTATTATTTCGTTTAATTAAACAAAGACTGCTTTCATTAGTAGTGATAAAAAATTAATAGAATATAGGGGGAATAGGGGAACATAGTAACAAATAACCTCTTAATCCCTGATTTTATTTTCTTTATGTGTTCTTTTTGTTTCTGGAGAATGCAAGGGAATAAGGGGAACGATTATTTCGAAGGATTTGAAAATGAATAATTATATTTTCCGCAGTTTGACCAATGAAAACCTTATCGTTAAAGGGAGCCTGATTGCTAAGTACGAAATTAATTTGACTGGTATGACGTATGATTATTCTGGGCGACTAGATGCTTCGGAATTATTTGAACTGTGGTTAGAAGCAGTTCGCAAGAAATACCCAGATGGTATGGTGGATATTATGTGGCTAGTAACTGTGGAGGGGCAGCGATTTAAACCAGAGTTTATTCCAGGGCAGGAGGGTTTGATTGGGGAGGACTGCTTTCTTTCGTATTTCACTCACCCCGTAAGCGAAGCAACAGGATTACCGCTTGATTGGACTTCCTTGTCAATAAAGCCACCATTCTGGGACGACGATGATTTAGAAGGGCTAGGTTTTATTGAGTACGTTACTGGTTGGCAACCGAGTATTCTGCAAACTCACGTTAGCATTGACTTCTTAATTGAGGCGGCGAAGAAAAAGTCAGAGGAAGTGTAGTAAGGAATAAAAAGGCTTGCTCTAAAAGGGGCAAGCCTTTTGTTCGTATATACGTTGTTTGTTATTAGAAATAATTACTGACGGTAGCGTAATACATTTATAGTGCCTCGAGAAATTTCAAAAGGTTTTCTAGTTCAGTTTCACTCACACGTATCCAACGCAAAACGTCGCTTCGGCTGGCGATCGTTTCGTTGTTGCGTAAAATCATAGAGTCTTCAATATCAGCCTTTCGGAAGTAAAAGATAGGGCTTATATGGTATTTGACCATCTCTTCTAATGAAGGGAACATACCATTATGTCCATATGGAGCAGTATTGGAAACACTTACAAGCGAAGGGGTCCTGAATTGATATCTATCTTGTGTTTGATGTGTAACCATGGCTCGTCCCAAATCTTGTCCAAACATATGGGGGCCTTGAGGACCTTGAGGTACTCCAATCGAATGAAATTTCATATCACTCAACAGATCTCCAGAATGACATGCAGCACATCTTCCTTTTCCGTAAAACACCAGAGCCCCTAGTTTTTGATCTTTGGACAACGCAGATTTGTCACCAACGATGTACTTTTCCCAAGGTGACGGCTTACAGGTGCTGTTCGTCTTGTGCTTGATAAAACTTGCCAATGCATTTCCAATAACTGGCAGTGTTAGTTCCTGATTTGATAAAGAGGCCCTCTTGAGGGCGTCAACCAACAAACGAACATCAGTATCATCTTGGTCTTGGAGGCGTTCTTGGACAAATACGTTTTGAGCCTGCACCTTGTCATGAAAATATTGGTTTTCAACCAATTCGACATGACGATTGTTTTTATAAGGAGCGCTGTGGCCAAGAAACTCATCTCTTGCTAGTAGAGGTAAGAAGGCAGCAACTGATAAAGTAGAATCAAACCCCATGGAGTACCCTTCACCAATAGGTGAGTAAATTTGGTCATCTAAGAGTTGGACTTTTCCATCCCAGAAAAAGACTGAAAAACGTTCATCTGCACGGGCAAACAGAGTGAACGCATTTCTTGGTACCACCGCGCCTCCACTTTCTAGGCGTTGTTTATCTTCACCTACACCACCGACACCAATAGCCAAAGCTAATCCGTCAGTCAGTGCTTTGCTATCTATGTGGCAATTTGCACACGATATATCTTTGTCTCCGCTCAATACAGGACGTTCAAAAATTAATTCTCCTACCGAAGCAAGTGGAGACATTTCTGTTGAAACTGTTTTCGAACATACATTACCTTCCAGATGAAATGCTTTAATTGCAACATCCAAAGATTCATCCAATGTTAATGCTTGAGACTGGGAGCTTAATAGCATTAGGAGCAGAAGTTTCTTCATTTATCTCTCCCTAAAGCGATGTTGCTCGGTCAATGAATCAACCGTGCGTTGATGCAACTCAATGGCTTCTAATCCTAGGTATTCCAAGACACTTTCTGGGACTTTCAAAGACAACATAACTTTACGAGTTTTGTCGTATTTGTGACAAGCCATTAAATGGATTTTCGCAGTGGTGTCTAAGGATGGTGAGTCTTCTTGTTCAATATACCAAGTTTCATCCATAGCAAGCGCACATTCCGCTGTCTGCGCCATGAATTGATTCCGATAGGCGAGATATGCTGTGATTGGTGCCACAACATACATGATTAACCAAATAATGCATGATAGTGATACAACTATGTAAAACAACCGTTTCATCGAGCCAAAATCCCCAATGAGTTGAGCGTCTTGGTATCCAGTGTTTGCGATGTTGGGAGATTATTAGCTTTACGATATGCATTTAATGCATCTCGAGTTTGTTTACCCATAATACCGTCGATAATACCGTAGTAGTAACCGAGGTTGTAAAGTGCGAACTGTACTCTAATAATAGTGTCTTTACGTTTAGCCATATCCGCAGCGCTAACCTTTGGCTGTTGGGATGTAGATGGCGCAGTATAACTAGGTGTACTGGGGCGACTTAATGGCTGAGAATTGTATTTTTTTGTAGGGGCAGTATAAGTCCCACCAGCTGATGAACGGTGAGAGCTGTGACTACGGTGACTACTATGGCTTCGATGAGCTGCAAGGTACAACGGCACTTCGTTATTAAGAGGCGCTAATGCAATATTATCCAAGTCTAAGTCGTGGAGATAATCAGTATCATCTACCATCACTTCCTGTGCTTTAGAATTTGAAGTCATCGCCAAAAAGCCTGGTAATAAAGCCACTAAATTCCATTTATTCTTCATATTATTCTCCTAGCCAATTGATGATACTTACCTCGGGACGAAGTAAAGTATCCTCCGCAACTTGCTAACAATTGGCACTGTTCACACTCTTTAGGGTAGTAGTTTTTCCAATCAGAAATTGATTTCACCGCGTACGGTCTAAGATTTTGTGGCAGATGACAAAGAGGAAAATTAAATAACGTCGGACTAAGACCAGAGATTTCTGCAACGCGAATAGCCTTATGTAACGATTCGATGTATTCATCTACACTGAGGTATAGCATAGACCAGTTCTTTTTCGCCCAGCCAGTGGGCTCCAAGTTCATGATCGATAACTGAACAACACTAGAGAGGACGCGACTAATGTATTCGGCAAGCGCTGGTAACTCATCTACATTGGCTTGCGTGGGTATAAATCGGACTTCCATTTCGATACCTAAGTTACCAGCATTAATCATACCCGTGACGGTTTCAGAAAATGCTCCTTTCGCACCAACAAGTTCATCGTGCACAGATGGGATGCTTGAATAAAGAGGAATTCCAAATATCAACTCTATATGATGGGTTCGCTGAGCAATTTGTTGGGTTAAATACAAATCAGAAAAAGCCCGGCCGTTTGTAAGAATGTGCAGACGAGTCCTTGGTGCAAATTCCGCTACGAAATCAAGGAACCTCAAAAATTCAGTTCCATATATCAGCGGTTCACCACCACTGATACCGATTTCTCCCTCAAAATTGAATGCTGCAAGAGCTTGGGCTGCATAAGTCAGTAACCATTGGTCATTATCCCTTTTGGGAGGCTGAGAGCAGAATAGGCACAAGTTATTGCACCGTTCAGTTACTAGTAAAGTGTTGTGATTGGCGTTTCTAGATAGGATGACTCGTAGTTGTGCGAGAGTGTTGATGGTGCTTATATCACCGTCACAAATCGACTCATACAATGATTGACTATAAATAATGCCTGCAAACCCGGTGGGAATAATTGTTAACGAAATATTCTCATCTTTGACAACGAGCAACTGATCCAGATACTGCTCTTCAACTAAATCAGGTGATTTACGCAGTTGATAATAGCCACTCTGAGAAAAATCTCGTGCGTTAAGTTCAAAAAGATCCGCGCGGATTACGTCATCCATATACCCACTCCTTAAACATAAGACCGATATCATCTTCTTTGTAGAGGTGTTTGAGTATTAAAGTAAACATTGCTTTATGATATTGACAAAAACGGGACTGACTTTTATCACCCACAGGTTCCCCAAATACGCTGATATTTTGGCAGGGATCAGCACCACAGAATGGTTGAAATGCACATTCAGAACAACCAGGTTGGCATAGAGAGAAAGATTGAGAAACTACTTTATGATAAAAGTCGCTGCTGCTTATCCTCGGGGAAAGGATAGTACCAAGCGAAAAGTCGATATCTGGATTTGATTTCTGGAGCATTCTTGCCTCATCGCTTCCAAAAATTTTTCCATCATAATTATATAGGATAGAGTTTAGAATAACCCCACTTGGGGACTTCAAATCGGCATAACTACTGTATTCGGGGTTCAAGACGCGTTTTAGGTGTATTAGTGCAGAATGTTCGACGAGTTTTTCTCCTCGCTTATAAGAGTCGCATAAAGCACTCAGAAGTTGCTCGTAGAATAGCATGTACTCATTGATACTATACGATGAGCTGTCACCTTTATTTGCAAAACCGTATGGACTGACGGGGCGAACAAATATGTCTCTTAATTTTAAGTCTACGTGTGCGGTGATTATATCGTCAGGATAGGGCAGCAAAGCACGCGTGACCGTAGTTACAGTTGCTACATACTTATCGCCAAGAGATTGTCTTATTTTGTCTATTCCTTGTTTGACTCGATCATACGAATTACCATTTTTTAGTATGCGGTGAGAGTTGTGAATGAGATGGCTACCGTCTAGCGATGTAGAAAAATGAATATTTTTATACTCAGCCCATGTAACTATTTGATCTGTTAAAAGGGAAAGACTGGTGGCAATCACAAATTCAAATTGTCCTTCACCAAGAATCTCATTGGCTGCGTCGTAAATCTTTTTTACAAGATCGAATCGTAATAATGGTTCTCCACCTTGAATTTCTAGTTTGTAAGGCGCTGAAGATAAAGACTTTATCTGTTCTATCATTGGCTTTATAACGCTTTCATCCATGTCATAATTCTGAGCTTTAATAGAGGCCCTGCTTACTTGGCAGTACCTACATGTATGATCGCATCGCAAAGTAGGGACAATCATAAAGATAGGATTGAATTGCAGTGCTTTCATTAAGCGTTTTGACATGGCGGATGCCATAGCATTGACGGATACTCTATGATTTTCAGGGGAAGACCGAAAAAGTTTCGATTCCAGAGAAGTGTCTTTAGCCTTTGACCCTGTTGAATAAGACGAAATGAGAGACTCAAGTTGGAACCTATTAAGGTAGTCGAAAAAGCCAGCCTGGTTACTCAGAAAAGCCGTTTCAGAGTCAATATATTCGAAGTTAAAAGGAAGTAAGCTCATAGACGTAACTGCCTTTCTACCGAAGATAGAACAGCCGACGCTATTTGTTCTCTCAGTCTCTGGGTATGGGCGGAAAGGTTCTCTCTAAGTAAATAATCATTAAGTAAGCGCTGAAATTCGCAAAGTATGCCTTCATTATCCACAGAGAATTGGACGATCCATTCGTGTTCATTTTCACTGAGTTGCCATGGAGTGATGCGGGACATCCAATACAATGATTGTCTGACGACACTTTCCGAAAAGTCCTGTTTATTCAATCGATGTTCTAGCACACTGCACCTTTAAAATTTTTCTTACATATTAGTACCAAAGGCATAACCTATGCCATGATATGAATAAGAATTCTCGTAAAAACATAATGTAATAAGGTTAATTAATACTATTTAATTCTCTAACAACCTTTCCAACCTTGGTCTGAACGTGTTAACTAATGCATTGACAGTTTCCTGGAAAAATAAAGCTGTAGTATCGTCCTGGGTAGGTGGCCAATTTCCTTCTACTGTTTGTGTTCTATGAATTGTTCGTTTGTTCTCGTCCCACACAGCAGAAAATGGTAAATCTTTCTCGATACCAACTTTTTCATCGATTAGTGCTTCGTACAAATCTCTGCCTTGTGGCGTATTAGCGAATCGAACAAAACATCCGATACTTCTCTTTGATTTATAAAAATATGTCGTAATCCATGCGACAGAACCTGATGGTGGGAGAGAAAATGCAATGTTTCCGATAGAGACAGGTTTCGGCATTGGTTGTTCAGGGTCATCTAGTGCCAATGAGTCAAGAAATCTGGTCCAGAAATCAAAATACTGCTGACGCCATGGTTCTATATCTTTCTCAACGTTGTCATCGACTATTGGACGCTCTGTATAATCGAGTGTCCTGTCTATTACCTGAGTTTGTAGAAGTGTTCTAGGCTGAATCAGATAAAGGTCTTTGTGCTGGTGTTTATAAACTGCAGTTTCAACCATAGCCAGAACGAAGCGTAGATTACCTGCCTCTTGGAGGAACTGAACGATAGCATTAGCATCTCTTTTTATCCCGTCGCCTGCGATGATTAACATAAAGTCACCGCGACTAAGAGAGTGGCTAACTCCATCCACAAAGTGAGCCTCATCGACATCCGGAAATCGTTCTGTGACTAGCTTGTAGGGCGCATTACCTTTTATCCCTGTTCTCCTACTCACTTCACGTTGCAAGTCAGCAAAACTCCATTGCGCGAGTTCTTTAGCGTAATCTAATATTTGCCCGATAACTTTACGGCGGGCTTCTGGATTCCGCCAAAGCTTCGTCTCTGCTATCACTAATCGTCCTTGTGGCGTTACATAAACTATATCAATTGGTCCTGCGCCTGTGTTCATCTCCATACAAAGAGGGCAGATAGTCTGGTAAGCCGGATCGATCTCCCCAAAGGGCAGAGATTGCGGGTTTTCAAATAACCTTTGTTGCAGCCAAGACTCGGTAAACCCACTTTCAAAAGAGACTCGCTCTAGGTGCTCGGTTTGGCCTTCTTCATTAAAAATAAACGGGGTCGAATACATTCCGCACATCCTCCATGACTGCTACCGATGTATCACGTTAGCTTCCTATACTGATAGGTGGCTATTAATCAATCATGCTCATAATGGTGTATTGAAAGGTTGTGGTCAATTAACAGGCAGTGTAACTGCTAGCGCTTCAGAAAAAAGCGTTTGAAGTTGATGGTAATTATCTCTAATTCTAGAAGGCAGAGTTGCCACTAGGTTAATGGGACCTGGTTGGATGATATGGAGAATGAGCACTGTCAGCGCCGATGTAAAAATGACCCACTAACGCCGATTTAAAATTGACCCACCTGAGTCAAACTATCCGTTCGTAACATGGACAAAGCGGCGGATTATGATCAATCAGGAGCAACTAGTGGAAATACACGTTTTACATCAGCAAGGGTGCAGCATCCGCCGTATCGCAAAGGAGCTGGGGATCTCAAGGAATACCGTTCGTACTTATCTGCGAGATAGAAGCAAAGCACCCGTGTACCCCGAGCGTCAATCCCGACCAACTAAACTTCAGCCCTACCATGACTACTTGTGTACGCGGATTGAAGCCGCAAAGCCTTATTGGATACCCGCAACCGTCTTACTACGTGAGTTAAAATCACTTGGTTATGAAGGCGGTATAACGATGCTTAAGGAGTACATCAAACAGTACAAACCAAGTACGCCTGTCGACCCTGTCGTTCGGTTCGAGACATTGCCAGGTGAGCAGATGCAAGTGGACTTTACGACCATCACCCATTACGGAGTCCGTGTTAAAGCCTTCGTGGCAACGCTTGGTTATAGCAGAGCGACGTTCGTTCGCTTTAGTGAACGAGAGCGCCAAGAAGACTGGATAGAAGGTCTTGAAGAAGCGTTTGAATACTTCGGTGGCGTCCCCAAAGAAGTTCTGTTCGATAATGCGAAAGCCATCATGATAGAGCGTGATGCATACGGTGAAGGTGAGCACCGCTGGAACCCTGCACTGCTCACCGCAGCCAAGAAGTACAATTTTAAACCGAGAGCCTGTCGTCCATATCGCGCAAAGACCAAAGGAAAAGTGGAGCGATTTAACTCCTACTTGAAGAATAGTTTCGTCACTCCTCTTGCGGCGACACTCAAGCAACACGGACTTAAAATCACCGTCGATGTTCTTAATGGACATATCGGCGCATGGCTAGAAACCGTCGCTCACCAACGAACTCATGGTACGACAGGTGCAAAGCCTCAGGTTCTCTTAGATGAAGAGCGCTTTACACTTCAGTCGCTACCATCGCCGACACGCCCAGTCACACCACTAACAATAAGCGATAGTGTGATGCCACTTGAGAGCTTCCAGCACCCACTCTCGACGTATGATGCGTTGTTGGAGGTACGACCATGAACCTTCAAATGAGTCGTATCGAGGCTGCCTGTGCAACGCTGAAGTTACAAGCTATCGGTCAGGAGTGGCCGAGACTGGCAGAAGCAGCCAACAGTCGTGAACTGAGTCTAGCCGATTACTTAGAGTCACTTCTGAACGCTGAACTGGAAGCGCGAGCAGAACGCACAAGAGCCACACTGACTAAGTTCGCCAGCTTCCCAATGGAAAAAACGTTCGATGACTATGACTTCAAGTTCGCAACGGGTGCCCCAAGAAAACAGCTCAAGGAGTTAACAGGGTTAGCCTTCATTGAGCGAAAGGAAAACGTGGTATTACTCGGCCCAAGTGGCGTTGGTAAGAGCCACCTTGCAGTGAGCCTTGGCCAAATAGCGGTTCAAAAGGGCCTAAAGACACGGTTCATCACCGCAGCAGACTTGATGCTTCAGCTATCTACAGCAAAAGCTCAGGGTAAGCTTGAAAGCTACTTGAGACGAAGTGTACTCGCACCTAAGCTACTTATCGTCGATGAAATCGGCTACTTACCGTTCGGCAGAGAAGAGGCCAACTTGTTCTTTAACGTCATCGCCAAACGTTATGAGCAAGGCAGCATTATCGTGACCAGTAATTTGCCGTTCTCTCAATGGTCAAATGCGTTCGCCGATGATACAACGTTGACGGCGGCATTACTCGATAGACTTCTTCATCACTCGCACATTGTACAAATCAGCGGTGAAAGCTATCGATTAAGAGGAAAGAAAGCGGCTGGAACCATACCAGCGGTTCTAGAAAGTCTATCTGAAGGCAAAAGTTAATTGTATGGGTGGGTCAATTTTACTTCGGCGATAACGTCGATAAGTGGGTCAATTTTAAACTGGCGTTGACACCTTAGCACTTGTCTGGTTTGGTATGCAAGGTTTAAATCATCAAATCTATGTTCCATGTCATAAAGTAATTGGGTTACTTCATTCCAAGATAGGAAGTGTGAACCAATTTTTTCAGGTTGTTTTGGTATTTTCGATATCGGATTGTGGTCAAGAGCGAATTTGGTTTCTCTTTTTCTGAATTTAGGGTTATTTTCGTACCCTAAAGCGAAGTTGAATGCCGCATGCAGAATGGAGCGAATTTTATTACTCTTGTCCACAAATCCTTCTTCAATTGGGATTGCTAATATGTCCAAAAAATCTTCAGTTTCAAAATCTTTCGCTTTTCGATGTATGTCGAGATGAGGGAACACATTTTTCACTATGAGCTGATATTCGTCTTCGTGACTACGATTTCCATTATCTTGTTTGTTCTGCTTATGGAACTCAATAAGTTGCTCAAAGGTGCCTAATTGATCTTTTTCACGTTCTGCTGTTTTCTTCTCTTCAGACTGCCTTTCTAGCTCATTTTTTGGATCTAATCCTTTAGAGAGCATTTCACTGTACTCGTTAGCTAGATCACGTGCTTTAGATAAAGTTAGAGCAGGGAACTTACCCAAAGCGATGAAAACTTCTTTCTTCTCTTTATGGTATTTGAACTTGAAGATCTTAGAACCTGCGGGAGTTACTTGAACAGTTAAGCGCCCAGTTCCTCTTTCGCCTGTACTATCTGGTTTATAGTAAGCAGTTTTTTTTGCAGGAAATGCTTCTATCTCTTTTACAGTTAACATATTAGTTACCTTGAATGAACTGCTATTAGCTAAACTTCGTAGTCGGCTATGTAGTCGGGTTACTGTTTAGTCTAGTGTAGCCAAATGTAACTATAAGTGATACTGTTGTCTTATTGATTGTCATTAAATAGTTGATTTTAAATGGCAATGTAACTTTAGGTAATTGTGTGTAATCCTGTGACTACATCACTTCTAAGGATGTGGTCATAGGTTCGAATCCTATAGGGCGTGCCATTTATTCAAAAGCCCCGATAACTCGATGAGTTGTCGGGGCTTTGTCGTTTATACGGCTAAAAAGTAGCGCCGCCATCGACTCTTAAGTCATGCATGGTGATATGTCCTGATTTGTCGCTGAGCAAAAACTCGATCGCATTAGTGATGTCTTTGGTTTCGGCTATTTTATTCAGGGGGATGCCAATTCGGTGGGATTCCAGATTGCCGCGAATCGTTTCTTTTTCTCCGTAAGACTCATTCCACATTTGCTCCTGCATTGGAGTTCTGGTTGACCCCGGACTGACGATATTGCAGCGAATACCATGCTCAGCCAACTCTAGTCCCAAACACTGCATCCACATATGGAGCCCAGCTTTCGATGTGCAGTAAGCAGACATATTGCTTCTTGGAGTATCGGCTGCATTTGATCCGACCGCTACGATAGCGCCTCTTTTCCCGTTTTTAACTAATAGCTTAGCCATATGCTGGGTTAAAAGTAGAGTACCTTTTAGGTTTACATCCAATGTTTTACTGAGTGCGTCCAAAGGCAGGTCAAGAATAGGGGCAAGGTGCAAGGTGCCTGCGCAGGTCGCAATATATTCTGGAATAAGTTTGTCATTTTCTAAACGTTGGCAGGCAGATTGGATAGATTCAGGACTTGCCAGATCAAATGGTAAAAGGGTGGTTCTGACCTGTTGTTCGTCAGGAATCGAACTCATCAAATTCATTAGCGTCTGTTTACTCACATCACAGGCAATCACTTGTGCGCCTTGTGCTAATAAACTTTTGGCGCATGCGAGACCAATTCCCTGACCAGCGCCAGTGACCAGGCATAACTTGCCATTGAATTCTGAACGGTTTTCATTCATCTAAACATCCTTTTCGTGATACAGATGGGTAACTTTAGTTGTGTAAATGATAATTATTTTTGTTATCGTTGTCATCTTGTTAACTAGGAAATGATTAGGTCATGAGGAAATTAAGTCGAAAAATAAAGCCATGGCTACTAAGTGTAGGGCTCGTGAGTTTAGTTGGATGTGAGTATTTACCTCACTCGGCTAAGGTTGATTTACCACCAAGAGAAGTGGCGCAAGTGGTTAAGCAAGCAAAGTACGCAGATGATGCCATTTTGCAGGCCTTTGACACGCATAACTTTGTCGCGATTGGAGATTATCACTGGAATGACGCGTTTATTCGTTATGCGACCGAGTTAGTCTCTAAGCCAGAGTTTTCCGAGCAGGTGAATCATGTCGTCGTGGAGTTTGGTAACGCCAAATACCAATCGATTCTGGATGATTACCTTGCTGGAGGGGAAGTCAGTGAGAGCCAATTGAATACGATGCTAAGAGGTTCGTTGTACTTTATGGCTTGGATGCCAGATGTCTATCGAGACTTTTTCATAGCCATAAAGCAGCGCAACGAAGCTTTACCTGAGGGCAAGAAAATTCAAGTGCATCTGGCTGAAGCGCCTTTTGACTGGGATGCCTTGCAGGACGTTACAGTTTGGAAGAAAGCAGCGAAGAATAAGACCGATCATTTCTATCAAGTCGCGTCTGAACGAATCAAGAATAATGAAAAAGCATTGATGATTTTTGGTGCGTTTCATTTGGTTAATGCGCCAGCAGATTATGTAAAGAAAACACAGGAAACAGACTGGCCGCTGGCAACTCGTCTGCAGCAAGCCTTTCCTGACAGCACTTATTTGATTTGGCCGATGACTGACCCCAAGGTAGTAAAGACGTTTAGTACACTGAAATCACCAGCTGTATTGGAAGTGGATCAGGAACCAATGCGGGATCTACGTTTGATCGATTTTTTGCCAAAAGCACGTTACAAACTGGCCGCAATGGACGATATGGATGCACAGGTTGGTGACCTGTTTGATGCCTTTCTTTATCTAGGCGAAAACCAGAGAACCATGGTTTTTCCTCGTGACGTAGTCGCAGATCGTGACTGGGTTGAAGAGATGCAGCGCCGAGTTGATATCATCGGCGGCAAAATGCAAGAGAGCTTTAATGAGCTTATTGAACGCAGTGATGAACAGTACGGTTTTACCAGCAAGGGGTAGTGTTCAACCCTGTTATCTATACAAGTAGTACCAACGCAAGCGGCTGAGTGGTGACATCATCAGCCGTTTTTGTTTCTCCTTATGTCTCAATGATGGTTTCCGAACTCTTTTCATATGTTACCAAAATGGAACAAACCTCTAATTTGTAAATAATACGAATGATAATAGTTATTAAAAGCATTTGATCAAATGTAACAGTATGTGTACTCTTACATCGCAATTGAGAGGGATTCTCATTTGTGGTCCTATGTTTAATATAATTTGAGAGATGATTATGCTTCGTAACTCAATGGGGAGCAGTACTATGCTCACAGAGTTTCTTAACGCTCATTCGGATGATGCTTCGTTTTTCTTCAGTTCACCGACTGTGACGTTACTGACACAAGGCATTGCTGCAGAGTTTTCCCAAAAAATCAGGTTCTCAGAATTAGATTCTTGTATTAGTCAGCTACTCGAATCGGTCAAGGAAGATGAAAGCGACAACCCTATTGCGGTTGGTGTCATCCCGTTTTCTGAGCACAATCCTGTGCATTTTATTGTGCCTGAACGTTTATGTACGACATCACCGATTCGTCCGGACAAAGTGGCAACCGTGGATGGTTCTAACCGGTGCGTTCCGTCTTCGATAAAGCCAATTCCAGCTCCTGAAGAATACATGCACAGTGTCGCTCAAGCGGCGAATGCCTGTTCCCGAAAAGAGTTTGATTTGGAGAAGGTTGTTCTTTCACGAACAATGCAAGTGGATACCGAACAAGAGATAGATCGGGCTCAATTTCTTAAAACGCTGCTAAAACAAAATCCGGGCGGTTATACCTTTTCAACCCGTTTAGGGGGCGAATGTTGTGATACTTACTTAATGGGCTCGAGCCCTGAACTATTGGTCTCACGCAAAGGGCCGCATGTTTGCTCTAACCCATTGGCTGGTTCACGCAGACGCAGTGATAACGAAACGATGAACCAGCAACAAGGCGAACTGATGATGGAGAGCAGTAAAGATCTCCATGAACATGCCGTGGTTGTTGATGCAGTAGAAAAAGCACTTCAGCCTTGGTGCCACAATCTTTATGTGCCAATGGTGCCTTCGGTTATTGAAACCAAAGCGATGCTGCACCTGTCGACCCGCATCGAAGGTACGATTTCGGACTCTGCCACCAGTGTGCTTAAGCTTGCCAGTGCACTTCATCCAACGCCTGCGGTATGTGGTTATCCGACGGCTCAGGCCTACGATTTCATCGAAAAAGTTGAGCCTTTTGATCGTGGTTACTTTACTGGGCTGGTCGGCTGGGTGGATGCCCGCGGTAATGGTGAATGGGTCGTAGTGATTCGCTGCGCAGAAGTGGAAAAAAAGCGTCTGCGCGTTTACGCCGGGGCGGGAATTGTCAGTGGTTCTGAGCCACAAAGTGAGCTAGAAGAAACGGGCAACAAAATGCGTACCGTACTGAATGCAATTGGCATTGAAGTTCAGGACAACATGGAGGTAGTGGTGTGAAACTGCCAAGCATGAAAGCGTCTGGGTTTACACCTTGGCCAGAAGAGACCGTACGCCAGTATCAGGAAGCTGGCTATTGGACAGAGCAAACTATACCGGAGATGCTTGAAGCCAGCGCTGGAACCTATCCCGAACAGGTTGCACTTGTGTCTGGTGACCAGCAATGGACTTACCAAGCATTAGCCGATCAGGTTGATGAACTGGCAGCAGGCTTCCAACAAACGCTGAAACTAAAGGCTGGCGATAAAGCCGTCTTACACTTACCCAATATCGGCGCGTTTTACCTGAGCTTTTTTGCTCTATTGAAAATTGGTGTTCAGCCAGTATTAGCTTTACCGGCCCACCGATATTATGAGATTCGATACTTTTGTCATTTTACTGAGGCAAAAGCGTTAATTACTGCGCCACAAATGGGTGTCGATACCGCCGATATTGCGCAAAAAGTCGCGAATGAATTACCAACGTTGGAGACCATTGTCTGGGCCGGTGATAACAGTCTAAAACCAACGGGTAGTGTCGACCTAGACTCACTTTTCTTATCGAACGCGGCAACCGAGCCGATGCAGGAACAAGACTTTGCTTTCTTCCAGTTATCTGGTGGCACAACCGGCACGCCAAAGTTGATTCCGCGTACCCATACGGATTACCTCTACAGTGTTCGCGCCAGCAATGATGTTTGCAAGTTTTCACATCAAACTCGCTATTTGTGTGTCCTACCCGCTGCGCACAACTTTCCGTTGAGCTCGCCTGGTGCTCTAGGATGTTTTATGGCTGGTGGAACGGTGGTGCTTTCGCCTGATCCGAGTCCACAGACCGCATTTCAATGGATTGAAAACCATCAGATTACCGTAGCAGCACTGGTGCCACCTTTGGCGTTGTTGTGGCTAGATGAAGCGCCTCGGACCCAATATGACATCAGCTCGTTACAAGTGCTTCAGGTCGGTGGTGCGCGCTTTAGTGAAGCGGCTGCGAGACGTGTCAAACCGACATTAAACTGCACGTTGCAACAGGTATTCGGTATGGCTGAAGGGCTGGTGAACTACACAAGGTGGGACGATCCAGACTCCGTCATCGTGTCTACGCAAGGTCGGCCGATGTCACCCGCTGATGAGATACTCGTTGTTAACGAAATGGGCGAACCTGTGCCTCAGGGTACGGCTGGCATGTTATGCGCACGAGGCCCGTACACGATTCGCGGCTACTACAACGCACCGGAGCACAATCAACGTTCCTTTATTGCGGGGGGCTATTACCGAACAGGCGATGTGGTGGTGTTAACCAAAGAAGGGAACTTACAAGTCGTCGGGCGCGATAAAGAACAGATCAACCGCGGCGGAGAGAAAATCGCAGCACAAGAGATCGAAAATCATCTGATGGTGCATGACGCCGTCCATGATGCGGCTGTTATCGCGATACCAGATGATTATCTGGGTGAGCGCAGTTGTGCCGCATTAGTTTGTCTTGAAGATAAACCAAAACCGATCGAAATAAAGCGCTTCCTGAGAAATCGAGGGTTGGCCGAATTTAAGATCCCAGATCGCGTCATTTTCGTCGATGTATTGCCGAAAACCCCTGTCGGAAAGATCAACAAGAACAAACTCCTTGAGTTGGTTTAACCCACTCAATCAAACCAGACTTTTATCTACAAATTTTAGGAGAAATGCCTCATGGCAATTCCAGCTATTGCGGGTTATCCGTTATCTAAAACGATCCCCCAAAATCGCGTATCTTGGTCGGTAGATCCAGAGCGAGCCGTATTACTGATCCACGATATGCAGCAGTATTTTCTGAACTTTTACGATTTGGACAGCGAACTGATTCAAACGTTGACGCAGAACATCCAACAGATCAAACAAGCCTGTATTGAAGCGGACATTCCAGTGGTATATACCGCGCAACCTGGCGATCAGTGTCAGGACGATAGAGCATTATTGACGGACTTCTGGGGGCCGGGTCTAAAAGCTGATGACACGATTACGAGAATCATGCCTGCACTTGCGCCTACAGAGCAAGACATCGTTTATACCAAATGGCGCTACAGTGCTTTCCAGCGCACGCCGCTTAAATCCATGATGGATGAAACCGGGCGAGACCAGCTGATCATCGTTGGTGTATACGCGCATATTGGTTGTTTACAGACCGCTTCTGAAGCGTTCATGACCGACATTCAAGCCTTTATGGTTTCTGATGCGGTGGCGGACTTTTCAGAGAGCGAGCATGAAATGGCACTGAATTATGTCGCGGGCCGATGTGGCTATGTCTTGGACAAACAACAGCTACTGAGCCAGGTCAGCGATATGCCAATTACTCACGAGATTCCTCAGTCTGAGCAAGAGTTAGCTCTGCAACTGGCGACTTTGCTTGACGTTCCTGCTGAAGAAATCGAACCGCAGGATAGCTTGCTCGATTTCGGTCTGGATTCGGTTCGAATTATGTCTCTGGTCGGTGACTGGCAACAGGCGGGGCTGGATTTAAGTTTTATGGAGCTTGCTGCTCAGCCTTGTTTGGCTCACTGGTGGCAATTGATTGAGAAGAAGCGCACCTAGTGCCTGGCAAGGACAAGTAGTAAAGGAACGGAAATGTACGATTTACCTTATACGGCGGAGCAGTTGCTACCGCTAACGGATGCGCAAGCAGGGATTTGGTTTGCGCAGCTTCGAGATCCAGAAAACCCAATATATAAGACGGGCGAATATCTACTGATTGACGGTGCGGTAGATGAGCCGTGTTTCGTCGAGGCAGTCAAAGCCGCAATTGAAGAAGTTGACTCATTGCACGCCAAATTTGTCACGACAACCGAAGGGCCTCGCATGGTGATAGAGCGACAGCCTTGGCAAGTGGACCGCTTTGATTTTTCTTCTGAATCAGAACCTTTGAATGCCGCGATTGACTGGATGAAAGTGCAATTGAAAGCACCCGTCAACCTAGAGCAGGGGCCACTGTTTTCTATGGCGCTGCTTAAGCTAACGGAAGACAAATTCGTTTGGTTTTTATCACTGCACCATATCGCAATTGATGGTTACAGCATGTCATTAATTGTGTCCCGAGTCGCGCATATTTACAGCCAACTTATCAAAGGCAAACCATTTGATAAGGTTGAGTTTGTTGATCAGCAAGCGATGCTTACAGAAGACAACAACTACAAAGCCTCAGAGAAGTATCAAAACGATCGCGCCTTTTACTTACAGCGCTATGCAGACCACTCAGACACGGTCAACTTAGCAGGTCAGCCAACGGTCACTTCCGATCACTTTCTGCGCCTCAAGGGTGTGATGCCAGTCAGCGATTTTCAGCAGATGGAATTATTGGCGAAGCAGTGCCGTACACACTGGTACAGTGTTCTTATCGCCTCTATTGCAGCATACGTTCATCGTATGACTCGCTCGAAGGAAGTGGTGCTTGGTGTGCCACTCATGGGGCGGTTGGGCTCCGTGGCAATTCAAACGCCAGCAATGCGAGTGAATATTCTGCCAGTACGAGTCAGCTTTGATGACGGGCTGGATATCAAAACCTTGGTCAAGCAGGTCAACCAAGAGTTCTCTTCTGTACGTCGTCATCAAGGCTACCGTTATGAAGAGTTGCACCGAGAACTTAATCTGGTCAAAGACAACCGTAACCTGTTTGGTCCGCTGGTGAACATTATGCCGTTTGAGTATGAGCATAAGTTTGGAGAGCTAAATTCTAAGGCACATAACCTTTCAGCAGGGCCCGTGGATGACATTTCTCTGTATTGTTATGAGCTTGGCGGCGAATTGCATGTGGATATGGATGCCAACCCCGAGCTTTATTCAGAGCGTGAAATTCAAGAACACCAGCAGCGTCTGTTCCATTTTATGAGTGACTTTTTTGCTGCTGCTCGTGAGCAGGGTGCGAGTCAGTGTAAGATCAGTGATGTCAGCATTTTGCTTGCTGGTGAACGAGAAAAAGTGATCAATACTTGGAACGATACCGCTCATTCTGTTCCAGAAACCTCCTTATCAGCCTTGATGGCAAGACAACGAATCTTGACGCCTCATGCTCCTGCACTGATTTTTGAGAATCAAACACTCACCTATGAGCATTTAAGTCGAAAGGTCTACTCTTTGATGAACTGGCTGTTTGCCCAAGGTGTGGAAGCAGGAGATCGCATTGCTGTTTGTGTACCGCGAAGTGAAGAGTTAATCGTTGTACAGCAAGCCATTCTCGCTGCCGGTGCGGTGTATGTGCCGATTGACCCTGACTACCCAGAAGGTCGCATTCATTACATGCTGGAATCTTCTGCACCTAAGCTCGTGTTCTCGACTTCGGCATTACAATCCAAGTTGCCACACGAGTGCGAGAGTAAACTTGTCGATGATGAAACACTTCCTGCTATTTATAAGAATGTAGAGCCGTTACCACCCCAAGTTCAGCCAGAACCACATTCGCCGGCTTATATGATTTATACCTCCGGCTCGACTGGTAAGCCAAAAGGCGTGGTGGTGAGCCATGATGCTATCGTGAACCGATTGCTATGGATGCACGATCAATATCCGATTGATGCCAATGATCGCGTGTTGCAAAAAACACCTGCGGGCTTTGATGTGTCAGTGTGGGAATTCTTCTGGCCAATGATCGTCGGCTCTTGTTTGGTGGTTGCAAAACCAGACGGACACAAAGATCCGGTTTATCTGCAGGAACTCATTCATAGTCAAAAGATCACCACATTACATTTTGTTCCTTCGATGCTGCAGATTTTTGTTCAACAGGCGGATGCCCAGCGATGCGAAAGTTTGCGTCAGGTATTTTGTAGTGGGGAAGCCTTGCCGATTGAGTTAGTGAACCAATATTACCAATCTTTCGATGCTCCGCTGCATAATTTATATGGCCCAACAGAGGCAGCCGTCGATGTGACTTACTGGCCGAGTGAAGCTAATGCGCAAGGCAGCTCGACCCCAATAGGTCGCCCGGTTTGGAACACGCAAATCTATATTCTGGATGATGCGCTTAACCCAGTACCACCGGGCGTAGTTGGTCATCTTTACATTGCAGGTCGTCAGCTTGCTATCGGGTATCATGGCCAGCCAGAACTGACGGCAGAGCGATTTATTGAAAACCCGCTTGGTCCAACAGGAAGCAGAATGTATTTATCGGGCGATCTGGCTCGCTGGCGTGAAGATGGGGCGATAGAATACTGTGGTCGCAGTGATTTTCAGGTCAAAATTCGTGGTTTCCGAATCGAGCTGGAGGAGATCGAAAATGCCTTAGCCAGCCATCCTAATGTGGCGCAAGTGGCGGTGTTGGCTCAAGAATACAGCGATGGCGATAAACGTCTGGTAGCCTACGTGACAGCTGAAGGTACTGAGCAACCTATCGATGTTGCGCAGTTACAGAAGTATCTTGCTGATCCTCTGCCTGAATACATGGTACCGAGCTATTTTGTTGAGTTAGATACGTTCCCGCTGACACCAAATGGCAAGCTTGACCGTAATGCGCTGCCAAAACCCGATTTGTCTGGTCAGGTCGGAACAAAAGGACCGAGTAACTTAGTCGAAGAACGCTTGTGTAAGCTGTTCTGTCAGTTACTTGAGCTGCCTGCGGTAGGCGTTGAAGATAACTTCTTTGAGCTTGGCGGACACTCTCTGTTAGCGGCGCAGCTTATTGCGCATGTTAAAGAGATCATGGGAATCGAACTATCGCTGGCAGCAGTCTTTGAGTCTCCGACCGTCGCTGGCATTGCAGCCAAACTGAATGGTAGCGAAAGTGATGAAGCGCTTAATATGCTGTTGCCACTGCGTAAACGCGAGGGTAAAGCCGCCATATTCTGTGTTCACCCTGCAGGTGGTCTAAGCTGGTGTTATGCGGCGCTGACGCCAATTATTCCATCTAACATTCCTCTATATGGTGTGCAGGCTCGTAACCTTGGCGATCTTTCTGCGCCTTTGCCGAAAACGATGAAGGAGATGGCAGAAGATTATGTCGCTGCTATCCGTGAAGAACAGCCTTTCGGTCCTTACCATCTACTTGGCTGGTCTATTGGTGGCATGATTGCGCACTTGATGGCGGGTATCCTGCAACAGCAGGGACAAGAAGTCGGTTTACTTACTTTGCTTGATTCCTACCCTACAGAGCAGTGGCAGACCATGAATCCACCTGGCGAAGAGCAAGCTCTGGGGGCATTGATTCGAATGGCGGGCGTTGAGTTTGATGAATCAGCGCATAGCAGCATTACTAAGCCAGAAGTTATCGACATCTTACAAGATGCGGGATCGTCGATGGCTCACCTGAGCTCCGAGACCATATCTGCGATGATCGAAGTGGTGATCAACAACAACCATCGCGTACGAGATTCGGTAGATTATCGTTATCAGGGTGATATGTTGTTCTTCAATGCTGAGAAGCCACCAGAAGAGTCATTCTTGGATCGCAATGGTTGGTTTAATTACATGGATGGTGAAATCAATGTCGTGGATGTTGATTGTATTCACCGCGATATGATGCGACCAGACATGTTACGTCTGATTGGAACCCGAATGGTTGAAGAACTGAGAGCGAAATTCGATGTTTAATTCTGGTCATCCGTTGTTACCAGAGAATAAGTGGGAGGGGAGCATTTCCCCTCTGACTTTCTTCAAAGGCAAACTGGAGTCTGGCTCTGTTTTGGCTATTGGTGAAGCCCACTGGTATGCGGACCTTTTTGAGCAAATGACGCAGGTGTTGCTTTCGACAGAACTGGATGGTGTGTTTACTCATCTGTTTGTCGAGTTTGGTAACGCCAAGCATCAAAAAATGTTGGATGATTATCTGTCAGGAGGTGACATTTCTGATGATGAGCTGGCTGCAGTCTGGCTAGATTCCATCGCTTTTCCTGCCTGGATGCACCCTTGCTATGGCGAGTTTTTCCGACGCTTAAAGCAAGCAAACGCACAGCGTAACACTCCTATCAAAGTTGTACTGACCGAGCCTCCGTTCGATTGGCAAGAACTTCGTCATCCGTCACAGCTTGCCCAGCTTAATGCAGAGCGAGACCAGGCTCTGGTTGAAGGTATTGAAGTCATCAAGCGCCAAAATGACAAAGGTGTGGTCGTACTCGTCGGCGCAAGGCATATTCTCAAACGTTCTCCTACATTTGGCTCAACTCGCCATCATCCTTTTGGGGTGTTAGCCGCACAGAGATTTGGTGTCCAATACGTTTCGGTATGGCCACATATGTTGCCGACAACGCTTGAACAAGACTCGCTGGAATTGGGTATCTATTCCACCCAACAGCCAAGGTTTAGCCAGATGAACTTCGCCAATCTGGTTCCTAACAAACCTACGGTGAATCCTTACTCTGAGACACCCGTTGATCAGTTGGTGGATGCTTACTGGTATTTAGGCCCACAAACCCGGCAGTTGAGTGCGGCTGGCGTTGAAATTCCCCAGAAGTGGAAAGCGCAGCTAAAGAAGAGGCTACCGCTTGTGAATCAGCGCCAGAGAGTGGTAATTCAAAAGGTGATTGAATAGGGACTCTTGGTAATTCAAGGAGTAAAAAAGCACAGCGAGAAAACGGTTTGTTCGGTAAAGCAATAATAACCGTGAAACGTTAAATCTGGCAGGGCGGATTGGAGATCCCTTCGGTTATCTCCAATCAACTCAAACTGAAACTGTCCGCTGTTTGCTGTCTCGGGGTGCAGCGCAATTTCGGCATCTAAAAAGTCGAAATATACCCTCACGAATGGAAACAGACATTTGAATAAACTCTCTTTGATACTGAAGATAAGAATGTTTGGGATGGTGTCTGATTTCTGTAGGCGATGTTGTTCATTGGGTGTGTAAATCGCAGGAAGGAGGTGAGCGGCAAGATTTTGATTGTTTTCAACATCAATCCCAATACTTGGCACATCATTTTTAACCGCACACGCCGCCAAACACAGGGAATCTGTATGACTAATACTGCCGCTAACAGTGTTAGGGAAAACGGGTTCTCTAGATGCGCCAATCAAAATGGGTGATTGATCCGCAAAAGCATTGTCTGAAGTCAGTTTTCTGATTGCGGCACGTGCGGCGTGACGCCCAGCTCTAAATTCTCCCTGCCGTTTGGGTACTGATTTCTGGATATGTTCCTCTTCTAAAGGTAAGCCTGCTTTGGCGTACATATCTGGAGCGGCTTTCATCATCTGAATCAGTGGATTGGTTGTCCCAAAGTGGAAGCAATCAGGGGATAGAATTTCATCTAACTTAATACTTTTCAAACTCTTGTTATTCACAGCAAAAACCAACCAAAAATATACAAATGATAATGCAACTGATAATTATTGCTATTTATACAGTTATTTATTAAAGTTGGCGAGCCTAATTAATACAAAAAATAGATATAAGGATATGCAGTGAATACTCAAGTGAAAAAGCCTTCGTTTATGCCTTCCATTTTGGCCGCAGCAGTAGTGACTGCTTTTAGCGGTCAAGCTAATGCAGCGCAGCAGAATGAAAATCCAGAAATGGAACGCGTGGTTGTTACCGCGTCATTAACTCAACATTCTGAGCTTACTGCTCCTGCATCTGTGTCGGTTATTACTGCGGAAGACATCGCAAAGATGCCAGTGAAAGACATCTCTGAAGCAGTACGTAGTGCTACAGGCGTTAGTGTTTTAAGCAGCGCCGCGTACGGTCGTAACACCATTCGTATTCGTGGTCTTGAGTCAAAGCATACTCTGATCCTGATTAATGGCCGTCGTATCAATTCTCAAGATGCATTAATTCGTGGTAACGACTTTGATCTATCGACGATTCCTTTGACGGCAATTGAACGTATCGAAGTGGTGCGCGGCCCGGTTTCTTCTCTGTACGGCTCAGAGGCGATGGGTGGCGTAGTGAACGTGATTCTAAAAACACCAACAGAAGAGATGGCTGGCTCGCTAGGGCTTGAATATGAAAGTTTGCTAGAAGGTAACGGCGGCGATGGCTGGAAAGGCCATGCTTACGCAAGTGGCGAACTGACGCCAGAACTGGCAGGTAGCATCATCGTTGAAAGCTCGACTCGTGATCCATGGCGCACCGATGCGACGCCTGATTACGATGCTTTGGAGAAAAAAGATACCACAAACGTGTTTGGTGAAATGTCATGGCAACTGACAGACGAGCAAAAGCTGATTGCCGATGTAACGTACACCAAGGACGAACGAAAAGCCGAGTGGGTGCACCCTCGTTCCGGAGACCAAACCAATACTCAGGATTCTACGCGCTGGAATTACGGTTTAACGCATGAAGGTAATTGGTCAGGGTTTGACTCTCAAGCTCGTCTGTACGGCGAAACCATGGATTTGAATGACGGCAGTACCGCGTACACCAATGGCTCGGCGGACGTTGAGTTGCAGAATAATTACGCCGATTTCAAACTGTCTGGTTTATGGCGAGACAGCCACGAGTGGGTATTTGGTGGCGAATTCCGTACCTCAGAACTGACCAACAGTCGCGACATTCCTTCTGGTGATATTGACTACCACCAAGGTGCAGTGTTCCTGCAGAGTGAGTTCGATTTGGACAAACTGGCGCTGACGCTCGGTGGCCGTGAAGATTTTCATGAGGTCTACGGCAGTCACTTCAGCCCACGTGCTTATGCAGTCTACAGTTTTACCGATGAATTTGTTGCAAAAGCGGGCGGTGGCGGTGGCTTCCGTGCTCCGGGTATGATGGAGAGTAGCGACCAAGTTCGTGTGATCAGTTGTGGTAACCGCTGCTGGTTAACCGGTAATGATGATTTGAAACCAGAAGAGTCAGAAAGCTATGAAGCGGGCCTCGCTTACGAGACGGACTCGCTAGGTCTGGGCTTGACCTACTACTACTCTAAGCTGAAGAACAAAATCGAGCGAGACACCAGTACTGCGGTAGGTATGGATGGCACCATGCCAATCATCACTTACCAAAACATTGGCCGAGCAGAAATCAAAGGTATAGAGCTGGAAGCTTGGTATGACATTACTAAGAACATCAATTTGTCAGCGAACTACACATACACGGATGCAGAGGATAAGAGCTCTGGCGAAAAGCTAACAGATACGCCTGAACACTTAGCAAACTTGGATGTGAACTGGCAAGTATTCGACTCGTTGACGACTTTTGCTCGCGTCAACTACATCGGTAAGCAGGTGATCACAAATCTAAGTAGCGAAGATAAAACTGTGGACGGCTACACATTGGTTGGTCTGGGCGTTTCTTATGACCTCCAGCAAGTGAACCTGAAAGCGGGTCTGAACAACATCTTTGACGTTGAGCTGGATGACGAAGATGACTACTACGGTTACTCAGAGAAAGGCCGCAGCGCATACGTAAGTGCAACTTACTTGTTCTAATTCAGTAGACTTCACATCAATAAAGAACGCCTCCCACTGGAGGCGTTTTTTATTCCGCTTACTTCTAAGTCTCAGGCTCTTCGTGTGTTTCCGCAGGCACTTGTTGGGATGCTTTAACCTGCACGATGCGGTTACTTTTCATCAGCAGTACTTCAAATCGCCAGTTCTGGTACTCGATGATTTCTCCTTGAGCAGGCACACGATCTATTAACCAAGTAAGGAAGCCGTTTAGGGTCTGAAAACCTTCGCTTTCTTCTCCTTCAATGTTGCTCAGCTGGAGTTTGTTTTTGAGTTCATTTAATGGGATGAGTGCGTCCATCAACCAACTGCCGTCTTTTTGCTGTTTGGCCCATATGTGCTGAGGCTCCATACCCAGCTCTCCGGCGATTGACTTGAGTAAGTCATAGAAGGTTACTAATCCTTGAACATCACCATATTCGTCGACGATAAATACCATCTCGGTACTGGTTTGTTGCATATAGTTCAGTAAAGGCAGTCCTTTCATCGATTCGGGTACAAAACGCGGTTGCTTTAGACGTTTATTAAGCCGTTCAATCGAGAGCTTGTCATATTCATCCAACAGCACTTTAGACGAAATCGTACCGATGATGTTATCCAGTCCGCCTTTGCATATTGGCCAAACCGAGTGCTGGGTTTGTTGAAGGCTTTTGAGGGTTGCGTCAATGGGCAGTGTGGCGTCGAGATAATGAATTTCAGAGCGAGGCGTCATTAACGAGAGTGCAAGGCGATCGTTAAGATGGAGAAGATTTTGGATCATCAATTGTTCCTGAGGCTCAATAGCGCCAGATTCGGAACCTTCGCTGACGATGGCGACGATATCCTCTTCTGTGACGACCTCACTTTTACTCTCATTTTGTCCCAGTATCCTGAGCAAGGTATCGGTGGTAAAGGTCAAAAGAAAAACAAATGGTCGGGCTAAGTTGGCTAACCAATGAATTGGGTAAGCCACATTGATGGCAATCATTTCTGCATTATTTTGCGCGATACGTTTGGGAACCAATTCACCTATTACAATGGCGAAGTATGTGATCAACAGAACCACACTAAACGTGGCTACAAAGTTGGCAATCTCTTTTTCCACACCCTGACTCACTAACCATTGTCCTAAAGGAACGGAGAGTGTGGCTTCGCCAAAGATGCCGCTTAGTAGACCAATTACAGTGATGCCGATTTGGATCGTTGATAAAAACTGTGTCGGATTATTCTTGAGTTCCAAAGCCAGTGTTGCGCGTTTGCTGTTTTCTGCCATCGTTTTTAGACGGCTTGTTTTGGCTGCGACCAATGCAATTTCCGACATCGCAAAGACGCCATTGAGCGTAATTAAACCTATCAATCCTACTAGCAATAAAATATCCATGAAGCCTTCCAATCATCCACACGTTAGTAGCATAGCGAGATTCCGGCTGAGTAAATGTGAAGTAGCGGATAAATCCCGTTTTCTTGCTAAGCTTATGTTTTATTTAAAGGGTAGAACTTCTCAGTACAGCTAAGCTGATTAATCACTCTGTTACTGATACACTACGCGCCCATTTCCTCCGTTGAGACGTTTCTATGCCATTTTCTAAGCTTGGTTTAAGCGCGCCAATCACTGATGCAGTGATGGCGCTAGGTTATGAAAAACCGACTTCTATTCAGCAAAAAGCCATTCCGATTGTACTGCGCGGGCGTAACTTGATCGCAGCAGCGCAAACCGGTACCGGTAAAACAGCCAGCTTTGTATTACCTATCTTAGAGAAGCTCAGTCAGGGTGAAACGCAGCGTAAAAAACGTGCGCGTGCCATCATTCTTACGCCAACGCGTGAGCTAGCGCTTCAGGTACACCAAAGCATTGAAGCCTACGGTAAGAACCTGCCATTACGCTCAATGGCGATGTTTGGTGGCGTTGAATACGCACCGCAGAAGCAAGCATTGATCGAGGGTGTGGACATTGTTGTCAGTACGCCGGGTCGTCTGATTGATCTGTACGGTCAACGCTCGATTCACTTTGATGAAGTAGAAATGCTGGTCTTAGATGAAGCAGACAAGATGCTGGATATGGGCTTTATCGATGCAATAGATAAAATCGTTGATTGCATGCCAGACGATGTGCAAAGCCTGCTGTTTTCCGCCACGCTTTCTAACCCAGTTCGTGACTTAGCCAAGAATGCGATTGTCGATCCTGAAGAGATTACGATTGCGAAACATAGTGCTTCTAAATCAAACATTAAGCAGTGGATTACAACCGTCGATAAAGACATGAAATCGTCGTTACTGAGCCACATGCTAAAAGAGAATGACTGGTCACAAGTTCTGATATTTATCGAAACCAAACACGGCGCTGCGAAATTGGTTAGCCAGCTGGAGAAGCGTGGCATTGTTGCGGAAGCGTTCCACAGTGGGCGTAATCAGCGTGTGCGTCAGGAGCTGATTGAGCAGTTTAAAGCCGGGGAGATCCAGTACCTGGTCGCGACAGGCGTTGCGGCTCGCGGTATCGATATCGATAATCTGCCAGTGGTTATTAACTACGACTTACCTTACCCGGCGGATGAATACGTACACCGAATTGGACGTACAGGTCGTGCTGGTGCGCAAGGTGAAGCTATTTCACTGGTATCAAAGGACGACTTCAAAAACTTATGCATGATTGAAAGCCGATTAGGCCACTTGCTTGAGCGTGTTGAAATTGACGGATTTGCACCAAGAAAACCAGTACCAATTTCTATTCTTAACTATGTGCCAAAGAATAAGCGCAAACCTCAGGAAGACCGTTCGCAATCTGATAAACGTCAGACGAGAGATTGATAACAGGGTAAATACCTCTTGATAGTAAGCCGCATTTTAATGCGGCTTTTTTTATATTCTTGATCTTTAGATATCTATCTTTTGTTAAGCATAATGATGAAAAAAAACAAATCATGTCATACGCTTAACATTTGTAACCTAAGCTTGGTAAGGCTTTGGTTAATTTTCTGTCGTCTGGTTTGCACAGGGGAAAAAATAGGCGCAGACTTTTTCTCTTGCTACTAAATGCATAAAAGAGGCATAAATGAAAAAAGGTGATAAGCAATTCGCTGTTATCGGCCTTGGTCGATTTGGTTTGGCTGTATGTAAAGAGCTGCAAGATGCGGGCTCTCAAGTTTTAGCAGTAGATATTGACGAAGAAAAAGTAAGAGAAGTCGCTGGGTTTGTGAGTCAGGCTATCGTTGCAAACTGTACCCACGAAGAGACGGTCGCTGAGCTAAAACTCGATGATTACGATATGGTGATGATTGCGATTGGTACCGACGTTAACGCCAGTATTCTTGCCACCTTGATTGCGAAAGAAGCAGGGGTAAGATCGATTTGGGTAAAAGCGAACGACCGCTTTCAGGCCAGAGTCCTGCAAAAAATTGGTGCTGATCATGTCATCATGCCAGAACGCGACATGGGGATTCGCGTTGCACGTAAAATGCTCGACAGGCGAGTGCTCGATTTCCATCCATTAGGCAGCGACTTGGCAATGACCGAGTTTGTGATTGGTTCTCGCTGGATGGGCAAAAAGCTAGGCGAGCTGTCTCTATGTCAGGTTGAAGGTGTGCAAGTTCTTGGCTTTAAACGTGGGCCGGAGATCACTAAAGCGCCCAGCATGGATGTGACCTTAGAAATTGGCGACCTTATGATTGTGGTTGGCCCAGAGGAAAAACTGGCCCGCACATTGAAGTCACTATGATGCATTTTCACCAAAAAGGCTTATTTTACGTCCCAGATAGCCAAAGGACAAAAGAGAAGGGCAGCGAGCCTCGGATTATCCTAATGAGTTTTCTCGGAGTGCTATTGCCCTCTGCGATACTTCTCACGCTTCCCGTCTTTTCTGTCAGCGGATTATCAATCACCGATGCTTTATTTACGGCGACTTCTGCGATCAGTGTAACGGGCCTCGGCGTTGTGGATACCGGTCAGCACTTCACGTTGGCGGGTAAAGTTCTCTTAATGTGCCTAATGCAAATTGGTGGATTAGGGCAAATGACTTTGTCTGCTGTACTGCTCTATTTATTCGGTATGCGGTTGAGTTTACGTCAGCAAGCATTGGCCAAAGAAGCGCTTGGTCAGGATCGGCATGTTAACCTGCGTAATCTGATTAAAAAAATCATGGTATTTGCCCTAGTGGCAGAGACGCTGGGTTTTATCGTTCTGTCTTTTCGTTGGGTGCCGGAAATGGGCTGGCAGACTGGAATGTTCTACGCGTTGTTCCATTCAATTTCCGCATTTAATAACGCGGGCTTTGCCCTATTCTCAGATAGCATGACCCGATTTGTGAATGATCCATTGGTGATCTTTACCCTTGCAGGATTGTTCATTTTTGGTGGCTTAGGTTTTACTGTTGTCGGGGATATCTGGTTAAACTGGCGTAAAGGGTTTAACTCTTTCCATCTTCATACCCGAATCATGCTGATTGCGACGCCAGTACTATTGTTGGTGGGCACGTTACTGTTTTGGCTGTTAGAGCGAAGCAATCCGACTACGATGGAATCGCTACCTTTGTCAGCGCAGTGGCTTGCAGCATTTTTCCAGTCGGCGAGTGCACGTACCGCTGGTTTTAATAGTGTTGATTTATCTCAGTTCTCTCAGCCTGCCTTACTCATCATGATTATTCTGATGCTGATTGGTGCTGGTTCTACCTCAACAGGCGGCGGGATTAAGGTGTCGACTTTTACCGTTGCTTTTTTGGCGACCTGGACTTTTTTACGCCAAAAGAAACACGTCGTGATATTCAAACGCACCGTCAACTGGCCAACTGTCACTAAGTCGCTCGCGATTATCGTGGTGAGCGGAGCAATACTGACAACCGCAATGTTTCTATTGATGATCACAGAGGATGCGGCGTTTGATAGAGTTATGTTTGAGACGATATCCGCCTTTGCCACAGTCGGCCTTAGCGCAGGTCTGACGGCAGAACTATCGGAACCGGGCAAATACATCATGATCGTGGTGATGATCATTGGCCGTATCGGTCCTTTGACTTTGGCTTATATGTTAGCTCGCCCAGAACCTACTCTGATTAAATACCCAGAAGATACGGTATTGACCGGTTGATTTATAAGAGAAACATCAGAACCTTGCTTTGATCGCTGTTTAAAAAGCAGCGATCTCCCATCTGGATCAAATACGAGGTCTGCCACGCAAATTTGTTTGTGAAATTTCGAACCTTTATGCCATCGTTTTCACCTTTCTGTACCATGCATTCGACAAATCTATATTAACGGCCGGACTTAACTTGCAGGCATAAGCTTCACCAATGGAAACTGTGACTAGAGGCGTTGATGTAGCGTGCTGAAAGCGAATTGAGAAGAAGGAGTCGTATTTTGAAATTCAACCTAGTTGTGTTAACCGTGTTATCTGCTTTACTGGCAGGAAAGAGCATGGCAACCACACCACCGTCACCTATCTGGCATGAAATCAAGTTAACTGACGGAACGTCAAGCGAAGCGATTTTAAGAGGGACCGCAGATTTTCACTGGTTTGAAGATAAGCAAGGCAACGCACTTATACAGAGAGACGGAGAGTGGTTTTTTGCGCAAGTTTTGCGTGAATCAGACACCCTAGAATTAGTGTCTACAGGTATAAAGAAAACGCAAACTTCTGTAGCGCCCGAATCTTCCAAGTCTCGACCAGATTTATCTATCCAGCCCCACCTTTCCTCATTACGAACCATGGAGCCTATGGCGCGTAAGAACCTATTACGTGCAGCTTCAGATACAGATTTAGTCTATAGCGCCATGAGTAGCTCTGGAGTGACGCAGCAACCTCTCTTAGTTGTCCAGGTTTCGTTTACTAATCAGGTTATGAAGCATGATTTTGAGCAACGAGTCTTCGATCAAAACGGGCAAAGTGTCGTTGACTACTATGACAAGAACTCTTTGGGGAAATATAAGGTTATCCCAGCGATTGAAAGCTACGGTACGGTGAACGATGGTGTGATTGACGTGACTGTACCCCTTCGTCATCCTGATTGTCATGCCAGTACCAGCGATAGCCTTTGTACAGATAAAATGAACCTTGTGTTCGCAGAAGCGTATCGCAAGCTTGATCCATATATAGATGTGTCGAGTTACGATCGTGATCGGGATGGCACCGTGGATGCGACAGAGTTGTCGGTCATGTTTGTGTTTGCTGGTGGCGACCGTTCGACGGGAGTTCTAAACAAGCCGGCAATCTGGCCTCATAGGTACTTTCATAACGATGTTCA
This sequence comes from Allocatenococcus thiocycli, assembly GCF_921292965.1. Lineage (NCBI taxonomy): Bacteria > Pseudomonadati > Pseudomonadota > Gammaproteobacteria > Vibrionales > Vibrionaceae > Allocatenococcus > Allocatenococcus thiocycli. Next base: position 169,595 of record NZ_CAKLCK010000001.1, read on the forward strand.
AATCGATGGCACGACTATTAAAGACTACTGCTTGTTTGCTGACTATCAGGTAACTCACCAATCTACCTTAGGAGTTATCGTTCATGAACTAGGGCACCTAATGCTCGGATTGCCTGATCTTTACGCTCGATACAGTAAGGCATCGATCGGTACTTGGGGCGTCATGGGTGCAGGCTCATGGGCGATGAAGCCCGGCGATTCTTATCCTGGTGAAACGCCAGTCAATATGACTGCATGGAGCAGGCATGCCGCTGGTTTTGTAGTACCGACGATTGCTCATCAAAGTAACATGCCTCACGGATTAACAGATGATGAAGTTAAGCTGGTCTACCTTGACCCATACCTCAAAGAATATGGTCCGCGAGTGTATTTAGAAAATCGAACTTTCAAAGATTATGACCAAGCTTTGGCTGCTGAAGGTGTACTTGCCATGTCTGTCAACATTCTCAATCAGTTCAATGGATTGGGAGATATGCAAGTTCAAGTGATGCAAGCGGATGGCAGAGGTGAATTGGAAAAGGGCGAACGAAGCGATCAGGGTGATTTATACCCTAATGGCGGCACCGAGATTTCTGATTTCTCTAACCCAGGGTTGAATGTCATCACAGGGTTCGACACTGATGTTTCGATTTCAGATATTTCTAGCAATGCAAATGGCGGTAGTTTTTTACTAACTAAACTGAATGACGCGAATAAATCGGCGTGGTTAAACACCTTCCATCAAGAATTCGTCTTCTCAAATGATGAAAATGTGCTGGCAGTGCTGCTTGATTTAAGTCGAGATACAGAGTTGGATGGATTACAGATCTATGCTGAGAAAAGTTCACCACAGCGCGATATGACCTTTCGCGTGTGGCGCTTCCCTAACGAGGGTAATAATGAATATAGCTTGGTATTGAATCAACAAAATGCGGAACTATTGCAACAAGGTAGTTTCAAGAAGTCATCTCGGATTCTATTTCCGCACGCGACACAGTTAAGTGCTGGTCAACATATTATTGTGGTTGAAATTGAAGGTGGTGAATTCGAAGAAAGCTTCAACTTTAGCCGCTTATTGGATATGGAGAAAGCAACTCAACCCAAGATGTGGGTTGGCAAGAGCAGTGAGCAGTATTCTGAAGGTTTGCTTGAGTCTAGCTTCTCAACGGTTCCGTTTGCTGCATTGCTGAACTACGAAAACGCCAAGATTGTTGAAGCACGGCCAGATAGTTACCAGACGGATAAGAACACAATACTGTCACTGAACTTGATGTCTAACGACGTCGTTGCTTCCGACTACCAGTTTGAGGTCGAGGTATTTCAACAGCCTGCCCACGGAACCATTACAGACAATCAGTACCAACCTGATCAAAACTTTGTCGGATTTGACAGCTTTCAATACCGCTTGGTGTCGGCAGATGGTTCACTCGCTTCCTCTACAGTCAATGTTTCGATTGAAGTAATAGGGTTCAATGCTGCCCCAAATGCGGTTATCGATGTCATTAGCACCGAGTTGAAAGCTGGGAACCGTGTATCGTTATCCGCCGCTAACAGCAGTGACCCCGATGGTGACACTTTGACTTATCAGTGGAAGCAGGTTGCTGGCGATACTCTATCTTTGAGTAATCCAAGTGATGTGACTGCCAGTTTCGAGATTCCTAAGGGAGCTAAAGCAGGGGACGTTTTCACACTCCAACTGACGGTGACCGATGTGAGTGCAGCTTTATCTATCGCTTTGGTCGAGCTTGAAGTTCAAAACAGCGCACCGATTGCCTCAGCTGATGCGGTGACGGTAGCGGTGAATGAACGCATTGTGATCGACGTACTGGCGAATGACACCGATATGAACGGCGACAGCCTTGTGGTTCAACGTGTGGATAACGTTTCAGGTATTGGTTCTGCGTATGTTGAAAATGGTAAGGTGACTTATCAGGCACCAGATAGCGCCGCTGCTACTGTCACGTTGGAGTACGTGATTTCTGATGGTACAGGCGCGACAGCAAAAGGTGCAATACGCGTTGAAGTTGTCGCAGCCAGTAGTAATAACGACAAGAGCTCAGGTGGCGGCGGAAGTGTCGCTTACTGGTCACTTATGTTACTTGCGCTGTTAGGGTGGAGACGTCGTCACTAATACCAATCTCGTTTTAGACGTAAGCCACTCACTTCGAGTGGCTTATTTGTTTTCGAGCGATAAAAGCCATAAATACCCATGTTTAATTCATGGCTGAATGGTGATTGGGATCGGACGTATACTGACTAGTAGTTAGTCTTTTTAGATAAGGAACCCAATATGTCCATTTGGCAAGGGGTCAATTTCACCCATCGTTACAGCCAACTGCCTTCGGCATTTTTCACTTTCATAGAGCCACAACCGTTGTTGAACACTCAATGGGTGGTTTGGAATGGTGATTTTGCCCAGCAGTTTGGTTTGCCCCCTGTAGCCGATGAAACGTTGCTTGAGGTGTTTTCTGGCCAAGCAAACTTTGATGAATTTCGTCCATTAGCGATGAAATATGCAGGGCATCAGTTCGGTACTTACAATCCGGATTTAGGCGATGGTCGAGGGTTGTTACTGGCTGAAATTCAGCGACAGGATGGTACGTGGTTTGATATCCACCTAAAAGGTGCAGGTCTTACTCCTTATTCGCGCATGGGTGATGGCAGAGCAGTACTGCGTTCGACAATTCGTGAGTATTTGTGCAGTGAAGCCATGCAAGGACTCGGGATACCGACTACCCGTGCGCTGGGTATGATGGTCAGCGATACGCCGGTTTACCGTGAAAAAACGGAAAACGGCGCGATGTTAATTCGTATGGCGGAAACTCATATTCGATTCGGTCACTTTGAGCACTTCTTTTACACCAATCAACTGGCAGAGCAGAAGCTGTTGGCGGATAAGGTCATAGAGTGGCACCTGCCTGAAAGCGCTCAAGCCGAAAAACCATACGCGGCGATGTTTGCCAATATTGTGGAGAAAACGGCGGACATGATTGCGAAATGGCAAGCTTTTGGCTTTGCTCACGGCGTTATGAACACCGACAACATGTCTATCCTTGGTCAAACTTTCGATTATGGACCATTTGGATTTTTGGATGACTACGATCCTGGCTATATCTGTAATCATTCCGACTATCAGGGGCGTTATGCGTTTGACCAGCAGCCGCGAGTCGCGCTTTGGAATCTCTCTGCTCTGGCACACGCGTTATCTCCGCTGGTGGAGCGTACAGATTTAGAAGCTGCACTTGGCCAGTTTGAGGTTCGTTTAAGCCAGCAATTTAGTCGCTTGATGCGCAGTAAGCTTGGTTTAAAAAACAGAATCGATGAAGATTCGCGCTTGTTTGAATCTATGTTTGAGTTACTCAATCAGAACAAAACAGACTATACGCGCTTTTTTAGAACGCTATCTAACTTAGACAAAAAGTCGCCTCAAGATGTGATTGATTTGTTTATTGATCGTGAAGCAGCCCAAGCGTGGTTAGATCTTTATCTGGCACGATGCGAGTTAGAAGTCGATGAGCTAGGCAGACCAGTCACCACAGAACAGCGTTGTGAACAAATGCGTCGTGCGAATCCGAAGTACATTCTTCGTAACTATTTGGCCCAACTAGCAATAGATAAAGCCGAAGAAGGCGATTTCAGTGAAGTCAATCGGTTGGCCGCACTACTGCGTCACCCTTACGATTCTCAGCCGGAGTTTGAAGAGTACGCGAAATTGCCACCAGAGTGGGGCAAAAAAATGGAAATAAGCTGCTCATCATAAGGGATTTATTTTGGTGGTTTGTTAATAAGATGTGACATTTATCCGCGACAGGTTCAAAGTATTTGTAAATTGTCGCTGAATATGAATTCTGGTACCGATTACACTTGCTCTGAACTATAAGTGATACATTGGATGGAAGAATGTCAGCTAGAATTCTGGTCGTAGATGATGATCAAGAAATTTGTGAATTGCTACAGGAGTATCTGACGAAACAAGGATATATCGTCAGTGCCGTGAATGATGGTGAGCAAATGCACCTTCACATTGAGCAACATGGGTACCCAGACCTTATTTTGCTCGATGTGATGTTACCCGGTGAAGATGGTTTTTCTTTATGTCAGGCGGTTCGTCGGCATTCGTCTACACCAATCATTATGTTGACCGCAGTTTCAGATGACACCGACCAGATCATCGGCTTAGAAATCGGCGCTGATGATTATCTCGCCAAGCCATTTAATCCGCGTCATCTTAATGCGCGCATTAAAGCCGTATTGCGCCGAGTTAAAGTGACCAAAGAAGAGCAAGTCAGCCCTTTAACAGCCAAGCCTATTCGTTTTGGTGATTGGCTGTTGGATACTTTGTCACACAGAATAACCCACCAAGAAACCCAACAATCGCACGATTTATCCGGCAGTGATTTTTCGCTGTTGATGCTTTTTCTAAAACGTCCGAATCAAATAATAGACCGAGATACGATCTCAGTAGAGACGCGAGGTCGAGAAGCGTTACCCTTTGAACGAGGCATCGATGTTCAGCTCAGCCGTTTGCGTCAACGTCTCGGTGAAAGCACCAAATATCCACATTACATAAAGACGATGCGAGGCAACGGTTACTTACTCGCTGTGCCAGTCAGTTATGAACAATAAATGGTGGCGTTTTCTCAGGCGATTTAAGCCAAACTCGTTAGTTAATCGTACATTAGGCTTAACGTTATTGGCGGTGATTTTGGCTCAAGGTGTGGCAACAACCATTTGGTATACCGAGTCAAAACAGAAAGAACTGGCGGGGATTCGCGATGCGTCTCAAAGCATGGCGAATATGTTCTCCTCAACGGTAACCTTCTTTCAGTCGTTGCCTGTCAGCTATCGTCATATTGTGCTCGACCAGATCCGTAATATGGGCGGGACGCGCTTTTTTGTGTCGTTTAATCGAGAGCAGCTCATTGTTGAACCAATTAAAGATACTCCGCTTAAGTTGGCTTCTCTCGAAGCGATAGAAGAGGTGCTGAAAAAGAAGCTCCCAAAAGTAGACACGATTTTGGTCGACTTCTCTTTGCCAGAAAACTTACGTTTGCTGAAAAACGATATCTATTTGAGCGATTTACCCAAGTCGTGGGCACATCACACCCTAACGTTGAGCCCAATCGATCCTCCTGTGTTGGTTGTGCAACTCGAACTAGCCAAAGATGAGTGGCTCTATATCGCCGCTTTGCTGCCAGCCCCTTACGTCAATCTAGACGATACCTTAATTGAGCGAGAGCAGATCCTGTTTCTGATTTTTTCTACCACGATTTTATTGGTTCTCACATATTTGCTGATGAAAAGGCAGGTGAAGCCGTTAAAGCGATTGGCAAAAGCCGCCAATGAAATGAGTATGAACGTAGAGCAGGCTCCGCTACAAGAAGAGGGCGCGAGTGAGCTTGTCACCGCCACACGAGCATTTAATCGGATGCAGCAGCGAATTCGTCATTATATTTCTGATCGGGAACAATTGTTTTCTTCAATCTCCCACGATTTAAAAACGCCCATTACCCGCCTAAGGCTGCGCGCTGAGCTGCTGGAAAGTGATATCAAACGTGAAAAATTTAACCGTGATCTTGATGATCTGGAAATGATGGTGAAAGGGGCACTTCAGACCGTAAGAGATACAGAGTTGCATGAAAATACGGTCAATGTTGACCTGAATGACGTCATTACTAGCGTGATTGAGCCTTATAATCAGCAACAAACACGGGTGACGTTTTCGCCTAGTCCTATTAAATCAATCGTTGCAAAGCCATTGGCGATAAAACGCGTTATCGGCAACTTGGTTGATAATGCGGTGAAATATGGGGAAAAAGCGGAAATAACCCTCACCAACTTTGATGGCCGGGTCAAAATCGAGATTTGTGATCAGGGGCCTGGCATTCCAGAAGATCAGCTCGACATGGTATTTGAGCCGTACTATCGGTTGGCTGATGATGATCAGGGCCACGGGTTAGGGCTTGGAATTTGCCGTTATATTCTCCACGGTCATGGCGGAGATCTCATAATTGACAACTTGCCTAGTCGCGGGTTACGTGTTCAAGTGTTTGTTTAATATCAACTAAAACCTTAATGTAACATGATTGTTACGTTAAGGTTACGCTTTGTTTCAATCAAAATTTTCTCGTTGGATAGACTGACTTTAGTTCAAGTATGAACGCTTGAGGTCATCGAGTCGTCGACCTGAATGTCTAATCCAATACACGGAAGATAATAATGAAACTAAATAAAACCCTACTAACTCTTTCTCTGCTCTCTGCGGCAAACATGGCTAACGCGGGTGAAGTCGAAGTGCTTCACTGGTGGACGGCTGGTGGTGAAGCAAAATCTGCGGCTGTTCTGAAACAAATGCTGGAAGAACAAAATCATACCTGGAAAGACTTTGCAGTCGCTGGCGGTGGTGGTGAGTCAGCGATGACCGTGCTTAAAACTCGCGCGGTATCTGGCAATCCTCCATCGGCGGCTCAAATCAAAGGACACGATATTCAGGAGTGGGGCAGCTTAGGTTTCCTTACTTCACTGGAAAGTACGGCGAAGCAGGAAAAGTGGGATGACCTACTACCGTCTGTTGTCACTAAAGTGATGAAGTACAAAGATGAGTATGTGGCTGTACCGGTTAACGTTCACCGTGTTAACTGGCTGTGGGCAAACCCGGAAGTGCTGAAAAAATCAGGTGTAGAACTTCCAACAACGCTGGACGAGTTTTTTGCTGCGGCAGACAAAATTAAAGCGGCCGGCTTTATCCCACTCGCTCATGGTGGACAGCCTTGGCAAGACGCGACCGTGTTCGAAGCCGTCGCACTGGACGTGCTGGGAAGTGAAGACTACAACAAAGCGTTTGTAGACCTAGATATGGACGTATTGTCTGGCGATAAAATGGTCGAAGTCTTCACCAAGTTTAAGAAGATCCACGACTACATTGACGCTAACTCACCAGGGCGTGACTGGAACGTTGCGACCTCGATGGTGATTAACGGTGAAGCGGCTATGCAGATCATGGGTGACTGGGCGAAAGGTGAATTTACTGCGGCGGGTAAAGTGCCGGGTAAAGACTACATTTGTGCGCCTGCGCCAGGCACTGACGGTCAATTTACGTTCAACATTGATAGCTTTGCTTTCTTTGAACTCAGCAACGAAGAGAACAAAAAGGCACAGCAAGACTTAGCTCGTACCATTCTGACCAAAGAGTTCCAGGAAGTCTTTAACCTGAACAAAGGCTCCATTCCAGTTCGTCTTGATATGGATATGGCGAAATTTGACCAATGTGCTCTGGACTCAATGGAAACCTTCAAAGCCAGTGCGCAGTCCGGTGATTTAGTGCCGAGCATGGCACACGGCCTGTCGACTACAAGCTATGCACAAGGTGCAATCTATGATGTTGTGACCAACTTCTTCAACGACGACAATGCGGATCCGAAACAAGCAGCAGAAAAGCTAGCGAAAGCAGTGAAAGCCGCTATCTAATCCATTGACAGATCACACCCTAAAGGGCGTACAGGCTTGTAGGGAGCCTATGCGCCCTTCCTTTAAGACGTAAGGATTCGTTATGGAGCATGTTGTGAATCGGTATCCAAAGAAGTCCCACGCGAAACTCAGTTTGGCGGACAGACTTCAGCACTGGTTACCGAAAATCGTCCTTGCCCCGACCGTTCTGGTAACTGTGGTATGCATCTATGGTTACATCTTCTGGACGGCGGCATTATCAATGACCAACTCCCGTTTTCTGCCAAGCTTTAACTTTGTTGGTTTTACTCAGTATGAAAAGCTGATGGATAACGATCGTTGGATCACGTCTATTAGCAACCTTGGTATTTTTGGGCTGCTATTTATGCTCATCGCTATTGTTCTTGGCGTGGGCTTAGCCATTTTGCTTGATCAAAATATTCGTCAGGAAGGTGCAATTCGGACCATTTATCTTTATCCGATGGCACTCTCCTTTATCGTGACGGGTACCGCCTGGAAATGGATTCTCAATCCTGGTTTAGGAATAGAGAAACTGATGCAGGACTGGGGTTTTACCAATTTCAAATTTGACTGGTTAGTAAATTCTGACCTATCTGTGTACACCTTGGTGATAGCCGCTGTTTGGCAGTCGTCTGGTTTTGTCATGGCGATGTTTCTGGCGGGTTTGCGCGGCATTGATTCATCCATTATCAAAGCGGCGCAAATCGACGGCGCAAGTCTGCCAACCATTTACTGGCGCATCATTATGCCTTGCTTAAGACCTGTCTTCTTTAGCTCAGTCATCATCACTTCACATATTGCGATTAAGAGCTTCGACTTGGTAACAGCGATGACGGCTGGTGGCCCGGGGTACTCTTCAGATTTGCCAGCGCTGTTTATGTACGCGCACTCATTTACTCGTGGTCAGATAGGTTTGGGGGCTGCAAGCGCGATGATGATGTTGGCAGGTATTCTCGCCATTTTAGTTCCTTATTTGTACTCAGAGCTTAGGGAGAAAAAGTCATGATGCGTAGTGTGAATTTCTCTCGGCTGTTTATCTACTTCGGGTTAGCGTTTTTTTGCTTATTTTATTTGATGCCGTTGTTCGTGATGGTGGTGACTTCATTCAAAACACTGCCAGATATTAAAGCGGGCAACTTGATGAGTCTGCCAACCGAATGGGTCTTCGATGCCTGGTATAAAGCGTGGGACAGCGCTTGTACGGGCGTGAAATGTGAAGGGGTAAAAGGGTATTTCTGGAACTCTTTCCAAATGGTGATTCCTGCAGTGGCGATCTCTACGCTGTTGGGCGCATTTAATGGTTACGTTGTGACCAAGTGGCAATTCCGGGGTTCAAACTTGTTCTTCAGCTTGCTGCTGTTTGGCTGCTTTATTCCGTTTCAGGTGATTTTGTTACCAATGGCGGCGGTGCTCGGTAAGTTAGGTTTGGCAAATACCACCACTGGCTTGGTTATCGTTCATGTGATTTATGGTATGGCGTTTACCACGTTGTTCTTTCGTAACTTCTACATCAGTATTCCGGATGAGCTTGTCAAAGCCGCGAAGTTGGATGGGGCAGGTTTCTTTACCATTTTCTTTAAAATTCTTCTGCCAATCTCGACGCCAATCATCATGGTGACGGTGATTTGGCAATTTACCGCTATTTGGAATGACTTCTTGTTTGGGGTTGTATATTCAGGTTCCGAAACACAGCCAATTACGGTTGCCCTGAACAACTTAGTGAACACCAATACAGGGGTGAAAGAGTACAACGTCGATATGGCGGCGGCGATCATTGCGGCGTTACCAACGCTACTCGTTTATGTATTAGCAGGAAAATACTTTGTTCGTGGCCTGACGGCTGGATCGGTAAAAGGATAATTATTATGGCAACACTCGAACTTAAACAAATCCGTAAAACCTATCCAAAAGCGGAGCAAGAGACGTTAAAAGGTATCGATATCAGTATCGATTCGGGAGAGTTTCTTATCTTGGTTGGCCCATCGGGTTGTGGTAAGTCGACACTGATGAACACCATTGCGGGTTTAGAGAACATCAGCTCCGGCGACATCGTGATTGATGGTAATAATGTGTCGAATGTGGAACCGAAAGATCGCGATATTGCGATGGTGTTCCAATCGTATGCGCTATATCCAAATATGACGGTAAGAGGCAACATCGAATTTGGTCTCAAGATTCGTAAAATGGCGAAAGAAGCGATTGATGCCGAAGTGGAGCGAGTGGCGGAAATGCTACAGATTGATCATCTGCTTGACCGTAAGCCTTCGCAATTATCAGGTGGTCAGCGCCAGCGAGTTGCGATGGGACGTGCGCTTGCTCGTCGCCCGAAGCTGTATCTGTTTGACGAGCCACTTTCGAACTTAGATGCGAAGCTGCGTGTTGAAATGCGCCACCAGATTAAGCGTCTTCACCAGCAACTGAATACGACGATTGTGTACGTAACGCATGACCAGATTGAAGCGATGACACTCGCGGACCGTATTGCGGTAATGAAAGACGGTGAGTTACAGCAACTCGGAACACCACAAGAAATCTACAACAAGCCTAATAATATGTTTGTCGCAGGTTTTATAGGCTCACCTTCGATGAACTTCATTAAAACCATGGTCGATTTGGATGCTCAGGATAACCCCGTAATAAAAGTGACAGGCAGTAACGCGCAGGAGCATCACATCAAGCTGCCAGCTTCGATGCGAAAACAAGATGGCAAAGAGATTGTGATTGGCTTGCGTCCGGAACATATTACGGACAGTGAGAACCAAGAGTCTGCCGCATCTACCAAGCTTGATTTACAGCTTGAAGTCCTTGAGCCAACGGGGCCAGATACCATCGCGATGATTAAGGTCAACGATCAAGAAGTCGCTTGTCGCTTGTCTCCGGAGTTTGATGTAAAGGTCGGTCAGGTCGCGCCGCTGCATTTTGATTTGTCCAAGGCGGTTTTCTTCGACGCTTCAACTGAGCAACGCATCGAGTTTCACTAACGCTGGAGTAAGGCAAATCAACAACTCGTAACTTTTGAATGGCAGCCAAGCGGCTGCCTTTTTTATTTGCTGATTTACGGATGTGTCTAAATCCACCCACTTAATCATTTGGCGTGGGTAGATTTCACCCATTTCAAAAATAATTTTGTGATCTAGGTAAATACACTGTGAATGGTATATTTTTAAGTGTTTGATTTATAAAAATAAAAACGTAGTTAAAGAAAGTGGTTCGGTCCTTGCTTTAGTAGATGCATCAACACCCAGTGATGGGGTTGTTCATTTATCAAGGAGAATAATAATGTTTAAGCCTGTTACCCTACTAACTGCCTCAATTCTTGCTGTTACCAGTTTTAACGCTGCCGCAAACTGTGACCCAGGTGAGCTGGTCATCAAATTCAGTCACGTAACCAACACCGATAAGCACCCGAAAGGGATCGCGGCGTCGCTGCTTGAAAAGCGTGTCAATGAAGAGATGAACGGTAAGGCGTGTATGCAAGTGTTCCCTAACTCGACGCTTTACGATGATGACAAAGTACTTGAGGCCATGTTGAATGGGGACGTACAACTTGCTGCACCTTCACTGTCTAAGTTTGAAAAGTTCACCAAAAAATTCCGTTTGTTCGACCTTCCTTTCCTTTTTGATGACGTAGACGCTGTTGACCGCTTCCAAAACTCTGAGGCGGGTGAAAAGCTTAAGAATGCGATGAACCGACGTGGTATCAGAGGACTAGAGTTCTGGCACAACGGTATGAAGCAAATCTCAGCCAACAAACCACTGGTTCACCCGGAAGATGCTAAGGGCCTTAAATTTCGCGTACAGGCTTCCGATGTATTGGTTGCACAGTTTGAGCAATTAGGTGCTAACCCACAAAAAATGTCATTTGCCGAAGTGTACGGTGGCTTACAAACTAAAGTTATCGATGGTCAGGAAAATACCTGGTCGAATATCTACGGTAAAAAGTTCTTCGAGGTTCAAGACGGTACGACTGAAACCAACCACGGAATTTTGGATTACCTAGTGGTTACTTCTACCAAGTGGTGGGATGGACTTCCAGAAGACGTACGTGACCAGCTTGCGACCATTCTTAAAGAGGTCACTCAGACCCGAAATGCGGAATCTAACCGCGTAGAACAACAAAACAAACAGTACGTTATCGAAGCTGGTGGTGTGGTTCGCGAGCTGACGCCAGAACAGCGTGAAGAATGGGTAGCAGCGCTTAAACCAGTTTGGAGCAAGTTTGAAAAAGACATTGGTTCAGAGTTAATTGAAGCGGCATTAGCGGCCAACCAAAAATAACTCAACATAATGATAATCGGCTCCCGTTCGTCGGGAGCCAAACTTACCTGATTCGAGCGATGTACCGTTATGGAACACTCATTTTTTTCGAAAGTCGGTCAGTTTACCGACAAGGTTGAAGAAACTTTAATTGCTTTCTTCCTCGGAGCGATGACGATGCTGACATTTGTCAACGTCGTGATGCGTTACTTATTCAATGACAATATTCTTTGGGCGCTTGAAGTTACCGTTTTTCTTTTTGCCTGGATGGTTCTCGTAGGCGCTTCATACGGCGTGAAAAAGCATTTTCACATCGGTGTTGACGTGGTGATTAACTTATTACCTGAACGGTTTAGAAAAGCTTGTGCTTTGCTTGCCGTGTCATGTTGTTTGACGTTTTCAATTCTACTTCTCATTGGTTCATGGAATTACTGGTACCCGTTTGCCACAGAGCGAGCATGGTACGAGACGGATGATATTCCGATGCCAGAGATGTTGCAGTTTATGGCTGACTGGCTCAACGAAGGCGAGCGCTACGAGAAGCTGCCTCGATTTATTCCTTACATGGCACTGCCAATTGGTATGGCGTTACTGACGTTTCGTTTTGCTCAGGCAGCCTACCAAATACTGACTGGCAAGCTTGACCGTCTGATTTCCAGCCATGAAGGTGAAGAAGAGTTAGAAGCACTTAAAGAAGAGCTTAAAGATGCGGGTGATGTGATGGAACCCACGCAGGGCAAAGACAACAGCCAAGATAACAACAAGAACAAGGAGCACTAACCTATGGATATTTTATGGTTATTCTTGATGGTGATTGGCTTCATGCTGTTGGGCGTTCCGATCGCAGTTTCACTGGGCCTATCCAGTATTTTATTTTTGATGTGGCACTCAGATGCGTCTCTGGCATCGGTTGCTCAAACGCTTTTTAATGCGTTTGAAGGACACTACACTTTACTTGCTATCCCGTTTTTCATCCTCGCATCGAGCTTTATGTCAACTGGCGGCGTAGCAAAACGCATCATTCGTTTTGCAATTGCAATGGTCGGCTGGTTCCGTGGTGGTCTTGCTATGGCTTCTGTCGTGGCATGTATGATGTTTGCCGCGCTGTCAGGGTCATCACCGGCGACGGTAGTTGCGATTGGTAGCATTGTTATTGCAGGTATGATCAAAAACGGCTACTCCAAAGATTTTGCCGCAGGGGTTATTTGTAACGCAGGTACACTTGGTATCTTGATCCCACCTTCTATCGTAATGGTTGTGTATGCAGCAGCGACAGATGTGTCGGTAGGTCGTATGTTCTTAGGTGGTGTTATTCCGGGATTGTTAGCCGGTGTGATGCTGATGATTGCCATCTACATTGCTGCCCGAGTAAAGAACTTACCGAAACAACCTTTTGTAGGCTGGAAAGAAGCCATCGCAGCAGCTAAGGATGCAATCTGGGGATTGATGCTGGTAATCATTATTCTCGGTGGTATTTACGGCGGGATTTTTACACCAACCGAAGCGGCGGCAGTGGCAGCGGTCTACTCCTTCTTAATAGCAAACTTTGTTTACAAGGATATGGGGCCGTTTGCCGATAAACAGAATACTAAGCCTGCCGTGGTGAAAGTCATTCAGAGCTTTGTTCACAAAGACACTCAGCAAACGCTTTTTGAAGCCGGTAAGTTGACGATCATGCTGCTGTTTATCATCGCAAACGCGCTGATACTGAAGCATGTTCTGACAGAAGAACGCATCCCGCAGATGATCACCGAGTCGATGCTTTCTGCTGGTTTAGGTCCAATCACATTTTTGATCGTGGTAAACGTTCTGCTCTTGATTGGCGGCCAGTTCATGGAACCTTCTGGTTTGTTGATCATTGTGGCGCCACTGGTATTTCCTATCGCTATTGCTTTAGGGATTGACCCTATTCATTTGGGTATCATGATGGTGGTGAACATGGAGATTGGGATGATCACGCCGCCTGTAGGGCTTAACCTCTTTGTTACAGCAGGGGTGGCTAAAATGTCGATGATGAGTGTTGTTAAAGCGGCGTTGCCTTGGGTGGCGGTAATGTTCCTGTTCCTCATTATCGTAACGTACATTCCATGGGTTTCAACATGGTTACCGACGATGTTGATGGGGCCGGAGATTATTACCAAATAACGGGCTCAGACTCATTAATGCAAAAAGAGGTGTGACATGTCACACCTCTTCGTCTATTGATTTGTAGTCATGTCTTCTGGGCTGAGAGTTTATTCTTCGCTCGTAGCCATGCCATTTTTGTTTATTCTTTCTGCGATCCTCACCGGAGCGTCGTTCTTCCTGATAATGTCCGTCGACAACCACTGTTTCCCTAATCACAGGTATCTTCGTTTTCTCATTCATGCTTAGCGCTACCAACCATGGAACTATAAATAGTATGAGACAGGTTGACTAAAGCGACAAATGTGATGTCAGGTTTTATTTATACAGATCTTTATCAATCTGATAGCGTTGCATTTTGTCATACAGGGTTTTGCGAGGAACATTCAATTGCGTCATGGTTTGCTTAATACTGCCATTATGCTCGAGCAATGCGCGCTCAATGGCTGCTTTTTCAAACTCTGCCACTTGCTCAGCCAGGCTAGAGGAAGGAGCCGGAACCGGGCTTGTATCTCCGAGTTGAATCAATTTCCCAAGTAGCACAAAGCGCTCTGCTGCATTTCTCAGCTCTCGTACATTGCCGGGCCAGTCATGCGCCATCAATGTTGCCAGATCTTGAGACGACAAGCTCGGAGAGCTTTTTCCGTATCGAGAGGCCGCCACGAGCAAAAAGTGATGGAAGAGAGCAGGGATATCCTCTTTACGAAGTCGCAGAGGGGGTAAATCCAGTGTGACCACATTCAGTCGATAGTAGAGATCTTGGCGAAATGTTCCTTCTTCGGCGGCACGTTTTAAATCCACTTTGGTCGCCGCTATCACACGAATATCAAGGGGAAGGAGTTCGTTTGAACCTACTCGCTCAATAACCCGCTCCTGAAGAACGCGCAGTAGTCGAATCTGTGCTTGAATGGGCATGGATTCGATTTCATCCAGAAATAACGTCCCGCCTTGAGCAAATTCGAATTTACCAATCCGGCGACTTTCTGCGCCAGTAAATGCGCCTTTTTCATGGCCGTAGAGTTCACTTTCGATCAGGTTTTCCGGTACCGCACCACAGTTTACGGCGACAAAGTTGTGATTTCTGCGCAAGCTTTGTTCATGTAATGAGCGAGCGACGAGCTCTTTACCTGTACCTGTCTCACCGAACAACAAAATATCGGCATCGGTATCGGCAATGTGAGAAATCGTATCGCGTAGCATCTGGATACTGACCGTTTCGCCGATAATTCGAGGGCCGAGAGCCTGACTGGCTTTGAGTGATTGCCGTAACTTCTCGTTTTCATTCGTAAGCTGACGCTTTTCGATCGCGCGCTTGACCGTTTCAACCAACTGTTCAGGAGAAAATGGTTTTTCAATAAAGTCGTAGGCACCTTGATGTAACGCGTTCACCGCCATTGATATGTCACCATGCCCAGTAATCATGATCACTGGCAGGTGGTTGTCTCTTTGCACCAGAGTATTAAGTAGATTCATTCCTGATATGCCGGGTAAACAAATATCAGTGATAACAACGCCAGGTTCTTCTCCGTTTTTCATCGTCAGCAGAGCGGACTCTGCATCGGGGAAAAACTGTGCGTCGATATCGGCCAGTTCGAACGTCTGTTCTATTGCTAGCCTGAGATCCGCTTCATCATCAATAAAAAACACCTGACACATAATTATTCCTCTGAACCTTTTTCAGCGTGCATTGCTACAACAGGTAAACAAACTGAGAATCGAGCGCCACCCTGCGCTTGGTTGTAAGCACTTAATTGGCCGTTCATTCCACTCAATATTTGCTGTGATATGGACAGTCCCAAACCCAGGCCATTTTTCTTGGTAGTTAGAAATGGCTCACAAAGCTCGGTGAGGGAGCGTTGTCCTATCCCTGGGCCATTATCATCGATATGAACCATGATTTGATTTCGATTTTGGTCATGTTCTATCGAAAGCCAGACCTGTCTATTCTCTTGATCTTTGACCGCTTCAATCGCGTTACTCAGCAGGTTGACTAGGACTTGTTCCAGCTGAATCGTGTTGATAAAAACCTCCGCATCCTGTGCCATTAGATCGGTCGACAAATTTACGCGGGCTGACTTGAAAGCAGGCTTCATTAACTCTTTGGCAGAGGCGACGACAGGCAACAGCCGAGTTTTGGTTAGCTCAGTACCGCTGGTTTTCTTGGCAAATGAGCGCAGTTGTTGGCTGATATTCGCCATACGATCAGTGAGCGCTGAAATACGGCTTAAATTGTCTTCGACTCGTTCGAATTTTTCTTTTTGTAAGAATAGCTTACCGTTTTCCGCGAAACTGCGAATTGCCGCAAGGGGATTATTCAGCTCATGGCTAATACTTGCGGACATTTGACCCAGTACAGCGAGTTTTGCTGCCTGAACCAACTCATCCTGAGTGACACGTAGTGTTTGCTCTGCCTCTGTTCGTTGAGCGATCTCTGCTTGCAATTCCGCAGTACGAGCCATTACTTGATATTCCAGTTTTTGATTGGCTTCTTGCTGAATCAGCTCGAGTTGCAAATGGCGTTGTTGGCGGTGATAAATCAGCTGGCCGATAAGGAATAAAATGGTAAAAATGAGAGTAAGTACCAGCAGGTAACCCAAGGTTATCCAAACGATAGATTGTTTAGGTGACAATACCTTCATGGTCAGTTTTATCTCGGGAAGAGCGAGAGAAGAAACCACCAGAGTGCCTTTATTGTATGGGTAACCTTGCTTCAATTCGCTAATAGGTAGGCTCAGATCTCCGACGAAATTTAAACTACGAATTTGCGTTTCAAGATATTGTCGGCTGGCCCAAACTTGTTTTTTTTCTACCTCACTAAGCGGTTGTAAACTTTTGAGTAGCCAGTCCGTTCTGCTGCTCATGAACACAATGCCGTTAGGATCACTGGCGACAAATACGCTATCTGGTTGCTGCCAGTTATCTTCGATTTTACTCAAATCCATTTTTACGACCACAACGCCAATCACGCCGCCAGCGTAAACAATGGGAGAAGAGTAGTAGTAGCCCCGCTTACCAGACGTTGACCCAAGTGCGTAGTATTGGCTCTGCTCACCGATGATGGCTTGTTTGAAATAAGGACGAAAAGCAAAATTGCGTCCGACAAATGAATGCCTTTGCCGCCAGTTACTGGAGGCGATGGTGGTTCCCCATTGATCAATGAGATAAGTGTCGGAAGCCGCAATGACTTGATTTACTGATTCCAGGTAGCGATTCGTTACTTCAAGTTGGGCGCTATTTTTCGGGTGCAGCAATGCCTCAAACAAAGGTGCATCTTTTGCCAATAGGTTAGGAATATGAGCGTACTTATCCAATTTGTTCTTAATATGGCTAGAAAACTGTTCAAGCTGAGACTGGTGTTTATCCAGTAGCGATTGATAACTGTTTTTCCAGACCCAGTGGCCACCAACAAATGCACACAGGAAATATAAGGCGAAAAAAATCAGTAGAATACGGTTTCGTTGTGACATTCCTTCGTTCCTGACTTTGCTACTTCTTCGTAATTAAGAAATGTTAATGGCTTGTAGGTTAGATTGGGGATTTAGTTGCCAAGTCTGTGGAGTAAAACAAGAGCAAGATCTCTTTTTACGCTTTTCAATAAAAAAAGCGGTCGATTCCCTTGAAAAAGTCGCTATTGTCCCCATTCTAGATATGCCGATGTTTCTGATGCGGGTGTTTTATCGCATTTTTTACAAAAAATGAGGCAACATTCGAGAATTTAGTGCAGACAATGTCCACATAGTGGCTATTGGCTCGACAGGGTAGTAACAGATCGCTAGAATGTCGCGTCTAAAAATCTGTCTTGAGGCTAATAGGAGATACCTTTGGTGATGACACTGAAGATATCACTGATTAGTCCGGTACTGATGAACAGTATCGATACTCGATTTAAATTAGGTGCTCGGACAGAACACAACACAAGGATGAAGCGTTAACTCAGGTGAGTTACGCTCATACGCTCGGAAAACCGAGCCACTTTAGAGGTTTATATATAATGCAAGTTACTGTTGAAACGCTAGAGGGCCTAGAGCGCCGTCTAAACATTACTGTTCCAGCTGCAAACATCGAAGACGCTGTAACAGCTGAACTACGCAACATCGCTAAAAACCGTCGTTTCGATGGTTTCCGTAAGGGTAAAGTGCCTCTAAAAATGGTTGCTCAGATGTACGGCAAAGCAGTACGTCAAGACGTTCTTGGTGAAGTTATGCAACGTCACTTCATCGAAGCGATCGTAAAAGAGAAAATTAACCCAGCTGGCGCGCCAACTTTCGCTCCTGTAGAAAACAAAGAAGGTGCAGACCTAGTTTTCACAGCAACTTTTGAAGTTTACCCAGAAGTAGAGCTTAAAGGCCTAGAAAACATTTCTGTAGAGAAGCCTGTAACTGAAGTTAAAGATGCAGACGTAGAAGAGATGATCGATACTCTACGTAAGCAGCAAGCAACTTGGACTGAAGTTGAAGAAGCAGCAGAAGACGGCAAGCGCGTAAGCATCGACTTCGTTGGTTCTATCGACGGTGAAGAGTTCGAAGGCGGTAAAGCTGAGAACTTCCCACTAGAAATGGGCGCTGGTCGCATGATCCCAGGTTTCGAAGACGGTATCGCAGGTAAGACTGCTGGTATGGAGTTCGACATCGACGTGACTTTCCCAGAAGACTACCACGCTGAGAACCTAAAAGGTAAAGCAGCGAAGTTCGCTATCAAAGTGAACAAAGTTGAAGCACGTGAACTTCCAGAGCTTAACGACGAATTCGTTTCTAAGTTTGGTGTTGCTGAAGGTGGTGTAGAAGCGCTTAAAGCTGAAGTTCGTAAGAACATGGAACGCGAACTTAAGCAAGCTGTTAAGAACCGCATCAAAGAGCAAGCTCTTGACGGTCTAGTTGAGCAAAACGAAATCGACGTACCTGCTGCACTTATCGACCAAGAAATCCAAGTTCTACGTCAGCAAGCTGCACAACGCTTCGGTGGTAACCCAGAAGCAGCTGCACAGCTTCCACGTGAACTGTTCGAAGAGCAAGCTAAACGTCGCGTAGTTGTAGGTCTTCTACTTGGTGAAGTAATCAAGTCTGAAGAACTAAAAGCGGACGACGAGAAAGTTAAAGCGCTAATCGAAGAAATGGCGACTGCATACGAAGATCCATCAGAAGTTATTGCTTACTACGAGCAAAACGAGCAAATGATGAACAACATGCGTAACGTAGCGCTAGAAGAGCAAGCAATCGACGCGATCATCGCTAAAGCACAAGTTTCTGAGAAAGAAGTAGGCTTCAACGAGCTACTTAACCAGCAACAACCTGCTTAATAAGCAATATCTTGCGTAGAAGGTTGACTTCACGTTAACTATTCTGCTAACAATGGTCCGTATGATACTAATCATCCGGGCCATTTATTTTAGGGACATAAGAATATGAGCTACCAAGAAAAAAATGCAATGTCGCCAATTATGGACGCACTAGTACCAATGGTGGTTGAACAAACTTCCCGAGGCGAACGTTCTTACGACATCTATTCCCGATTGCTAAAAGAGCGTGTGATTTTTTTAACAGGTCAAGTGGAAGACCACATGGCAAACCTTGTCGTGGCTCAACTACTTTTCCTAGAATCTGAAAATCCAGATAAAGATATTTTCCTATACATCAACTCTCCAGGCGGCAGCGTAACAGCGGGTATGTCTATTTACGACACCATGCAGTTTATCAAACCGAATGTAAGCACAGTATGTATGGGCCAAGCATGCTCAATGGGTGCCTTCCTACTTGCTGGTGGTGCTCCGGGTAAGCGTTACGTTCTGCCTAACTCACGTGTGATGATCCACCAACCGCTAGGTGGTTTCCAGGGTCAGGCTTCTGATATCCAAATCCATGCTCAGGAAATCCTGACTATCAAGCAGAAGCTAAACAAGTTGTTAGCAGAACATACAGGCCAGCCACTTGAAGTGATTGAGCGCGATACTGATCGTGACAACTTCATGTCAGCAGAGCAGGCTGTGGAATACGGTATCGTGGATGCAGTGTTACGCCATCGCGGCGAGTAATTTGCCAGCGCATTTTGGCAAAAATTGATATACACTCATTCATGAAGAGTAAAGGCTAAGAGGTTAGCGAATGACAGATAAAAGCAAAGAAAGTGGCAGCGGTAAATTGCTGTACTGTTCTTTCTGCGGCAAAAGTCAGCACGAAGTTCGCAAGCTAATCGCAGGTCCGTCAGTGTACATTTGCGACGAATGTGTCGACTTATGTAACGATATAATTCGCGAAGAAATTAAGGATGTTCTCCCTAAGAAAGAATCTGAAGCGTTACCAACGCCAAAACAGATCCGCGAACACCTTGACGACTATGTGATCGGGCAAGATTACGCGAAAAAAGTGCTTGCAGTTGCGGTATATAACCACTACAAGCGTTTACGCAATGGTGATACAACGAGCGAAGGTGTAGAGCTTGGTAAGAGTAATATCCTTCTAATTGGTCCTACAGGTAGTGGTAAAACATTGCTTGCTGAGACACTAGCTCGATTCTTGGATGTGCCATTTACAATGGCTGATGCAACTACGTTAACCGAAGCAGGTTACGTGGGTGAAGACGTAGAAAACATCATCCAAAAGCTTCTGCAAAAATGTGATTACGATGTAGCTAAGGCTGAACGCGGCATCGTATACATTGATGAAATTGATAAAATTTCACGCAAAGCTGAAAACCCATCCATTACGCGTGACGTATCTGGTGAAGGTGTTCAGCAGGCACTGTTAAAACTTATCGAAGGCACGGTTGCTTCTGTTCCACCTCAAGGTGGTCGTAAGCATCCTCAGCAAGAATTCCTACAAGTGGACACGTCTAAGATCCTGTTCATCTGTGGTGGTGCATTCGCAGGCCTTGATAAAGTGATTGAACAACGTGTAGCAACAGGTACTGGTATCGGTTTTGGTGCTGAAGTTCGTTCTAAGAATGAAACCAAAACTGTCGGTGAGCTATTTACTCAGGTTGAGCCTGAAGATCTAGTGAAATACGGTCTGATTCCTGAATTCATCGGCCGTCTGCCAGTAACTACTACATTGACAGAGCTTGATGAAGAAGCGCTTATTCAGATTCTATGTGAACCGAAGAATGCGTTGACTAAGCAGTATGCAGCATTGTTTGAATTAGAAAATGCTGAGCTTGAGTTCCGTGAAGACGCACTACGCGCGATTGCTAAGAAAGCGATGGAGCGTAAAACGGGTGCTCGTGGTCTACGTTCAATTCTGGAAGGTGTTCTGCTTGAAACCATGTACGAGCTACCATCTGCAACAGATGTGAGCAAAGTGGTTATTGATGAATCAGTCATCAATGGAGAGTCAGAACCGCTGCTTATTTACAGCAACGCCGATAATCAGGCAGCTGGAGCAGAGTAAATCAAGCCATGAATAAAAAGGAGGTAAGTAATTACCTCCTTTTTTTATTTCTCTTATTGAATCCAAACAATTAGCCCCCATATACTGCCTTAAGTAATACGTTAAACGTGAAAGCGGAAGAGAGAATTATATGAACTTGGAACGTTCCGAGAGTATCGAGATCCCGGTACTACCTCTACGTGACGTAGTGGTCTACCCGCACATGGTCATTCCATTGTTTGTTGGTCGTGAAAAATCGATTAGCTGTCTAGAAACGGCGATGGAAACAAACAAACAAGTTCTGCTTGTGGCACAAAAGCAAGCGGATACAGACGAGCCAACGGTTGACGACCTATTTGAGGTAGGTACGGTAGCCACCATTCTTCAGCTTTTAAAGCTTCCTGATGGCACAGTAAAAGTACTGGTTGAAGGTCAGCAGCGTGCGAAGATTAATCACTTTAAAGAGAGTGATTTCTTCTTGGCTGAAGCTGAATTCATCGTGACACCTGAGCTGGATGAGCGTGAGCAAGAAGTTATTGTTCGTAGTGCGATCAACCAGTTCGAAGGCTTTATCAAGCTGAACAAAAAAATCCCACCAGAAGTTCTGACTTCGCTAAATGGGATTGATGAAGCCGCGCGTCTAGCCGATACCATCGCAGCTCACATGCCTTTGAAATTGGTCGACAAGCAACAGGTACTTGAGATCATCGACGTTACCGAGCGTTTGGAATTCCTGATGGGCCAAATGGAGTCGGAAATCGATCTTCTGCAAGTTGAAAAACGCATCCGTGGCCGCGTTAAAAAGCAAATGGAGAAGTCTCAGCGCGAGTACTATCTGAATGAGCAAATGAAAGCGATTCAGAAAGAGCTAGGTGAGATGGAAGATGCGCCGGATGAATTTGAAACGCTGCAGAATAAAATCGAAGAGTCCAAAATGCCTCAAGAGGCGCGCGAAAAGACAGAACAAGAGCTACAGAAGCTTAAGATGATGTCTCCAATGTCTGCGGAAGCAACAGTGGTGCGCAGCTACATCGATTGGATGGTGAGCGTTCCTTGGGCTAAGCGTTCTAAAGTGAAAAAGAACCTGGCTAAGGCAGAAGAGATTCTAAACGAAGATCATTACGGTCTGGAGCGCGTCAAAGAGCGCATTCTGGAATACTTGGCAGTACAAAACCGTATTAACAAGCTGAAAGGCCCAATCCTTTGTCTTGTTGGTCCTCCAGGTGTGGGTAAAACCTCTCTTGGCCGTTCAATCGCATCTGCGACTGGGCGTAAATACGTGCGTATGGCGCTTGGTGGTGTGCGTGACGAAGCTGAGATCCGTGGCCACCGTCGTACTTACATCGGCTCACTACCGGGTAAGCTTATCCAGAAAATGTCTAAAGTTGGGGTTAAAAACCCGCTATTCCTTCTTGATGAGATCGATAAGATGTCTTCTGACATGCGCGGTGATCCAGCATCTGCACTGCTAGAAGTTCTGGATCCTGAACAAAACAACTCGTTCAACGATCACTACTTGGAAGTAGATTACGATCTGTCGGATGTAATGTTCGTTGCGACGTCTAACTCGATGAATATCCCAGGTCCGCTTCTTGACCGTATGGAAGTTATCCGTCTTTCTGGTTACACAGAAGATGAAAAACTGAACATCGCGAAACGCCACTTGGTCGATAAACAATTGCAACGTAATGGTTTGAAACCAAATGAGATTGTTATCGAAGACTCGGCGATTGTCGGCATTATTCGTTACTACACTCGCGAAGCTGGTGTACGTAGTCTAGAGCGTGAAATTTCTAAGATCTGCCGTAAAGCGGTGAAGAATATCCTGCTGGATAAAGATATCAAGTCTGTGACCGTATCCATGGATAACCTGAAAGAGTACTTGGGTGTTCAGCGTTTTGACTATGGTAAAGCTGACGAAAGCAACCGTATTGGTCAGGTGACTGGTTTGGCTTGGACTGAAGTTGGTGGTGATTTGCTAACGATTGAAACTCAGTCTATGCCGGGTAAAGGTAAACTGACACAGACGGGTTCTCTTGGCGACGTGATGCAAGAGTCTATTCAAGCGGCCATGACAGTTGTTCGTTCTCGTGCTGAAAAGCTGGGTATCAACACCGATTTTTACGAGAAGAAAGACATCCACGTGCATGTTCCTGAAGGTGCGACACCAAAAGATGGCCCAAGTGCTGGTACAGCAATGTGCACTGCTTTGGTCTCAGCCTTAACTGGTAACCCAGTGAAAGCGGAAGTGGCAATGACGGGTGAAATCACGCTACGTGGTGAAGTTCTGCCTATCGGTGGTCTAAAAGAAAAATTACTTGCGGCACATCGTGGCGGCATTAAAACGGTACTGATTCCAAAAGACAACGAGCGTGATTTGGAAGAGATTCCAGAGAATGTTATCGCAGATCTGACAGTTATCCCGGTTCAGTGGATTGATGAAGTACTGAAAGTTGCACTCGAGCGAGACCCGACGGGCGTTGAGTTTGAAGCTAAAAAATAGTGATGTGTAGCAAAAATAAGTAAAAGTTTGCGCTGATAAGCCTAAAAAGGCTTGTCAGCGTTTTTTTTTGGGCGCTAAGTTAGTTTTGATAGCTCTCAGCCCTTTATGTATAAGGGTTGAAGCATATTTATTAATTATGGAACGAAAAGTCATCACAAAAATAATCACAGATGGCACAAAGGGGAAATTACAGTGAATAAAACTCAGTTAGTTGAACAAATCGCAGAAAATGCAGATATTTCTAAAGCGTCAGCAGGTCGTGCACTAGATGCATTCATTGAAGCAGTAAGCGGTACGCTTCAAACAGGTGACCAAGTTGCTCTAGTTGGTTTCGGTACTTTCAGCGTTCGTACTCGCGCTGCACGTACTGGTCGTAATCCAAAAACTGGTGAAGAAATCCAAATCGCAGAAGCAAAAGTGCCTTCATTCAAAGCTGGTAAAGCACTAAAAGATTCAGTGAACTAATTCATAGGGCTTTGACTCTATAAAGGCTATTTGAATAACTTTTGCTCAAACAATTCGTTTCGAACAAAAATTTACAATCTTCGGGCCGAACTTTCTTAAATTATGCGCATCATACTGATGCGCATTTCTTTTTCTGGTACTATTGCGGCATTATTTCTATTAGATAGAAGCAGTAGGCTTCAATTGTGGAGAGCAATTAAATTATGATGGATCGACTACGCGAAGGCGTGAATAGCATCGCGGTCAAAATTATCCTTGGGCTTATCATCCTGTCTTTCGTATTCGCAGGTGTAGGTAGCTACATTGTTGGTGGCACTAACAACGCAGCAGCGAAAGTTGGTAACACGGATATCCCTCGTGGCGAGTTCGAGATGGCTTACCAAAATGAGCGTAACCGCATGCAAGCTCAATTGGGTGACTACTTCTCTCAAATGCTGGCAGATCCGGCCTACGTTGAATCTTTCCGCAAATCGGTTCTTGATCGTATGATCAATGATGTGTTGCTTGATCAGCAAGCAGAAGCACTTGGTCTTCGTATCAGCGATGAGCAGGTTCGTAGCATGATTCTGGAAATGCCTCAGTTCCAGTCAAACGGCCAATTCGATCAGGAAATCTACCAAGCGTCTTTACGTCGCGCAGGTTTCTCTCCAGATACTTTTGCTGAATACATGCGTCGTGAGCTCGTTCGTGAGCAGCTGCTTAATGCTCTACAAACCAGTGAGTTCACTCTTCCTGGTGAAGTACAAGTTCAAGGTGAGCTTTTCACTCAAACTCGTGATATCCGCACTGTTGCTATCGATTTCGAAGAGTTTGCGAAAAACGTAGAACTAACCGATGAAGAAATTCAAGACTACTACAAAGCAAACCAAGATAACTTTACTCGCCCAGAGCAAGCTAAAGTGGCTTACATTGAGCTGTCTGCTGAAGCACTGAAAACACAGATCGAAGTATCTGATGAAGAAGTGCAAAAGTACTACGACGAGCACCTTGATAAATACTCTTCAGAAGAGCAGCGTCGTGTCGCTCATATTCTGGTAGAAGGTGATGATGAAGCGAAAGCTCAAGCGATTTTGGATGAGCTAAATAACGGTGCTGAGTTCGCAAAACTTGCGGAAGAAAAATCTGATGACTTTGGCAGCGCTGAAATTGGTGGTGACTTAGGCTGGATTGAGCGTGATGTAATGGATCCGGCGTTCGAGGAAGCGGCTTTCGCACTTGAGAACGTTGGCGATGTGTCAGAGCTAGTGAAGTCTGATTTCGGTTACCACATTATCAAGCTTGAAGAGCTAAAAGATTCAGTTGCAAAACCATTTGCTGATGTAGCTGCTGAAATCAAACAAGAACTGGTTGATCAGAAAGCGGTTGATAAATTCTATGAGCTACAGAATGAGCTTGAACGTGTTGCCTTTGAATACCCAGATTCATTGGACGACGCATCGAAAGCGGTAGATCAAGAAGTGAAAACGACTGGCTTTGTTTCTCAAGCGGATGCACCAGAAGTACTTCGTAACCCTGCTGTGATGCAAGCTATCCTAAGCCCTGAAGTTAAAGAAGACGGTCTTAACTCTGAAGCGATCGAAGTGGCACCTGAACACATTGTCGTTGTTCGTGTTGAAGAGGCTCGCCCTGAGACGGTTCTTCCTCTTGACGAAGTGAAAGACCAAGTGGTTACTGAACTTTCACGAGTGAAAGGTGAGCAGGGTGCACTAGAGCTTGGTACAAAAGTTGTAGCGGCTCTGAAAGAAGGCAAAACGGAAGTTCTTGCTGAAAATAACTTAGCGTTCGGCGAGAAAGAAACAGTCGATCGTCGCTCTCCGTTTGCACAGACTGTATTTGCTATGGCGAAACCAGTTGAAGGTAAGCCTGTATACGCGCAATCGAAAGATCTGGAAGGCAACGTTGTTGTTATTGAACTGGATGCGGTTAACTCTGAGCTAGATAGTGCCCTAGAGGATCAAGTAGCAATGCAGATGGAACGTTCATCTTCGCAACAAGATCTGTCTTCTGTACTGGCAGTGCTACGAGCGAATACCGACATCGAATACTTTGTTGTGAGCAACTAAGCATTAATAATGTAATTTGCATGTCAACTAAAACGGGTCGCGCAAGCGGCCCGTTTTATTTTCTGCTCAACAAACTTCAATGAATAGCGAGCTTTACCTAAATTAGTTCCGATGTTTTTACCAGCAACAATACTGAGACCATCGTTGAAATTTATATCTCAACTAATAGGGAGAGCATATGTTTAATATGAAATGGGTTTTAACTTTATTGTTATGCGTATTTGCACCGTTTGGGTTGGCAGCAGATACAACAGCGGATAAATATGAAGGAATTGAAATTACCGTAAATATCAATTCAGCGACAGCAGAAGAGATTGCAACAATGCTGAAAGGGATTGGTGACAAGAAAGCGCAAGATATTGTCGATTACCGTACCGAGCATGGCCCATTTAAAACAGTGAGTGACCTGGGGAATGTTAAGGGAATCGGAGATGCTACTTTGAAGAAAAACGAAGGTCGCATCATCCTCTAGCCACAGCTTTTGTTCATTGTGTTATCGAGTTTAGTATCCGGTTACTGTTTTTCGAGCCAAGTTTTTCTTGGCTCGGTTTTTTTACCCAAACAAACGGCGACGACTGCCTTTTTCCAGCAGTGCCATACCCAGCCCCCCAATCGTCCCAAATAGGTGGGCATCAATTGCGACGCGTGCACTAATCATTGCTGCTGTGCTTGTTGATGGGCCGTAAAGCTGTTCCCAAACCACTTTAGCTATCAAACCGCCAACGAGTAACAAGCTGCTTCTTCTGGCTTCGAACACCTCTCTCAACGCCCAAAAGCCAAACAGGCCATGCAGCACACCAGAAAGTCCCACATAGACTTTCATGTTGGTGAACAAATTCAAAGCACCGACGAAAGTACACAGCAGTAGAAAGACAATGAGGAAGTTTTTTGTACTCGGGCGGAAAACAAAGCTAATAATCCATAGTCCGGCCAAGTTCATGCCTAAATGAGCAAAGTTGGTATGAGTTAAATTTCCTGTTACGATTCGCCACCATTCACCGTGGCGAATATTATAGGCGTGCCACTCGCTCAGGCTCGCCATTGGTTCAAATTGCAGTGCTACGCAGATAACGCTGATGATAGTCAGCAAAGTATAAAGGTTCACTCTATGTCTCGTTATTGTTCTCAGTGTGGAAAATCGCGCAAAGCTTGTATTTGCTCTTGGATTGTACCGCTAGAAAGCGAAGTCGAACTTATCATTCTTCAACATAGTAGTGAAGAGCATCGGCCACTTGGTACGGCACGGATTCTAAAATTAAGCTTAGACAACTGTACTTGTTTGATCGGTGAAGATTTTTCTCAGGATGAAACCTTAAATAACTTACTGGCGGATGGCGATTATGAGCATTTGATTCTCTACCCATCGAAGCAATCCGTATGCCTGTCTGAAGTTGAAGAAGAGAAGCGTATAAACAACAAGAAAATTCGTCTTATCTTATTGGATGGAACCTGGAAGAAAGCGTACAAGATGTGGCAGCTTTCAACCAACCTACATGATTTACCAACGGTGAAGTTGCCTGCAAACCTTCAGGGTGGTTATACGATTCGAAAAGCACCTTCTCAGAACAGTTTATCGACGGTAGAAGCGGGCTTTTATGCACTAAGCATACTTGAACCTCAACAGAACTTTACGCCTCTGCTGAATGTGTTTGAAAAGATGATTGAGTTTCAAATCGCCCAGATGCCTCCGGGCGTTTTTGAAAAGAATTATCTGAAGGACAGTAACGACTAAAGCACGATCGACGAGAATAATTGTCGATGCAGTTTCTGCGCATGGCTGTCGGTCATAGCTGAAATGTAGTCAGCAATGACCCTCATTTTGTCGCTTTCAGTGTCAGCCTGACACCAAAGCTCTTTGGTGTGTATCGGAAGTAAACGTTCAGGCGCAGCCGTCAGCGCTTCAAAGATATCCATGATGATTTGTTGACCTTTGTACTCCACAATTTGCACTTGTGGAACCTGGATGACGTACTGGCTAACGAAGTGTTTCAAAACATCCAGGGCTTTTGCTGTTTGTGGCTCTAAACAAGCATTCCAAGCGAGAAGCGGACTAGTGAAGGCGACATCAACGGGCTTAATTGAAATGCTGGTCAGCAATGCATTAACCATACCTCCAATCGCGTCTTTTCGTTCATGGTGTTTACCACTGAACAGCATTTGCCCAATGGAGTCGATATGTGCCTCAAACCACGGGTCACCACAGTCGGCTAACTGGCTGGCAGAGCCTTCTTGCCATTGATGGGGCGTTACCATGCCGAGAACAATCGCATCTTCTAAATCATGAACGCCATAAGCGATATCATCGGCTAACTCCATGATGGAGCAATCAAGCGATTTAAAGCGCGTTTTGCTGTGTTCCAAGTCTGACTCTGGCTCATTGCGCATTTGGCTAAGTTGAGCTTTGTCATCGTCTGTAAGCGGCTCGAGTACCCAGTCGAACAGCGCTTTGTCGCAGTCGTATATTCCTTTCGCTGGGTACCATTCGTGTGCTTTCAGTTTTCGTTGGTGTTCTGCTGGAGCAGGTAAAACGGTTGAGCGAGTCTGGCTTATTAGGGCGGGGTACTTTATCAGGCCAAGCAGAGTTCGGCGCGACAAGTTCATGCCAAAGTGTTCTGTATACGGCTCTAGCTTGGTCACGATACGAAAGGTTTGTGCATTACCCTCAAAGCCACCATGTTCTCGCATCATGTAATTTAGCGCGATTTCACCACCATGCCCGTATGGAGGATGACCGATGTCATGCGCCAGACAGAGCGAATCTATCAGGCTATCTGATGGTAATAGATCGCGAAATTCCGCTTGTTTCTTTTTAAGCTGAGCAACGATTCCCGTTCCCAGCTGAGCCGCTTCAAGTGAATGGGTTAACCGGGTGCGGTGAAAGTCTTCTAGGCTGTTACCGTGCACCTGGGTTTTGGCCTGCAGGCGACGAAAAGCGGCAGAGTGCAGGATTCGGGCTCTGTCACGTTGGTACGGGCTTCTGTGGTCATCTCGACGGATCTTATGTTCATCGTCATGGCGTTGTTGCCATTGTGAGTGCAATTCAAATGACACGAATATCTCCTTTGACTAAGACCTTAACTGATTTCATCCAGTGACAACTCAAAGCTTGGTGCAAAGGTAGTCAGAAAGTAATCCATTTCTGGTGTGTGACGCTCTTGCAATGTCACTTCAAGTCTCTTTTTCGCTAAAGCAAACTCGTGGTTACCTGCACTCAATTCCTCTAAGCATTTCAAATAGGCGCAAATGGAATCAGCTTGCTTGACAATTTTTGCGTCTTCTTCGTGTGCGGAGTGAGAGAGAAGAAATGGGGCAAAGTCTTCATGAAACTCTTCAGGAAGCATAGACAGAAGCTTTTGCTCAGCAGCGGCTTCAATCTTTTTATACTCTTTCGCGATTTCTGGATTGTAGTACTTAACAGGCGTTGGTAAATCACCAGTCAGCACTTCACTTGAATCGTGATACATCGCGAGAAGGGCAATACGTTCAGGGTTCAGAGCGCCGCCGAACTTCTTGTTTTTGATTAACGCGAGGGCATGGGCAACAAAAGCGACTTGTAAGCTATGTTCCGAAACGTTTTCTGGTGATACAGAGCGCATCAAAGGCCAGCGTTGGATCAGCTTCATTCTTGCCAAGTGGGCGAAAAAATGGCTCTCTTTCATAGCTTTCTCCGTTTCTGGTGTAAAAAAGGAACTCACTAGGAGTTCCTCTAAGCATATGAGAGATCAGTACTAATTACTACCAGTGATTCATTACTGGCTATAAGTCGTTAAGAAGCGTTCGAATCGTCCGATTGCGGTTTCAAGATCTTCGACATGTGGGAGTGTCACGATGCGGAAGTGATCCGGTTTAGGCCAGTTAAAGCCGGTACCCTGAACCAAAAGCACTTTTTCTTGTTTCAGGAAGTCCAACACCATTTGCTGATCGTTTTTGATGTTGTACATCTTGGTATCAATTTTCGGGAAAAGATACATAGCGCCTTTCGGCTTAACGCACGATACTCCCGGGATTTGCGTGATCAGCTCATAAGCGCGATTACGCTGCTCGAGCAGGCGACCACCAGGCAAAATCAGTTCATTGATACTCTGGTATCCACCTAGTGCGGTTTGGATCGCGTGCTGCATTGGCACGTTTGCACACAAACGCATTGACGAGAGCAGCTCCAGACCTTTTATATAGCCAGGTGCGAGGTGCTTCGGCCCTGTAAGGAACATCCAGCCACCGCGGAAACCACATACACGGTATGCTTTTGACAGGCCGTTGAACGTCATCACAAGTACGTCTTCAGTCAGTGTCGCAACAGAGGTGTGTGTCGCACCGTCGTAAAGAACTTTATCGTAGATTTCGTCTGCAAAAATAATCAGATTGTGCTGACGTGCAATTTCAATGAATTCAAGTAGGAAATCACGGCTGTAAACCGCACCCGTTGGGTTGTTCGGGTTGATTAAAACGATGCCGCGAGTTTTCGGCGTGATTTTACTCTTGATATCTTCTAAATCTGGATACCAGTCTGATTCCTCATCACAAATATAGTGAACCGGTTTACCACCCGATAGTGCCACAGAAGCAGTCCACAATGGGTAATCCGGAGCAGGAATAAGCAGCTCGTCACCATTGTTTAACAGCGCCTGCATCGACATCATGATCAATTCTGATACACCATTGCCTACATAGACATCTTCTACGTCTAGAGAGCGAATGCCTTTACGCTGGTAATGCTGAACCACGGCTTTACGAGCCGAATAGATCCCTTTGGAATCGCAGTAACCTTGAGAAGTTGGCAGATTTCGGATTACATCGACTAAAATCTCATCAGGGGCGTCAAAACCAAATGGGGCGGGGTTACCAATGTTTAGCTTTAGGATTTTATGCCCTTCTTCCTCCATGCGCTTAGCATGTTTGAGTACAGGACCCCTAATGTCGTAGCAGACATTATCGAGTTTTGACGACATCCCGATATTTTGCATTGTTTAATTCCTAAAAATTCGTTAATTTCTTTATTAAAATACAATAATTTGTATTTTAATAGAATATATATCTGTAAATTATCTGTTTATAGTCTTTGTTTTGCACCTTTGCTGTTCTACGAGTTTGCAAAAGATCGCATACAGCCTTGATTTGCTTTAGGTCTAAACTTAGAGTAGCCATAAGTTACCCTTTATCCTCACATACTACGAGGTTGATTTGTCACAGTTCCATCAAGCCGTACAAAGAATTATCAAGCGAGTTCAGAAAATACAAGGCAATCCAATGCGTTTGGTCGAGCCTCTTGGCGAGAAACCACACTTTTCATTGATTGATTGGCTTGATGCGCAACCACTTTTTCCCAAGTTTTATTGGCAATCCCGTGATACTCGTGAAGAAGTTGTCGCTCTAGGACAATTGCATTCTTTTGTCGACCCTGGTTCAGCCTATACGATTCTGGGAGAGGGCCAGCGAGTTTGGGGCGGGCGCTCTTTTGACGGCCAGCATGAGAAAAACCGTCGCTGCATGACCTCGTTTTTCTTTTTGCCGCAAATAGAACTGATTCGCTTTGATGAACAATGGTCTTTAGCGGTTAATGTTACTGAAGATACATCACGTACATTAGCTGGATTACACAAGCTGGCTTGTGATGTCGCAGCCTTAACGCCAATTTCTACTCACATACGGTTAATAGAGCATACTCCGACTCAGCCTGAGTGGGGAGACCTGGTAGACAAAGTACTGAATGGTATTGAAAATGATGACTTTAAAAAGGTCGTTCTGGCACGTCGTTCCACGCTTCACCTCGATAGAGAGTTGAGTGCAGCACAATTGCTCAAAGCAAGTGCCAGCCAAAATCATCATAGCTTCCATTTTCTGTTCAGTTTGGATCGTAAGCACAGCTTTATGGGCTCTACCCCAGAGCGTCTCTATGCGCGGGTGGGGCATGAACTTCATACTGAAGCTTTAGCTGGAACCATTGGTCGTGGGGATAATGCGACCCATGATATGGAACTGGCTAACTGGCTATCGCAAGACCTTAAAAACCTGAAAGAAAATCAGTATGTTGTGGATGATATTGTTGAGCGTTTATCCCCTCACTCTGAATCAGTCGAGGTGGAAACGGAGCCCCGATTGGTGCGACTGAGAAAAGTGCAGCATCTCAAACGTAATATCCACGCAAGCCTCAAAGCTGGCATAAATGGTGTACAGCTGCTTTCTGCATTACAGCCTACTGCGGCCGTTGCCGGTTTACCTCGTCAAGAGTCTATGCAGTTCATCCTTGAAAATGAGCCGTTTGCTCGAGGTTGGTACGCAGGTTCTATGGGGTACATTAGTCACGAACGCGCGGAGTTTTGTGTCGCGATAAGAAGTGCTTTGGTACTTGGTGATCAAGTTCAGTTGTTTGCCGGGGCAGGGATCGTACCTGGCTCAGTTGCCGAGCATGAATGGGCTGAACTGGATAAGAAAATGTCAACGTTGTTAACGCTCATCTCTGAGCACCCGCCACTTGGAGTGGCATCATGAGTCATGATCAAGCCGTACTAAATCGTATTTGGTCTGAAACACTGTTGATAGAGCTGAATCGATTTGGTGTTGAGCATGTGTGCATCGCGCCTGGTTCACGTTCAACACCGTTAACGCTGGAAGCCGCCGATAATCCTAATTTTACGATTCATACCCATTTTGATGAGCGTGGATTAGGCTTTATGGCGTTGGGCTTAGCGAAAGCCAGTCAAAGTCCGGTAGCGGTCATTGTGACTTCGGGTACTGCTGTCGCGAATTTACTGCCAGCGATTGCGGAAGCTAAATTAACCGGTGAGAAGCTGGTGCTGTTAACCGCAGATCGTCCGGTAGAACTGGTTGGCTGTGGAGCGAATCAAGCCATCAATCAATTGGGCATTTTTTCTCAACATGTGTCTGCAAGCTTGAATCTGCCAAGTCCGACAGAAACTACGCCGCTTAACTGGTTGCTAACATCCGTTGATGAAGTGATGTTTACACAGCAGCTGGAAGGGAGCGCTGTACATATTAACTGTGCTTTCCCTGAGCCTCTCTATTCCACAGGCTCTAAACGCGAATATCAGCACTATCTCAGCTCTGTCACCGCTTGGAGAGAGAGCCACCGTACTTACACTCAGCGTTTTTCGTCTCTCGCAGTCAGCGACATCCCTTGTTTGGAACAGAAAAAAGGTGTTGTGATCATTGGTAGCTTGCCTTTGGAAGAGTCCGAAGCAGCGCTTTCATTTGCTCAAAAGATGGGTTGGCCGGTATTGGCTGATCCACAAAGTGGTGTCAGCTCCGAGTGGGGACACTACGATTTATGGTTGACCTTGCCGAATCTGGTACAGCAGCTTGAATTGTGTGAACTGATCATCCAGTTTGGCAGCCGCATTATCTCCAAGCGTCTTAATCATTGGATTGAAACTCAGGTTACCCGGGGAGTTGCAGAGCGAGAAACTGAATATTGGTATATTTCCCAGCGCCCAGGCCGAAATAACCAAAGCCATCTGCCGCAACTGCATTGGGTTGAGTCGCCAAAAAGTTGGGTGGAACGTGTCTCTGCTGAAAATTCAATTGAGTCTGGATGGGCAAGCCAGCTAAAAACAGACGTTGAGCAAATCAGCCAGCACATTAGACACTCGTTTTTAAGTGCATCGACCTTTGACTTAAATGAAGTTACAGTGGCGGTTGATATCGAAGAAAGAGCGAAAAACGTAGACGTCTTTCTTGGCAATAGCCTGTTCGTCCGATTAGTCGATATGTTTGGTCGTCTGGGCAAAAGTGAGGTGTTTTCTAATCGTGGCGCTTCTGGTATTGATGGAATTCTGGCTACGGCATCTGGCGTACAGCGCTCTCGTGACAATCCATTACTGGTTTATATTGGTGATACATCCGCGTTGTACGATCTCAACTCACTAGCGCTGTTTACTCATTCGAAGCAGCCTGCTGTTATCGTTATTACCAATAATGACGGCGGTGCCATATTTGATATTCTCCCTGTGCCACAGGAACATCGCCAGACCTATTACCAAATGCCTCATGGTTATCAGTTTGAACACGCAGCAAAACAGTTTGGCTTGAGTTACCAACAGCCCAAAACGTTAGAACAGTATCAGGCACTGGTCTCCGATCACTTTGAGCATGGACAAGGTACACTGGTAATAGAAGTACAAACACCACCTAGCCAAGCGGTGGAACTGATTAAAATATTTAATAAAAACCTGCATGCTAAGTTCTAAATACTTTACGGCAACTGGAAAACACCAAAGCGTCAAACTCCCTACTTTGGTGTTTTTGCATGGCTTGTTAGGAAGTGGGGAGGATTGGCAAACCTGTATCGATGAGTTGACCGAGTTTGAACGGGTGACCATAGATCTACCCGGCCATGGGGCTAGCCAGGCTACCTGTTGCTCCGATTTAGATGATTGCTGCAAATCCCTTAATTCCACACTATCTTTATTATTTTCTTCTCACCAACCGCTTGTTTTGATTGGTTACTCCATGGGTGGCCGAATCACCATGCATGGATTAGCCAAGAACTGCTTTCCAGATCTCAATATTTGCGCCGCGTTTATTGAGGGGGGAAACTTCGGGCTTCAAACAGAGTCAGAGAAACGAGCGAGGTTTGAAAACGACTATCGCTGGGCGTCGCGCTTTGAAATCGAACCCATTGAACACGTTTTGAGCGATTGGTATCAGCAAACGGTGTTTTCTTCACTAAACCATGAGCAAAGACAAACATTGATTGCAAAGCGTAGTGCTAATCTTGGCGATGCTGTCGCGAAGATGTTACGTGCGACATCGCTGGCAACACAGTCGTATCTGTTACCAGCATTACAAGCGCAACCAGTACCGGTTTATTACCTTTGTGGTGCGAAAGATAAAAAATTCTGTCAACTGGCAGCAAATAGCGGGTTGATGTATCGACAAATTGAGGGAGCCGGACACAACGTCCATCAAGAGCAACCCAAACAATTTGCGATGTATATAAAGCAAATAATTCAATCTCACTTAAAGTGAGAGTAACGATAACAATGGGAATCACCATGGCAAAAACAGTAGGCATTTCTGAAGAAGAACTTTACGCTCCGGTTGAATGGAAAGATTGCAGCGAAAAATACGATGATATCCATTATCACAAATCTGTAGATGGCATCGCGAAAATAACCATCGCGCGTCCACAAGTGCGTAATGCGTTCCGCCCTCAAACAGTGAAAGAGATGATTGATGCATTAGCAGACGCACGTTATGACTCTGCAGTTGGTGTGATTATTTTAACCGGTTTGGGTGAAGATGCGTTCTGTTCTGGTGGTGACCAGAAGATCCGAGGTGATTACGGCGGTTACAAAGATGACCAGGGCACTCACCATTTGAATGTTCTGGACTTCCAACGTGACATCCGCACTTGTCCAAAACCAGTCATTGCTTCTGTTGCTGGCTGGGCTGTCGGTGGTGGTCATGTTCTGCACATGATGTGTGATTTAACCATTGCAGCTGATAATGCGCAGTTTGGTCAGACTGGTCCTAAAGTCGGTTCGTTTGACGGCGGTTGGGGTGCCTCTTACATGGCTCGTATCGTCGGTCAGAAAAAAGCACGCGAAATTTGGTTCCTGTGTCGTTTCTACAATGCGCAAGAAGCATTAGATATGGGCTTAGTGAATACCGTTGTACCACTGGAAGATCTTGAGAAAGAAACCGTTCGCTGGTGTCGTGAAGTACTTCAGCACAGCCCAATGGCGTTGCGTTGTCTGAAAGCGGCGTTGAATGCTGACTGTGATGGTCAGGCAGGCTTACAAGAACTGGCAGGTAACGCGACCATGATGTTCTACATGACCGATGAAGGTCAGGAAGGCCGTAACGCCTTTAACGAGAAGCGTCGCCCAGACTTCGATAAATTCCCTCGTAACCCTTAATCCGTATAGAAGAGAAGCCATAGGGCTTCTCTGAATTAAATTTAGAGCCCAAGGATCTTGTCCTTCGGGAGGACGCTGATTTTTCTTTAGCGTGCTTGGGCTATACGGACGACTAGGAGAGGATTATGCGTAAAGCTAAAATTTACCGTTACTGCCTTCCCATGGATAGTGGCGTAATACTGCGTGATAACAAATTGACCGAGCGTGTCGGTTACGTTATTGAGTTAACTGATGGTGAGCAGGTTGGCCTTGGTGAAGTGGCTCCTCTTGTAGGGTTTAGCCACGAAACTAGCGATGAGGCGGGTATGCAGCTTCAGGATCAGGCTGAACGTTGGGTTGCTGGATTGCCGATTGATTACGCCAATATGGTGCCGTCGGTTGCTTTCGGCTTGTCTATGGCTCAACTTGAACTGGCGGGAGAGTTGCCTCGAGATGGTCAATATCAAGCAGCGCCACTTTGTACCGGTGATCCTGACGAACTGATTCCCAAATTGAACGAGATGGAAGGGGACAAAGTCGCCAAGATCAAAGTAGGGCTTTATGAGCCTATTCGCGATGGTATGTTGGTGAACCTGTTTCTGGAATCCATTCCTCAGCTCACTTTGCGACTTGATGCTAATCGAGCGTGGACACCAGAGAAAGCACAACAATTTGCAAAGTATGTAACGCCATCATTGCGTCAACGGATCTCATTCTTAGAGGAGCCTTGCCGTTCGCCGGGCGACAGTTTGTCGTTCGCTATTAACACTGGCATTGCGATCGCTTGGGATGAAACTCTCCAGGATGCGTCTCGACGTGAAGATTTCCGTCTCGAAGATCTAACTGGCGTAAAAGCTATCATCATTAAGCCGACTCTGATTGGCTCCGTTGATTTTTGTATTAAGCTAATCGAAAAAGCAAAGTCACTGGGCATGAAAGCGGTGATCAGTTCAAGTATCGAATCCAGCTTAGGATTGACTCAACTTGCACGTTTTGCGAAATGGCAACTTCCTGATGAAGTTCCGGGATTAGACACCATCGGACTGTTTAAATCACAGTTAGAGCAAGGTTGGCCCGAGTGTGAACTTCCAATTGCCCCTCTCGCTGAGCAGGAATTAGTGTGGCAATCAGCGTAGAGCGATTCGCGACAGAAAATAGCGCGATTACACCTTGGAATTACTGGGCTCAGACGAGCCCATTTTCTACTGCATTAGTGACACCAGAAGAGTCCTTAACCTGGCAGCAGCTTGAATCTCGTATTGAACATTATGCTCACTATTTGCGGGAGCAAGGAGTAGGGTGCGGAAGTGTTGTTACGCTCGTCGGCAAGAATCAAGCTGAGACGGTGTTGATATATCTGGCGGCACAACAGATAGGCGCTATTGCGGCATTAACTATGCCACAGCCGTTCGAGGCTCTTAACGGCAAGTTGCACACTTTGTACCAACCAAAACAGCCGCGTTTCATGTGGTTTACCGAAAAGGTATTGGCCTCTTATTCTAAACAAAATCAAACCGCTCTGAACGGCACATTACTGAACTGTCCCAAGAATACATCACAATCATTAAACGCCAAGCAAGAGAGCGGTTATCGCCTTGATAATGCGGCGTCGATTGTCTTCACTTCAGGCTCAACTGGCGTGCCGAAAGCCGTGGTGCATACTCATCGACAACATTACGCCTCAGCACAAGGTTTGCTGAGTGAGTTTACGTTCACTCAGCAGGATACTTGGTTGTTGTCACTGCCTCTTTATCACGTGTCTGGGCTGGCGATTATGTATCGTTGGTTGTTTGCTGGTGCAACGCTGAAGGTTGGTAATGGTCAGTTAGCACAGGATATTTTAGGTGTCTCTCATGCCTCACTGGTGCCTACACAACTTAAACGATTATTGGATGACAAGGCAGAGCTGTCTTTATCTCACGTTTTGCTGGGAGGAAGCCATGTCGATCATGAGTTGGCTTTGCGAGCAGCGCGTCAGGGGATTGAAACCTGGCTGGGCTACGGCATGACAGAAGCGGCGTCTACAGTGACAGCAAAGCAAATCGACAAAATCAGCAATGCTGGCCACGTGCTCCAAAATCGCGACATCAAGTTAGTTGATGGTCGTATTTTTATCGGTGGGCAAACCTTAGCATCTGGCTATTTTTTTCAGGGTGACATTACGCCGTTGTTGGACAAATCAGGTTGGTTTGACAGCAAGGATTTAGGAGGGTGGCAGGGCAATGAGCTGAAGATTATTGGTCGGGCTGATAATCAGTTTATCTCTGGTGGTGAAAACATTCATTGTGAAGAGATAGAGGCGATTCTGAACCAGATCGAGACTGTGGTGCAAAGTATTGTGGTGCCCGTTGAAGATAAGGAGTTCGGTCATCGACCTGTAGCGGTGATTCAAACCGACCAATTGATGAGTTCAGAGTACTACGAACATTTCCTGCAGGCCAAACTTGAGAAGTTCAAGTGGCCAATCGCGTATCACTCGATGCCAAAGGAATTATTAGCAGGTGGAATAAAGGTCTCTCGCAAGGCGGTAAAAGAGTGGCTGCAGGGGAATTGACCAATCTTAAGTAAGGTTAGTCAATTTTGCTATGTGTTAGTCAGAAAGGGAATTTTGTATCCTTATAACACTGAATCATAATTACGCTTCATTCTAGAGAATAAAAGCATAAGGTTCAGTATGGTCAAGACTGCGTTAATAGCGGCAGTTCTGCTACAAATAGGCATCTCACTCAACAGTGAAGGGTTAGCACGCTCTTTAGCTGAACTGACGGCATTTCTTATCGCGATAGCTCTAGTTTTTATTCATAAGCAACGAAGTGATCGTGCGTCAGGCAGAACTGAGTCAGAAAGCCTTTGATTAATATTTTCTACGGTTGATTGGATCAGTGAATCAACAGCCATATCAGTGATGATACGGAAACTAAAACCCACAAACTGACACCAAACAGCAATGGCTTAGCACCAGCAGACTTCAGCTTGGAAACGGAAATACTGCATCCTATCAAGAATAAGCACACCACCAATGCCTGCTTGGCAACGGTAAAGATACCGTGATAGAGCATCTCGAATTGAGGTAAAAAGTCACTGAACGCGATGGCCGCGCAATACCAAAAGATAAAGTAAGGAATCGCAATCTTACTTGAACCATCTTCTCCATTATCTCGCGAGAAAATCACAGCACTAATTAATGCAACCGGAATGATCCAAAGCGCGCGAGCTAATTTGAGGGTTGTTGCTGTGGTAAGCGCTTCCTCACCATAAGCCGATGCGGCGCCGACCACAGAAGAGGTATCATGAATGGCAATGGCTGCCCATGTGCCAAACGTATGTTGGTCTAGTTCCAGCGCATGGCCAATTACTGGGAATACGAATAGGGCGACCGAGTTTAGGACGAAGACAGTTGCCAGCGCCAAACCAATCTGTTCATCTTTGGCTCTAATCGCGGGCGCAACGGCTGCGATAGCACTGCCACCACAAATCGCAGTGCCAGAAGAAATTAAATACGCTGTTGTTGTTTCAAGTTTAATGGCTTTGGCAATGAGCGAACCGATCACCAATGTACCGAGTATGGTTGCGATGATAAGACCAATACCATCAGACGTAACCGCCAGAGCCTGCTCGAAATTAATCCCAAACCCTAAACCGATAATGGAATAAGAAAGTAGCTTTTTGGTGAAAGACGCGATAGGCAGTTCGCCTGGCACAAAGCCAAAGCTAGCCAGCAAAAAGCCAATAACCAATGCGATAGGTGAGGATACAAAAGGGGTCAGGCAAAACAGCAGCGCTAATCCAAAAAGAAGATACTTTTTATTCAAGGTTTATTATTCGTTATTGTTTGTGAAAGTGTGAGTATATCGCATCACTTATGGTCAGTTTGTTTTAATGATTTGAACACATGTTCAGTTATCCTAAACATGTGTTCAAATGAATAGATTCAATGGGGCTTATCAGCGCCAATCACCGCGTAATTCTCGCACCTTCTCAAACATCAATTGAGCCGTTGCGTCGTTTGGCTGGACTGGCGAGCCTGCTTCTATTTCCAGCTTCGACCAGAATCTGGTTGGAAGCCCTTTGCAGGCTCTGCCTTTGCATCGGCTAAAGTAACTACCCCAAAGCCCTTTTAATGCTACTGGAATAACAGGGACGGGACTGCGGCGCAGAATAATATCAATACCGCGCATGAACTCTTGGATCTCGCCGTCAGAGGTCAGCTTACCTTCCGGGAAAATACACACGATATCGCCTTCGGCTAATGCTTGTTCAACGTCATTGAACGCTCTTCGGATTGAATTTCGATTACTGGCTGAAATAGGTATTACACCCGTTCGGCGCAAGAAGCCGCGTATCGGCGTCAGGTTGGCGTAATCTTCTTCCATTACAAAGCGAATTAAGCGAGGGCATACCGCGCTTAAAAGTAGTGCGTCCATATAACTGACGTGATTACACACAATCAAGGCGCCGCCGCTTTCTGGTAGATGATGCAGGTTCTTGTGTTTGACTCGGTAGATAGTGTGAGTCAGCATCCAAACAACAAAACGGACGACGAAGATAGGTACCTGCATAAATAGGTACACAGTGACAAGGAGGTTGAGTACTGCAAGTAGCGCAAACAACTGCGGAATCGTCATTTCAATCACGCTTAAGCAGACAATGCCTAACACCGCGCTACCCACCATAAAGAACGAGTTAAAGATGTTGAGCCCAGCAATGACCTGAGCACGTTCGGTTTCTTTTGCTCGGTGCTGCATTAACGCGTAAAGAGGAACAATGAATAACCCGCCTGATGCACCAATCATCAATAGGTAGAAAAACAGAAGCCAGTAATCCTGGAAGGCGATGAATTCACTAAAAGTTTGAAATTGAGGTAAGTCGCCTGGAATTGAGATCGCCATTAAGTAACCGAATATTGTGATACCCAGAGCGCCAATTGGCACGATGCCGACTTCAATTCGGTGATTGGAAATCCAGTTACAAAGCAATGACCCAAGCGCAATACCGATTGAAAAGAGGGCAAGTAAGAAGGAAACCGCGCTTTCTGTGCCGTTCAGATACACTTTCGTAAAGTTTGGAAATTGGGTCAGGTAAGCAGCACCCAGGAACCAGAACCAACTGATCGCCATAATACATTGAAAGACTACCCGATCAGACTTACAGATCGAGAGGGTGTGCTTAGTTTGTTGATATGGTTGCCAGCGGAAGGTCAGGTTCGGTGCACTAGCGGCTGAAAATGGGATAAAACGACTCGATAAATAACCGAGCAGCGCAAATAGCACCACACAAAATGCCGCGAGGTATTTGGCATTCTCTGATGAGGCAATAATGCCGGCTCCCAGCGTCCCAATCAGAATTGCGATAAAGGTACCGGCTTCGACTAAGGCGTTACCCGGAACCAATTCTTTATCATTCAGGTTTTGTGGCAGCAGAGCGTACTTTACCGGGCCAAAAAATGCGGACTGAGTGCCCATCAAAAACAGCAGCAGTAATAACACGCCATAACTTTCGGTAATAAAGCCAATGGCGCCCAAAGCCATTATTGCAATTTCAAATAGCTTTACCTTGCGGATAAACCAGGACTTTTCGTACTTGTCTGCTAATACACCTGCTGAGGCTGAAAACAGAAAGAAAGGAAGAATGAATAAACCCGCTGCTAAATTGATGAATAGGTTGCTGGAGATAGGTAAAGCACCGGCACCAGAAAAGGCGACAAAAAGCAGTAAAACGTTCTTAAAAATA
The DNA here is from genome assembly GCF_921292965.1 of Allocatenococcus thiocycli. Lineage (NCBI taxonomy): Bacteria > Pseudomonadati > Pseudomonadota > Gammaproteobacteria > Vibrionales > Vibrionaceae > Allocatenococcus > Allocatenococcus thiocycli. Next base: position 211,398 of record NZ_CAKLCK010000001.1, read on the forward strand.
TTGTCATTGAAAGCGCCAAAAAACTGAGTAATAAAATAAGGTAGGAACTTTCTTTGTCTAAGCAAGGAGGGATGTCTGTCCGGTGACATGTCGAATCCTTTATTACCAGTTATTGAGGTAGTTAGATAGCAGGTTACTTATTAAAACTTTACCGTCTACTGGTTCACTGGAGAAAAATTTATCATCTACGCTGAGTAGGGTAATGCCATGTACTCCAGACCACAACACACGACTGGCTTGAATCACTTCGGACTCTGTCCGGTGTGGCGCAATTTGTGCGAGCAGTGACTCTAGCATACCTGTCATGTCATCAATGCGTTTTGCCTGCCAATCGGGGAGTTCCGCGCCGTTCATGTTGTGCTCGAAGACCAATTGCCAGCGGTAAGGATGTTTAAGGGCAAAATCGTGGTAGCAATAAGCCAGTTCAAAGAGTGCTTCGTGGGCGTCTTTGCAACTGTTTGTCGCTTTTCTCGACTCTTGGGATAATTCATCCAGGGTCTGAGCAACAGCATGCAAAAGTAGTAAGTTATAGTTACCGAAAATATTAACTAATGTACTTGGCACATAACCGATCATGTTAGCGATTTTACGAAGACTAAGTTCGTGATAGGAATTCTCTTCCAAAAAGTCTTTAACGGTTGCTAAGGTCAAGTTTATTAACTCTTCTCTGGTGTGATCGTTTCTACGCGCCATACTTCAAACTGCTTTATTGAACAATGTTCAATATGATAGTCGGCTAGTTATTCACCGTCAATAAATCCTGTCGCCAATTGAGCACTACAAGGGGGTAATTTGTGTGTTGTTACTGATACTTGCATGAGAAATAATCAACGAGTGTAAGTTTGGCAATATTCTGATACATGTCGGACCGGTTAGATTGTTTTAATGAGCATGCATACGGAGTATGATGAATCCACACTCATCTTTGACGTGCCACTATCTGAAACACTAAAGTGATGGTTCAGTTGGGCACATTCTTGGATCACTATCGTCAATTGTAAGGATAACGATGAAACGCATATTTTCGATTGTTGCTCTGTTAATGTTTACTGTTGCAGTAACGCCTATTGCAGAAGCGAAAAAGTTTGGTGGCGGCAAGTCTTTTGGTAAGAGCTATAAGACAGCACCTGCACCGACACAAAAGCAAGCGACAAACACGAGTACCGTCGGTAAAGATCAAGCTACCAAGTCTTCAAGCAAGAAAGGCTTAATGGGTGGTTTACTCGGTGGTCTTTTGGCTGGTGGTCTTCTGGCAGCATTCTTTGGCGGTGCTTTTGAAGGTATCCAATTTATGGATATCCTTATTATTGGCTTGATTGCATTCCTGATCTTTAAACTGATGCGCGGTATGTTAGGGGCGAAGCAGGGCAGTATGAATCAGCATCGTCAGCAGCCAGCATTTGGTGGTAACAGTTCGAAGTTCGAGCAGCCGAACACGCAAAATTTTGAGCAACAACCAAACGTAAATGCAGGTGGCTTTGGTGGTTTCGGTGCGCAAGCTGACGTTCCACACAACTACCCACCGGGCTTTGACCAAGCAGGGTTTGTGAATGGTGCTCGTGAGCATTACCGTGTTTTACAAGGTGCGTGGAATCACAATCAGCTAGACACTATCGAAGAGTATGTTTCTCCGAGCCTGCTTGATGATCTGAAAGCAGAGCGTGCAAAATTAGACGGTGAGCAGCATACCGATGTCATGTACGTTGATGCAGAGATTGTTCGCGCGGACCATAATGCCAACAAAGCAGAACTCAGCTTGCAGTTTAGTGGTCGTTACCGCGATGCTGTCGAAGGTATCGAAGAAGACATCACTGATATTTGGCACCTTGAGCGTGACCTTACGGTACCAAACGCACCGTGGCTGATTGTTGGTATTCAAGGTTAATATTCAACAGCATCCAAATTAGCATCAATAAAAATCCCGCTTTTGAAGTGACCCCATAAAGTTGGACATTTCTGTTAAGCGGCTTGCAAGGCCTGATTTCGATACTCTATCGGAGTCAGGCCTTTTAATTTCACTTTAATTCGTTTGGTATTGTAATACTCGATGTATTCGTCAATATGAGCGATCAGGTCATCAGCATCTTCAAAGTGCTGGTTATGGTACATTTCTGTTTTCAGTAAGGCAAAGAAGTTCTCCGCAACTGCATTGTCTAGACAGTTTCCTTTCCGCGACATGCTCTGTGTTAAGCAACTTTCAGATAGCTTTTTCTGATATTTCTTATGCCTATATTGCCACCCTTGATCGCTATGAACGATTGGCTTAGCGCCTTCGCCTAAAGTCGCAACCGCGTCTGTCAACATTTCAGTGACCAGAGGTAGACGCCCATTTTTTGCGACCTTATAAGCCACAACTTCCTGTGTGAACAGATCAACGATTGGTGATAGATAGACTTTCTGCTGTTTAACTTTAAACTCAGTGACATCAGTTACCCACTTCTCATCTGGCTTCGTCGCTTTAAAGTCTCGTTCAAGAACATTGGGGGCCACAGTTCCCACTTCTCCTTTGTAAGAGCGGTACCGTTTGGGTCTGACGGTAGACTTCAAGCCTAGTTGACCCATGAGCCGTTGAACCGTTTTGTGGTTAAGCATAACGCCCTGTCTTCGTAGCTCTAAGTGAATACGACGATACCCATATCTGCCTTTATGCTCATGGTAAATTTGCTCTATTAGACTCTTTTCATCTTGATACTGTTCGGCGTCGTTATTTGGCTTCGCATGATAATAGAAAATACTTCTCGCTAACTTTAAGGCATGCAAAAGGTGTTTTAGTGGATAACAGCTTTTAAGAGCTAGAGCTACGTTCGCTTTTTCTTTGTTCGGCGAGGCTTTTCCTGCTCCAGCTCTTCTAACTTTTTTAGAACGGCATTCTCGGCGCGTAAGTAGGCTAACTCCTCTTTTAGCTCCTCCAGCGTTTTTTCATCATCACTTTTTTGCTGGATAAAAGGGTGCTTACTCATTGGTGATCGTCCTCTACTACGTTCAAGCCCCTGAATGCCATATTGTTTGTACTGTTTAAGCCAAACGGAGAGTGTTCCAGAGGAGGAGAAATTTAATACCGCACTAGTGTGGTTGATAGACCAGCCATTCGTCCACATTTTTTTTAACGCTTGGAGCTTGGTTTGAGCATTTTTAGCGAAATCATGAGGCTTAAATGAATCAGCACCATGAATCTCAAACACTTTTCCCCAGTAACGTATTATGCGTGGTGCAATGGAGTAAGTTTGAGAAAGTTCGTAAGATGAACACTCACCCAGTAAATATTGTTTGGCGACCGCACACTTAAATGCTCGGCTATATTTGGACATAAAGAGACCCCCAATAATTGGTGTCCAACTATTGGGGGTCAGTTCATTTCATAGCGGGATTTTTTTGTGCCTGGTGTTGTTGGAAAGGTGAATTTTGGATTTACTGGAATACGGAATACGGAATACGGAATACGGAATACGGAATACGGAAGCGGTCTTCTACCGATTATCAATGAACAATGATTAGTGTATCTGATAATTGAATCGTTGATAGATAGGATAGCTGAAACGAAAAAAGCCAGCTCAATGAGCTGGCTTTTCAATATGGTGGAGGGGGACGGATTCGAACCATCGAAGGCAGTGCCGGCAGATTTACAGTCTGCTCCCTTTGGCCACTCGGGAACCCCTCCAGGGTGTTTTTATACTTAGAAGCTGTTTTCCCAACACGTTTTCCAAGTTTTTCTCACAATCTATCCAGAGGATAGTCACAAGAAGAAATATGGTGGAGGGGGACGGATTCGAACCATCGAAGGCAGTGCCGGCAGATTTACAGTCTGCTCCCTTTGGCCACTCGGGAACCCCTCCAGGGTATTTTTATACTTAAAAGATGATTTCCCAACACATCGTTCAAGTTTGTCTAATGTTTAAAAGGAATAAACATCAGAAGAAATATGGTGGAGGGGGACGGATTCGAACCATCGAAGGCAGTGCCGGCAGATTTACAGTCTGCTCCCTTTGGCCACTCGGGAACCCCTCCAGGGTGTTTTTATACTTAAAAGATGATTTCCCAACACATCGTTCAAGTCGTTCTAACGTTTAAAAGGAATAAACATCAGAAGAATATGGTGGAGGGGGACGGATTCGAACCATCGAAGGCAGTGCCGGCAGATTTACAGTCTGCTCCCTTTGGCCACTCGGGAACCCCTCCAGGGTGTTTTATACTTAAAAGATGATTTCCCAACACATCGTTCAAGTTGTTCTAACGCTTAAAAGGAATAAACATCAGAAGAAATATGGTGGAGGGGGACGGATTCGAACCATCGAAGGCAGTGCCGGCAGATTTACAGTCTGCTCCCTTTGGCCACTCGGGAACCCCTCCAGGGTGTTTTTATACTTAGAAGCTGTTTTCCCAACTCATCTCCCAAGTGCGGAGCGAATCATAGCAAACTCGCTCCGACTGTAAAGTATTTTTCTTGCGTTTATACGTCGAATGCTGTCTTTTTATGCAAAGATGCTAGAAAGTCAGCGTTTTGTTTGTCATTTATACAGAATAAATCCTCATTTCTTCCGGAATTTACACTACTTGACGTTGAGGCTCGTAACTATTGATAAACTGTATGAAGTTTAATGACCTAAGTTTATTCGCTAATTGACTAAGAATATGAAAGCCACTTTATCCTTATCTGTTTTAACGCTTTCTCTATTATTGGCATCGCAAACTACTTTAGCAGCGCAGCGCGGCCCAACTGCTGTTACGGTTGTGACAGAGCAAGTAGAAACGCATGAAATCAACCAGTCTTTATCTCTTATTGGTAAATTAGAAGCTGCAGAGTCTGTAGTTGTGGCTTCTGAGGTTTCCGGAAAAGTCGAGCAAATTGCCGTAAAAGCGAATCAGAATGTCCAACAAGGGCAATTGTTGATTAAGTTAAATGATGACAAAGCAAGAGCAGCGCTTGTTGAGGCTCAGGCATACCTTAAAGATGAGCAACGTAAGCTCAAAGAGTTTCAGCGATTAGTCGCACGAAATGCAATTACGCCGACGGAAATTGATGCTCAGAAAGCCAGTGTTCAAATTGCAGATGCTCGCTTAGATGCTGCAAAAGCTAACCTTGCCGATCTCCATATTGCTGCTCCATTCTCCGGGACTGTTGGATTTATTGATTTCAGCCGAGGAAAAATGGTCAGTGCGGGTACTGAACTTTTAACGCTGGATGATCTTTCGGTGATGGAATTAGACCTGCAGGTACCAGAACGATACTTGTCGAAGCTTTCTGTTGGTATGGAAGTCCAAGCCAAGACAAGCGCATGGGGTGATCAAACTTTTATCGGTAAAGTGACAGGTATTGATACTCGTATTAGCACAGCGACATTGAATTTACGTGTTCGTATTCAGTTTGATAATCCGGAAAATCGCTTGAAGCCGGGAATGCTGGTGAATGCATCTTTAGCGTTTCCAGCCATTGAAGCACCGATTATCCCAGTACAGGCATTGGAATATTCTGGTACCAAGCGATACGTATACGTCATTGATGAAAACAACAAAGCAACACGTACTGAGGTGCTGCTTGGCGCTCGCGTGGACAACGAAGTTGTGATTGAGTCAGGCGTAAAAGTCGGTGACAAGATCGTGGTGCAAGGCATCGTTAACATGCGTGATGGTGTTCAGGTCGAAGAAATCGTCGCTCCGCTCAAGTCGCCAAAAATGACGTCTACTAATCAGAGCAACGATTCGGATAAGGAAGAAAACTAATGTTACTTTCTGACATTTCCGTAAAACGCCCTATCGCGTCATTGGTATTGAGTATGCTGCTTTGCGTGTTTGGCTTTGTGTCATTCAGCAAGCTTTCTGTACGCGAAATGCCAGATATCGAAAGCCCTGTCGTGTCAATTACGACACGTTACGAAGGGGCTTCCGCCACAATCATCGAGAGCCAGATTACGTCGGTTCTCGAAGATCAGCTTTCCGGCATCAGTGGCATAGATGAGATCAGTTCGACAACACGTAACAGCTCCTCACGAATCACCATCACCTTTGACCTCGGGTATGATCTCAACACTGGCGTCAGCGATGTACGAGATGCGGTTGCCCGAGCTCAGCGTTCATTACCTGACGAAGCAGATGACCCAATTGTTTATAAGAACAATGGTTCTGGCGAGGCTTCTCTTTATATCAACCTTAGTTCGTCAGAAATGGATCGCACCCAGTTGACGGATTATGCAGAGCGCGTGTTGATGGACCGCTTCAGTTTGATTTCTGGGGTGAGTTCCATCGATCTTTCTGGTGGTTTGTACAAAGTGATGTACGTAAAGCTAAAACCAGATCTTATGGCTGGTCGAGCGGTGACGGCTTCGGATATTACCACCGCATTGCGTAATGAAAACCTCGAGAGCCCGGGTGGGGAAGTGCGAAATGATTCTACCGTCATGTCGGTACGCACTGCGCGAACCTATAAAACGCCCGAAGACTTTCAGTACCTAGTTGTTAAGCGCGCGAGTAATGGTACGCCAATTTACCTGAAAGATGTCGCGGATGTCTTTATCGGCGCAGAAAACGAAAACTCGACGTTTAAAAGTGATGGTGTAGTAAACATCAGTTTAGGAGTGGTGCCTCAGTCGGATGCTAACCCGCTGGAGGTGGCTGAACGCGTTCGCTCAGAAGTGGATAATATCCAGAAATTCTTACCGGAAGGTACTCGCCTTGCGATTGACTATGATGCGACGGTGTTTATCGAGCGCTCGATAGAAGAAGTGTATAGCACGTTGTTTATTACCGGCGGTCTGGTGATTCTGGTGCTGTATATTTTTATTGGTCAGGCTCGAGCGACGTTAATACCAGCGGTGACGGTGCCAGTCTCGTTGATCTCGTCTTTCATCGCCGCGTATTACTTCGGTTTCTCTATCAACTTGATCACGCTAATGGCGCTGATTCTATCCATCGGTCTGGTGGTCGATGACGCCATTGTGGTCGTGGAGAATATCTTCCACCACATAGAGCGGGGAGAGTCTCCGTTGCTTGCCGCCTATAAAGGGACTCGAGAAGTTGGCTTTGCGGTTGTCGCCACTACGTTCGTTCTGGTGATGGTATTCCTGCCAATCTCCTTTATGGATGGCATGGTTGGCTTGCTGTTTACAGAATTTTCAGTATTGCTGGCGATGTCGGTAATTTTTTCTTCGCTGATAGCACTGACGTTGACGCCAGTATTGGGCAGTCAGATTCTAAAAGCGAACGTCAAACCAAATCGTTTCAATGAAACCGTCGATCGTATGTTCGCCAAGTTTGAGGCTGGTTATCGCGGTGCATTAAAAGGCGCGTTAAAAGTGCGTTGGATTGCGCCTTTGGTTATCTTAGCTTGTATGGGCGGAAGCTATGTTCTGATGAATCAGGTTCCTGCGCAGTTGACACCGCAAGAAGACAGAGGGGTGATTTTTGCCTTTGTTCGTGGTGCCGATGCGACGTCGTACAACCGAATGTCCGCGAACATGGATATTGTCGAAGACCGACTAATGCCGTTATTAGGGCAAGGCTTCCTCAAATCATTCAGTATCCAAACCCCGGCATTTGGTGGTCAGGCGGGTGACCAAACGGGTTTTGTCATCATGATTCTGGAAGATTGGAACGAGCGAAACATCACTGCTCAACAGGCCTTAGGTCAAGTGCGTGGCGCTTTAGCCGGAATTCCGGACGTGCGTGTGTTCCCATTCATGCCGGGTTTCCGCGGTGGATCAAGCGAACCCGTTCAGTTTGTGTTGGGCGGCTCAGATTATGATGAGCTGCTGGTCTGGGCTGAAGCACTGAAAAACAAAGCGGAAGAGTCACCAATGATGGAAGGCGCAGAGATTGATTACTCTGAAAAGACGCCGGAACTATTAGTGACCGTCGATAGACAGCGTGCAGCGGAACTCGGTGTCAGCGTGAAAGACATCTCTGATACGCTTGAAATTATGTTAGGCGGTAAAAGTGAGACAACTTATGTCGATCGCGGCGAAGAATACGACGTGTATCTGCGCGGTGACGAGAATAGCTTTAACAATGCGGCAGATCTAAGCCAGATCTACTTGCGCACCAATAGTGGTGAGCTAGTGACGCTTGATACGGTTACCAAAATAGAGGAGGTGGCCGCTTCCATTCGTCTGTCTCACTACAACAAGCAAAAATCAATCACCATTACGGCGAACTTGTCAGAAGGCTATACCTTAGGTGAAGCGCTGAACTTCCTTGACCAAGAAGCGATTGATTCTCTACCGGGAGATATCTCAGTAAGTTACTCTGGCGAGTCAAAAGACTTTAAAGAGAATCAGTCCAGCGTAGCGGTTGTTTTTGCACTGGCCTTGCTGGTTGCCTATCTCGTACTGGCGGCTCAGTTTGAGAGTTTCGTCAACCCATTGGTGGTGATGTTTACCGTTCCAATGGGGGTATTTGGTGGCTTCTTGGGCTTAATCGTAATGAGCCAGGGCATGAACATTTACAGCCAGATTGGTATGGTCATGTTGATTGGTATGGTGACGAAAAATGGTATTTTGATCGTTGAATTCGCTAACCAGCTTCGTGACCGTGGGGTTGAGTTTGAAAAAGCCATCATTGATGCAGCGGCTCGCCGTTTGCGTCCAATCTTGATGACGGCATTTACTACTCTAGCTGGTGCTATCCCATTGATTTCGTCAACAGGGGCGGGTTATGAAAGCCGAGTCGCCGTTGGTACGGTGATTTTCTTTGGTATGGGCTTCGCGACAATGGTTACTCTATTCGTTATTCCGGCAATGTACCGATTGATTGCAGCGAATACGCGTGCACCAGGTCATGTTGAAGCGGAACTCAATAAGGCATTGAGTCAGGACACCAAAGGACGTATTGCTCACCCTTAGAAAGGCTAAGTTGTTGATGACAAAAAGCACCGATTGATTTTCCATTCGGTGCTTTTTTGTTATGTCTAAACCCGTTTTGCGTATGACGCAATGGTGTTTTTGGCAACTTGGCGTTACCCTGTGTGACGAATCATTTTTACAATAATAGTGCTTGTTGCTCACGTTTTAGCTATGACTGCGTTAATCGCATTCATGCTGAAAGCAGCAAGTTAAATAGTCGAGAAGGAAAGTAAAGTGGCTGAATTTAAATACAAAAATCTTACGCAAGAAGAGCAAGATAAACTTGATGCAGCGACATTCCGTCGTCTTTTAGCCCACTTGGATGCAAATAAAGACGTACAGAATATTGACCTAATGATCCTAGCGGGTTTCTGCCGTAACTGTTTTAGCAAGTGGTACACCGCAGAGGCAGAAAAACTGGGTGTCGACTTAGACATCGATGATGCTCGTGAGCGTGTTTACGGTATGACTTACGATGAGTGGAAGCAAAACCACCAACCAGCAGCGACACCAGAGCAGCTAGCGGCTTTTGAAGCACGTCAGAAAAAATAGCGCTATAAACGGACATTTATATATAACAGCCCGCGTCGTGCGGGCTGTTTTGTTTTTCCTATCTCGTTGTTTAGCCTCTTTAGGCTACAATCGGCTCACAGCATGCAGGCTCAACACAGCCTTTCGCCTGAATAATTTCGAGCTGGGTTAGATAAGGCTGAATATCGCCGATGTTTGTCTTAACCCATTCCATATTGAAGTAAGTATCCAAGTAGCGGTCACCAGAATCACACAGCAGGGTCACGATAGATCCCGTTTCACCACGCAGTTTCATTTCACAAGCAAGCTGAAGCACCGCATACAGGTTGGTTCCCGTAGAAGCACCTACCTTGCGACCGATCAAGTGAGAAACCCAGTGTGCGGTAGCTACGCTTGCCGTATCTGGTATTTTGCGCATTTCATCGACCACGCCAGCGATAAAGCTAGGCTCTACCCGAGGGCGACCAATGCCTTCAATTTTGCTTCCGCTCTCGCACTTCAAATTCGAATTTCCAGACTGGAAAGCGTCATAGAACACCGAATTTTCAGGGTCAGCAACGCACAATTTCGTCTCATATTTTTGGTAACGGATAAATCGACCTATGGTTGCCGATGTGCCACCCGTACCCGGACTCATTACCACCCAACTTGGAATGGGATGGTCTTCTAATTTCATTTGGCTAAAGATGGAGTTTGCAATGTTGTTATTCCCACGCCAGTCAGTTGCACGTTCCGCATAGGTGAACTGATCCATGTAGTGTCCGTTTAACTCTTTTGCGAGGCGTCGGGACTCGTCATAGATTTGATCTGAGCGTTCGACTAAATGGGCTTTACCACCATAAAACTCGATTTGTTCTATTTTTTTTCGGGCCGTACTTTTTGGCATAACGGCAATAAATGGCAGGCCAAGCAGACGCGCGAAGTAGGCTTCAGATACAGCAGTGCTTCCTGAAGAGGCTTCAATGACGGTAGTTTCAGGGCCAATCCAGCCATTGCAAATCGCATATAGGAAAAGAGAACGCGCTAAACGGTGTTTTAATGAACCAGTAGGGTGTGTGCTCTCATCTTTCAAGTAGATATCGATACCATCAAGAGAAGGAAGGTCGAGTTTAAACAGATGAGTGTCTGCAGAGCGTTGAAAATCCGCTTCAATTTTACGTACTGCATTATTGATCCACTGGTGGTCAGTACACATAGCGTCTCTCCTTGGAAGTGATAAATTAGGATTTGTTTGAAAATAATTTACCTATAGTCTGGGAGAAAAACTTTGCTATATTTGTTTTATGATGTTTATTTTGTAGAAATAAATTCTCTTTAAATTGGGTTTTATGGAAAATAATTTAGATAAAATTGACAAGCAGTTACTTGCTTTACTCCAGACCGACGGAACACTGTCTTTAAACGAATTGGCTGAACGGGTTAACCTCACCACAACGCCATGTTGGAAGCGCCTTAAGAAACTGGAGGACGACGGGGTCATTGAAAAGCGAGTTGCGCTGTTAAGTGCGGAAAAACTGGATCTGTCGTTCATTGCGTTTGTGCAACTTAAGACCATCGATCACTCTGAAGAGTGGTATCACCATTTTGTCACTACGGTGAGTGATTTCCCCGAAGTCATGGAATTCTATCGAATGGCGGGTGAGTACGATTACATGATGAAAGTGCTGGTCAAAGACATGAAGTGCTTTGATAAGTTTTATAAGCGTCTGGTGAATAGTGTGAAAGGCCTTTCAAATGTGACCTCTACGTTTGCCATGGAGTCGATCAAGTACACCACAGAGCTCCCGATTGGCCGTATTTAATCAACGGCAATCCGTTACTAAAAAGGAGCGTGTGCCGCTCCTTTGTCGTATTTAAAAGCCAATCTATTTCGTGTAACGCATCACGCCTTCTTGAACCGCTGTTGCGACCAGGTGACCTTGTTGGTTGTAGATTTCTCCGCGAACCAGTCCACGAGTGTGGCTCGCGGTCGGGCTTTCTATAGCGTAAAGCAACCATTCATCCATCTTAAACGGACGATGGAACCAGATAGAATGGTCGATGGTTGCGACCTGGAAGTTTGGTGTCATTAAAGAAACACCATGTGGATGTAACGCAGTGACTAGGAAGCCCCAATCCGATGCGTAAGCCAACAAGTACTGATGGATCAGCTGGTTGTCTGGCATCTCACCATTCGCGCGAATCCAAAGGTATTGTTTAGGCTCGGCTTTGGTGGGCTTTAGCGGATTAATCACCGTAACTGGTCGCGTCTCAATCGGCTTTTCACCACAAAACGTTTTGCGCAGCCGTTCAGGCAGATATTCCGCAATATGGCTTGCCAGCTCGCTTTCGGAAGGAAAGTTTTCTGGCCCCGGAATATCAGGCATGGTTTTCTGATGGTCGAATCCAGGTTGATCGCCGTGATAGGAAGCCGTCAGGTAGAAAATAGGGCGGCCATTTTGAATCGCTTTAACTCGGCGGGTACTAAAACTGCGTCCATCGCGCAGGTTTTCCACGTCGTAAATAATCGGTTTTTCAGAATCGCCCGGATAGAGAAAGTAGCTATGAAATGAGTGTACAGTGCGTGTCTCTTCTACGGTGTAACGAGCGGCAGAAAGTGCCTGTCCAATCACCTGACCACCATACACTTGAGGTAAACCTAAGTTCTCGCTTTGTCCGCGGAACAAGCCTTCTTCTAATTGTTCGAGTTGTAGCAGGCTGAGCAACTCTCTTAGTGGTTTACTCATTGTGTCTCCTCACCGTGTGTGTTGAACATCAAGTTAACCCATTTCCCACAGGTCTGTGAAGTGGATCTTAAACTACTAAGAGTATACCTTGTAACAAATATGAAACAAAATCAAATGGTTGGTATCTCTTGAGTTCGTCAAACTATTGTTAAATCAAGTAACTAATCAAAGACAGCCTCGTGATTCGGCCGTATACTTACCTTGGCTTAATATTCATCCTGAGGAATATATGAAAAAAACACTATTGCTTGTTACATCTTTATTTTTTGGTGCTGCTCTTGTGGGTTGCCAAACTTCTCAAACAACAGAAGTGGATTCTGCTGAGGTGTCAATGAAGACCATTACAGGTACAGTGGCTTACCGTGAACGTATTGCTTTACCGCCAAACGCTTTGGTTAGCGTATCTCTAGAAGATGTGTCTCTGGCGGATGCACCATCAAAAGTGATCGCGAAGCAAACCTTTAATACTGAAGGTAAACAAGTTCCTATTGCTTTTGAACTTAGCTACGACAGCAATGAAATTCAAGCGAAGCACAGATACAGCGTTCGTGCTCGTATTGAAGTTGACGGTAAGTTGCGTTTCATCAGCGATACCCATCACGCGGTTATTACTGATGAAGCACAAACTCATCAGGTAGACATCCGATTGGTTGGTGTTCGTTAATTTACGTTCGACAAGAGAACCAAGCGAAAAAAGATGGCAGCTTTAGTTAAGGCTGCCATTTGTATTTTCTGAGCGATACTTTTCCAATTTCAGACACTTCTATCCCTTCTGCTTCAAGCTTGGCTTTTTGCCTATCCAGATCCCGACCTTTTAATGAAATCTTGCCTTGGCTGTTGATGACTCTAAACCATGGGAGTTTGCTGCCTTCAGGTAAGTTACCTAATGCTTTACCAACATGCCGAGCGTAGCCGGGATAACCTGCCATTTTTGCGATCTCCCCGTAAGTCGAGACTTTCCCAGATGGAATTTGGTGAATCACAGCAAAGATTTGCGCTAAGAATTGGTCCATACTCAAAGTGTCCGTTGTGGATTGCCAAGGAATGGTAATACAGACGGCCAGTATTTCGCCATTAGTTATTGACGCGTGTAGCACCCCAGTTTTTCGCGTTTGAACGCCGTTACACTTTTGCAGCGTAGTAACGATTTTGGTGAACTCTGTGAGATTCAAAATGATGTCTAGACCCACTTAACGACGAACGAGTTCGTGCCTTATTTGTCGTTGAGTTCCAAAGTTGGTGGGGAAGCCAGGAGGCGCTATGATTTTTTCTACAATCCAGTTTTTTATCACGATTCTACTCGCGGTAGTGTGTGCCAGAGCAATGAGTTTAAGTGGCGGTGAGCTCCCTGTTCTCGCTCTCATGATCCCAGCATTATGGCTACTCCCTCAAGGCGGACTAGCGGGTTTGGTGCTGCTTGGCGCTATGATGGCATACGGAGCCACACTCTCGATGCAGCCCATTGCGTTATCAATTGGGGTGTTAATTTTATTCCCACTGTTAATGGTGGTGTTCTCTCATCGTAGTTCTCTTGGTGTATTACTCACCACCGGGTTAATTGTATTGACCTTGCAAGTCGGCATCATGGTCACCCAGCAGGGTGGGAAATTGGCAGGTTCAGCATCAGTAACCGTTGTGCAGACGCTTGCGGTCATCGTCATGTGGTGGGCAATTACTCATTGGAAGGCTTCGAATAAGCACAGCTGGTGGCCATTGCTGTTGTTATTACCTCTGTGGGTGGCAGATTTAACCTATGCCGCATTGGTTGCACTCTGTCTAACCGGTATGCTTGCCTCCATGGAGACACTGACAAAGATAAAGCAATCCATTCACTGGAGTAAGCTGCTTTGTTGGACGCTTCCGACAGTTGGTTTTGCCGCTTTGGTTGTCAGCCCTGCGACCGATGTACCTAAGCCCGTTTTTGTTGTTTGGATCTGTTTATTGGGTACGGCGTGGATGACGGATTACATCCTGCGCAGCGGTGATGAGCAAGCAGAGCTGTAGGTTCTCAGTAGATCCTAGATTGACCGAGTTTTGTTCAAACGATCGCTAATTGGTGAAATTAAAGGTTTTTGCCCTTGCATTATGAGGTCCGATACTGAATAATCGCCCCATCGTTTGAGGCAAGCCCTCAACAAAAGAATTATGGGGCTCTGGTCCTCTCGCAACAATAGCTCGTGAACTCGGTCAGGTCCGGAAGGAAGCAGCCGCAGCGTGTGACTTGTGTGCCGGGATGTGGCTGGGGTCCCACCCATTGAAAAGCCTGCAGTGTTTAAATACATTGCAGGCTTTTTTCGTTTTTGCTTCTTGCAACGTTGAATCGTTTAATGATCTTCAACTAACTGACTACGTAACCACGATGTGAATGCCTTGAAACGTGGGCGTTCTTCCATTCCTTTCGGGCAAATAAGTAAGTACTTCATGTCGGCTGGAATAACACCAAATGGTGCGATTAATTCACCGCTATCAAGATAAGGCTGAATGAGCGCGACACGTCCCATTCCCACTCCCATATGGTTTTTAACCGCAGATACCGCCATCTCACCATGGTTGAAGACATAGTAATTGGCGTTTGGGGTAATCAGTTCTGTTTGCTGTTTGAGCCAATGTTGCCATTCAAAATCGTAATTGGCTGAATCAATAGACTCTGTGCAATGGATTAAATTGGCGTTAGTTAAGCTACTCACTTGGTCCGTAATCTTATGTTTTTCTACGTATAACGGCGTGCAAACAGGAGTAAGGTACTCTTCAAACAGCATTTCGTTATGCATATCAGATTGGGGTTCGCGGCTGTAGTAGATAGCTAAATCCACTGGCTCGTGATTAAAGTCCAGATAGCTGGCTTTCACTCGGATCTTTAAGTTAAGGTTAGGATAGCGATCCTGAAAATTGGCCAGCTTAGGTAAAAGCCATGATTGGGCAAACGTTGGTGCGACTCCGATGTATAACTCTCCGGTGAGCTCATTAAAGCGAATATCATCGATGTCAGAAAAGATGGTAGAAAAAGAGCCGCTTACTGTTTCGTATAGTCGTTTTCCTTCCTCCGTCAGCTCCAGCTTTCTGGTCAGCCGGACAAATAGCTTGAAGCCTAACTGCTGCTCCAGTTGTTTAATTCTCTGACTTACCGCTCCCTGAGTTAAGTGCAACTCTTCGGCCGCGTTGGTAAAGCTTAAACACTTCGCGGCCACGTTGAAGGTATACAGGTTTGAGACGACATGCTGTTTGTTTTCCATCTTGCTCTTATCTATTAGTTCAGCTAATTCATACTGTACTCGAATTGAGTTGTTACGATCAAAACATTCCTTTTTAATTAGCTTGTCTTATGTGATTTTAATTGTCAGTTTCAAGGAGCAAGCTATGTCTTTTCGTTTTCCCGATGAATTTCTGTGGGGTGGGGCAACGGCCGCAAACCAAATTGAAGGTGCGTATAATGCCGACGGTAAGGGATTGTCGACATCCGATATACAACCCTTTGGCTCGTTCGGGGAACTAAAGCACCGACAGGATGGCGACTTTAATATCAAAGACATTGCTATTGATTTTTATCACCGTTACCCACAAGACATTGCACTGTTCTCTGAACTTGGGTTTACGTGTTTTCGCCTTTCGATTGCCTGGAGCCGAATCTTTCCCAAGGGAGATGAATTAGAGCCTAATGAGTTGGGGCTGGCTTATTACGACAAAATTTTTGATGAGCTCGAAAAGCACGGCATTACACCAGTCGTTACGCTATCTCACTATGAAATGCCTCTGCATTTAGCTGAGAAATATCACGGCTGGACAAGCAGAGAACTCATCGGCTTCTTTGAGCGTTACGCTACCGCGGTATTCTCCCGCTTCGGGCACCGTGTTAAGTACTGGCTGACATTCAATGAAATCAATGCCACTTTACATGAGTCGTTCACGGGGGCCGGAATTCCACGCGGCAGTGATGCTCAGGCTCTTTACCAGGGAATACATCACCAGCTGGTTGCCAGTGCAAAAGCAGTCAAAGTCTGTCATGAGCTGCTGCCAGATGCCAAGATCGGTAATATGATGTTAGGCGCAATTCAGTATGCATTAACCAGCCATCCGGATGATGTGTTTGAAGCAATGCAACAGAACCGCGAATGGCTATTTTTCGGAGACGTACAAAGCCGTGGTTACTACCCAGGTTATATGACGCGTAAATTCAAGGAAATGGGCGTTGTTCTTAATATCACGGATGAGGATAAAGAGGCGTTAAAAGAAACCGTCGATTTTATTTCATTCAGCTATTACATGACTGGTTGTGTCAGTGTTCAAAACGAGCACTTAGAGATGACCGATCAGGAAGCTTTCAAAATGGGAAGTAATCCGTATCTGGAGTCAACGGATTGGGGATGGCAAATCGACCCTAAAGGATTGCGTATTGTTTTGAACTTACTTTATGACCGATACCAAAAGCCATTGTTCATCGTAGAAAACGGTCTTGGTGCGGCAGATACCGTCAATGACAATGGAGAGATTGAGGATGATTACCGAATTCAGTATCTCAATGACCATTTGTATCAGGTTGGTGAAGCCCTTCAGGACGGTGTCGAAATAATGGGTTACACATGCTGGGGCCCGATTGATTTAGTCAGTGCTTCAACCGCACAGATGTCAAAACGCTACGGCCTGATTTATGTAGACCGTGATAACGACGGTCAAGGCACGTTAAATCGTTTAAAGAAAAAGAGCTTTTACTGGTATCAAAACGTGATTCAAACCAATGGTGAAGCGCTGACTCCACCAAAGGCAGAATGAGTTACAGGGGCTTCGGTCGTGATTGTGCAACTGAAGCCCTTTGACGTCATATTTAAAGCAAGTCGCGAACCCGGTAGTAAGACATAGCCAAAACAAGTGCAGGAGTGCGGAGTAAACGTCCGCCGGGGAATGACATATGAGGCACTTTATCAAAAATGGCAAAGCGTTCAGAGGTGGCTGCAACACACTCGGCCATTAGAGTACCTGCCAGACCTGTTACCGCAATGCCATGGCCAGAGAACCCCTGTGCAAAATATACATTGGGTTTAAGTCGGCCAAAGTGAGGAGCGCGATTCATGGTGATCGCCACGTTACCGCCCCACGCATAATCGATTTTAGCGTTAGTCAATTGAGGAAATATGCTTACCATCCGGTTGCGCATCGCCTTTTCTAAATTAAATGGTGCAACCCCAGAATAGCTGACCCGCCCGCCAAATAGCATCCGGTTGTCACCGGAACAGCGGAAGTAGTCGAGTACAAAATTGATGTCACTCGCCGCGATACGGTTTTTCATCAGTTTATTGGTTAGGTCTTCTTCAAGTGGTTCTGTGGCACAGATATAGGTACCCACGGGCATGACTTTGTTTTCCAGCGAGCTTTCCAACCCTTCCATATAAGCATTACACGCAAGAATAACGTGATTCGCTTTCACCTCACCATGCTTGGTAAATAGAGTCGCAGGATCACCGTGCTCTATTTTAATCACAGCACTTTCTTCAAAGAACTGAGCTCCGGCGGCTTGGGCGGCATTAGTTAAGCCAAGCGTGTAGTTTAATGGGTGTAAGTGACCACTATTGCGATCAAGCATGCCGGATGTGTATTTGTCGCTATCAATATTCTCTCTGACTTGTTCTTTGTCCCACAGTTCAAGAGAGTCATATTGATAGCGTTCTGTCAGGTTGGCATACCATTCTTTTAGCTCTTTGTCATGACGCGACTTCATGCCCAAATGAACCATGCCATCCCGCCAATCACAGTCAATATTGTACTTTTTGATATTGTCTTTGGTTAGAGCGAGCGCTTCGATAGACAGCTCCCACAGTTTCTTGGCGTCAGACTCACCAACGAGCTTTTCAAGTGTATGTTGCTCTGAAGCCCAGCCAAAAATCGCCTGTCCGCCACTTCGCCCTGATGCCCCCCAACCAACACGATTGGCTTCCAATACGATGACGCTATAGCCTTTATTGGCGAGTTCCAATGCCGCTGTTGCTCCGGTTATACCAGATCCCACAATACACACATCGGCAACGTGGCTTCCTTTCAACGTAGGAAAGCGCAAATCTTGGTTTTTTGATGCAGCATAGTAAGAGAGGGTATGCTTCGTACTCATCTTGACATCCTTTTCTTCTAATCTTGATTCAATACTTATCGGTACCATTGGTATTCAAGTGGTGAAACTTGAGCTGAAAACCTTTCCTGCTCGTGTTTTTTGTTGGCGAGGTAGACTTTGCAAAGCTCTTCTCCAAAGCTGTTTTGCATAAATTCACTTGCTGAGAAGGCATGTAAAGCACTGTCCCAAGAGCTTGGCAGAGTCGGCAGATCGAGCTGAGTTGCGTCTCCGTCTATGGGCGCTGGCGGCACCAGATTGTTTTCAATGCCGTCTAGGATGGATGCCAATAAAACAGACACAGTGAGATAAGGGTTAACATCGGCACCTGATAAACGGTGCTCGATTCGCTTGTCTGCTTCGCCGCTGGCGGGCACTCGAACGGCAACTGTTCGATTATCCCAACCCCATGAAGCATGCATTGGTACGAACATATTCGGTTGTAAGCGTCGATAGGAGTTGGCATTGGGAGCAAAAATCGCCATGCATTCATCCATGTGTTCTAAGACACCAGCAATGGCATTGAGCAGTAAATCGTCATTATACCCAAGCACGTTAATCCCATCGGCGTCCTGCAAGCTGATGTGAACGTGGCAACCGCTGCCTGCATATTCGGTATAAGGTTTAGCCATGAAGTTGGCATGAAATCCATGTTTCTTCGCTATCGCACGAACGACACGTTTTAGTAGCATGGCATGGTCACAAGCAAGCAATACATCGGTGGAATGTTTAAGGTTTACTTCAAATTGCCCCGGTGCATATTCGGCTGTGATGTTTTCTGCCGGAATGCCTTGTTCTTGACATGCGCTTACGATTTCATCCAAAAAAGTTTTAAATTCATCGAGTTCATCCAGTGAATAGACTTGCGTTTGTGTCATTCGCTCGCCGCTTACTGGCATCAGAGGGGGTTGGGGGCAGCCAGTATCATCGGTTTCAGGATCCTGCAAATAAAACTCTAACTCAACCGCGACACACGGATGAAATCCTTTGCTTTTCAGTTTTTTTACTTGTAGATCGAGGACGTGTCTGGGGTCAGCAAAGAAAGGTTGGTTCGTCTCGGGCTCGTACATCGTAACGATGGCTTGGGCGCTATTCTCTTGCCACGGTACGACCTGCAATGAGTTGGGCACAATACGGCAAATACGGTCACCATCACCTTTTTCAAATCCCAGTCCGGTTTCTTCGACGGTTTCGCCGCAGATATCCAGTGCAAAAACGGACGCAGGCAAACAGATACCTTGCTCCAGAACTTTGCTGAGTTGGGCGGTGTTGATTCGTTTTCCCCTGACGACACCATTCATATCGAACAGAATCAAATCAATCGTCGTGATGTTTGGATTTTGTTCGATAAAATGAGCAATTTCTTGTTGCTCTTGCTTGGTTTTTAGTCGGTCAATGTTAATCGGTTGATTGGCAAGACTAGTCATATCCGCTGTGCCTCCTTGGCGTTAAACGTAATAATCCCTTGTTCTATATGGGCTCAGGAATGCCCCGCAGACAGCTTTACTTGCCTATTAAACATACACACATTGTTTAGAAAATTGCAACACATTTGTAACTTTAACCTCACCGATGCTGTATCTTGATATAAAATATTTAACAGATTGGTTGACTTTTGGGCGAGTTAGGCACAATGCTAAATAGGGCTTATTGATACATCCATGATTTTTGATGTGGGTTAGCAACGGGCGATTTTGTACTCAACCCGATTGGTTCGGTAGTTGGGATTAGAAAAACATACGAGTGTTATTTTGTTGTTCGCCGTTTTTAAGCGGACGCAAAGCTGTAAACATAAAGCTGTATTTCATGGACCGAAATTATTGCAAAGAAGGATTTATGGAAACATTCAAGAAATGGATTGAAGAAAACCGTATTACTGAAGTCGAGTGTCTTATACCTGACATTACTGGTAACGCAAGAGGCAAAATTATGCCCGCCAAAAAATTTCTTCGAGAAGGAGGGATGCATCTTCCCGAAGTGATTTTTTTCCAGACGGTAAACGGTGACTGGCCAGACGATGAAAGCATGATTGATCTCACCGAGAAAGACATGAATCTCGAGCCAGATCCAAATACGGTCAGGTTAGTTCCATGGACAAAAGATCCAACAGGTCAGGTAATTCATGACTGTTTCACAGTGGATGGTGAACCAGTAGAAGTTTCCCCAAGAGCGGTATTACGTCGCGTTTTATCGTTCTACGAAAGAGAGGGTTGGAACCCAATAGTGGCACCTGAGCTAGAGTTTTTCTTGGTTAAGAAAAATCTGGACTGGGACTATCCGCTTGAGCCGCCAATTGGTCGAAATGGGAGACCAGAAACGGCCAGACAATCCTTCAGTATCGATGCTGTGAATGAATTCGATCCTATTTTTGAAGACATGTATGACTTCTGTGAGGCGCAAGGCCTGGACGTTGATACATTAGTTCATGAATCGGGTGCCGCGCAGATGGAGTTGAACTTCGATCACGGTGAACCGTTAGATTTGGCAGATCAGGTGTTTCTCTTTAAACGCACGGTACGAGAAGCCGCATTGCGCCACGATGTTTATGCGACGTTTATGGCGAAACCAATGGAGCATGAACCAGGTAGTGCAATGCACATTCACCAAAGTTTGGTCGACGTGAACGGCAAGAACCTGTTCGCCAACGAAGACGGTTCTAACAGCGAACTGTTCCTCAATTATATTGCTGGCATGCAAAAATATACCCCGGCTGCGATTGCCTTTTTTGCGCCAAACGTCAATTCCTACCGTCGACTGGTCTTCGGCGAGTCAGCACCTACCAACGTGGCTTGGGGAGAAGACAACCGCACGGTTGGGCTTCGAGTTCCGGTCTCTGATAAGAATGCCCGCCGGATTGAAAACCGTTACGCCGGTGCGGATGCGAACCCTTACTTAGCGATGGCATTGTCATTGGCCTGTGGCTACTTGGGTATGAAAGAAAAACTTACCCCGACACCACAGAGTACAGGTGACATGACGACAGAACCTTACTCACTTCCTCATACATTGGAAGATGCGTTATTGCTGCTGGAAAACAGTAACGAGCTGAGAGAAATTCTCGGTGATCGATTTGTTTCTGCTTACGTGGCAATTAAGCGAAAAGAGTACAAAACGTTCTTTCAAGTTATCAGCTCTTGGGAGCGTGAGTTCTTACTCTTAAACGTATAAGTCAAACTTAATTATCAAGTGAAAGCTACTTTCTCCTAGCGAACGTTACCGTCGAACCATTTATCTTTGCGGATAGAGGGAAAGTAGTGCTCACGTTATTAATAAACCATGGAATGAAACTATGTCTAAATGGATTGAGCAAGATAGTGCACATTGCTTGCACCCTTTTACTAACTTCAAGGCGTTAAATGACAAAGGTTCTCGCATTATTAAGCGCGCGGAAGGGGTTTACATCTATGACGAGGATGATAACAAGATCCTCGACGGTATGGCGGGCTTATGGTGTGTGAATATGGGCTACAGCTGTCAGCCTCTTATTGATGCCGCGACAAAGCAAATGCAAGAATTGCCGTACTACAATTTGTTTTTCCAAACCGCACATCCACCAGCGGTAGAGCTTTCTACTTTATTGGCCGAGGTCACGCCAGAAGGCATGAACCATGTGTTCTATACGGGCTCAGGTTCTGAGTGTAATGACACGGTAGTGAGAATGGTTCGTCACTACTGGAGTAGCCTTGGTAAACCGCAAAAGCAAACCATCATCAGCCGTAAAAATGCTTACCACGGCAGCACTATGGCGGGGGCAAGTCTCGGCGGCATGTCTGCGATGCATGCGCAAGGTGGTCTTCCTTTACCTAACATCGTGCACATCGATCAACCTTACTATTTTGGTGAAGGAAATGGCGTCGATGAAACCGAATTTGGTTTAGAGCGTGCAAGGCAGCTAGAAGAGAAGATTCTAGAACTCGGTGAAGAAAATGTCGCTGCTTTTATTGCAGAGCCTATTCAAGGTGCTGGTGGCGTGATTATTCCACCGTCAAGCTACTGGCCTGAAATCCAACGTATTTGTGACAAATATGAAATTCTATTGATTGTTGATGAAGTGATTTGTGGCTTTGGCCGCACTGGCGAATGGTTCGCAAGTCAGACCTTCAACATAAAGCCAGATCTTATGTGTATGGCGAAAGGGATCACATCAGGTTACCTGCCGCTAGGTGGTGTGATGGTTCGTGATCATGTTGCCAAAGTACTCACCGATGCAGATACGGAATTCGCACACGGTTTTACTTACTCAGGTCATCCTGCTTCTTGTGCGGTTGCCATCGCCAACATTAAAGAGATGCAACGTCTCAGCGTTGTTAATCAAGTACGAGAAGAGACCGGTCCATATTTTGCCAAACGCTGGTCAGAACTCGCTGAGCACCCAATGGTTGGTGAAGCTCGTAGCGTTGGTCTGGTCGGTGCAATTGAGCTTGTGAAAGACAAACAAACCAAACAACGTTTCGATAAAGAGTTAGATGTGGGCACTCGTTGCCGCGACCATTGTTTTAACAGTGGCGTTGTATTGAGAGCCGTCGGAGACTCAATGATCTGTTCACCACCACTGATTATCACTAAATCAGAAATAGACGAACTAGTTGCACTTGCAAAACTGGCTTTAGATAACACGCTCGCCGACGTTCAGCAGTAGCCGACGAGAACAATACCAAAACTCACCAAGGAATGGAGATCCAAATGGAGAAAATGAAGGTTTATTGTGGGGTAGCGTTGGGGATGACTCTTGGGTTAGCCCCGTTAACATCAATTGCTGCGGAAGACAAAGTACTCAATATTTATAACTGGTCTGATTATATAGCTGAAGATACCATCGCCAAATTTGAGCAGGAAACAGGTATCAAGGTTGTCTACGATGTTTTTGATTCTAATGAAGTTCTGGAAGCGAAAGTTCTATCAGGCAACACTGGCTTCGACCTTATTGTCCCGAGTAACGACTTTTTGGGCAGACAGGTAAAAGCGGGCGCTTTTCAGAAGCTGGATAAAGAAAAGCTCAGCAACTATAAAAACCTAGACCCAAAACTAATGGGAATCTTGTCAGACACCGTCGATCCTGAGAATGCTTATTCGGTGCCTTACCTTTGGGGCACAACAGGCATTGGCTACAACGTCGAGAAGGTCAAAGCGGCACTTGGAGAAGATGCACCGGTCAACAGCTGGGATCTGGTGTTTAAACCAGAGAACATGGAAAAACTGGCGAAATGTGGTGTGGGCTTTTTGAATGCGCCATCAGAGATCATGGCGGCATCGCTGAACTACATTGGCAAAGATCCAAATAGTACGGATCCGAATGATTACAAAAAGGATGCGCTTGAGTTACTCAAAACTGTCCGTCCATATGTCACTTATTTCCACTCTTCGCAATACATTAATGACTTAGCTAATGGCGACATTTGTGTCGCGATCGGTTGGTCCGGAGATGTTCTTCAAGCGGCAGATCGTGCGGCAGAAGCGGATAACGGTGTTGAGATTGCTTACTCAATTCCGAAAGAGGGCGCTTTAGCTTGGTTTGATTTGATGGCCATTCCTAAAGATGCTAAGCATCCAGAAAATGCTCACCTTTTCATTAACTTCCTGTTAAGACCAGAAATCATCGCTGAAATCAGTAACTACGTTTGGTACGCGAATCCAAACCCGCCGTCACGTGAGTTCATTGATAGTGAGATTCTGGATGATCCAGGCATCTACCCTAATGAGGAAACACAAGAGAAGCTCTACAGCGCGAAAATGTTACCTCATAAAACCGCTCGTGCGATGACTCGTGCGTGGACTGATTTTGTTAAAAACTAGATAGAGACAAAGAGGTGACCCTAGGGTCGCCTCTTTTATGGAGAGTGCCATGACAGTGATGTCAATTTGTAATGATCTTCCTCATATGCATGTGGATTCTAATCCGCCAAAACCTTTATTAGAAATCAAAGGTCTCACCAAAAGCTTTGATGGTCACGTCGCCGTTGATGGTTTGGATTTGACGATCAATCAAGGTGAACTGTTCGCCCTGCTTGGCGCATCGGGCTGTGGAAAATCAACGTTGCTGAGAATGCTTGCTGGCTTCGAGCAACCTTCAGCAGGGCAGATTATTTTAGATGGAGAAGATCTTGCCGAGATACCTCCGTATCGTCGCCCGGTTAATATGATGTTCCAATCCTATGCGCTGTTTCCTCATATGACCGTTGCAGACAATATTGCATTTGGTTTAAAGCAGGACGGCATGTCTCGCCAAGAAATCAAAGAAACCGTCAAACAGATGCTAGAGCTGGTCCATATGTCTGACTATGCCAAACGCAAACCTCATCAACTTTCTGGTGGTCAGAAACAGCGTGTTGCACTGGCTCGTAGCTTAGCAAAAAAACCAAAACTGCTGCTTCTGGATGAACCAATGGGCGCTTTAGATAAAAACTTAAGAGAAAAAATGCAACTCGAAGTGGTGGATATCTTAGAGCGTGTGGGGGTGACTTGTGTGATGGTGACACACGATCAAGAAGAAGCCATGACCATGGCCAGTCGAATGGCGATTATGAATAAAGGTCAGTTTGTGCAAATTGGCTCTCCAGAATCGATCTATGAACACCCGAATTCTAAATTCTCAGCCAAGTTTGTCGGCACGGTAAATATCTTTGAAGGCATATTGGAAAATAATCAAAACGACAGTTGCACCGTGCGCAGTCAGGATCTTGAACACCCGATTTGTATTAATGAAGGCATTTCTGGTGTGACAGGGGTACCCGTGATGATTGCGGTTAGGCCAGAGAAAATGACGTTGAGCACACATAGCAATCATTCGGTCAACAGCTGCACAGGGGTCGTTGAAGATATTGCCTATATGGGCAATCAATCTATCTACCACGTGCGTTTACCGTCTGGAAAATTAGTCACGGCAACCTTACAAAATACCACTCGCTTGAGAAAAGACATGCCGACGTGGGAACAGAAGGTCACGCTAAGTTGGGAAATGGAAAGCTGCGTGGTACTTAAAATATGATAAAGAAAGCCAAACTCGATATCTGGCGTGTCATACCCACGCCAAAGTGCTTACTGCTTGCTGTCCCTTATGGATGGTTGTTACTGTTCTTCTTACTCCCATTTTTGATCGTATTTAAGATCAGCTTCGCCGAGGCTCAGGTCTCGATTCCTCCCTATTCAGAACTGCTCAGTTACGCCGAGCAGCAATTGCAGCTACTGCTGAATATCGGTAACTACGAATATTTGCTGGAAGATGATTTGTATGTGTCTTCCTATTTAGAGTCGATACGTATCGCATTCATTTCAACGTTACTGTGTTTAGTGGTCGGTTTTCCGATTGCGTGGGCTATTGTGCATTCAACGCCCTCAACGCGTAACGTCCTGCTGATGCTGATCATTCTGCCTTCCTGGACGAGTTTTTTGATTCGAGTCTATGCCTGGATAGGTATCCTCAAAAACAATGGATTACTCAATAACGTGCTGCTAACCATTGGGGCGATTGACGAGCCATTGAAGATATTACATACCGACGTCGCCGTATATATCGGCATTGTGTATACCTATCTGCCTTTCATGGTTTTACCTTTGTATACCGCGCTGATGCGAGTCGATTATTCGCTGATAGAAGCCTCGAGTGATTTAGGCGCGAAACCAATCACCACATTGTTTAGTGTCTTAATTCCTTTAACCCGCGCCGGTATTATCGCTGGTTCCATGTTGGTCTTTATTCCTGCGGTAGGGGAGTTTGTTATTCCTGAACTGCTCGGCGGGCCGGACTCAATTCTAATCGGCAAAGTGTTATGGCAAGAGTTTTTCAATAACCGAGACTGGCCAGTTGCCTCGGCTGTTGCCACCACGATGTTACTCATACTAATGGTGCCAATTCTTTGGTTCCACCGTTATCAAAAACGTGAATTGGAGGTACAGGGATGAACGATATTCCAGTTTACAACAACAAATGGAAGTGGATGGTTTTAGGGCTAGGTTTTGCTTTCCTCTATTTACCTATTCTGATTTTGATTATTTATTCTTTTAATGAAAACCGCTTAGTGACCGTTTGGTCTGGGTTTTCTTTTAAGTGGTATTCAGAGTTATTTGACGATGACTTATTAATGGGCGGGGTAAAGCTGAGCTTGTTAATTGGTTTTCTCTCTGCCAGCGCTGCAGTGGTGTTGGGTACTATCGCGGCGTTTGTCCTGAATCGCTTCGGGAAATTTAGAGGTGAAACCGGATTCGCGTTTATGATCACGGCGCCGTTGGTGATGCCAGAAGTGATCACCGGTCTGTCTTTACTGTTACTCTTCATTGCGATGGGGCAAGTGTTTGATTTATTTAATCAACGCGGAATGATGACTATCTGGATTGCACATGTTACGTTTTGCACGGCATACGTTACGGTAGTCGTTAGCTCCAGATTACAAGAGGTCGATCGCTCAATTGAAGAGGCTGCAATGGATTTGGGGGCTCCGCCCTGGAAGGTATTTCTGCAAATTACCTTACCAACGATTGCTCCTGCTATTGTTGCAGGCTGGTTGCTGGCGTTTACGTTATCACTCGATGACCTGGTGATTGCGAGTTTTGTATCTGGTCCGAGTGCTACAACGCTACCAATGGTGGTATTCTCCAGCGTTAGACTAGGCGTTAGTCCAAAAATTAATGCCCTCGCGACGTTGATCATTTTAGCTGTCTCCTGTGCCACCTTTATTGCGTGGTGGGTGCTCGCTAAAGCGGAGAAACGGCGATTACAAGAGGCGAAAATGAGCCATCAGTAGAGGCATTCGCTGACAAACTAGGAGAGATACATGGATAGAGACATGGATGTAGGCAAGCAACTTAAGACGATCCGAACCATGCGTGGTTTATCCCAAAGAGAGCTTGCGAAGAGAAGCGGCGTGACGAACTCCATGATCTCTCAAATTGAACAGAACCTTGTGAACCCTTCTGTTGGGTCACTAAAAAAGATACTGGAAGCGATTCCCATCTCAATGGGCGAGTTTTTTACCTTAGACGTTGAATCCGAGGATGACATCTTTTTTAGTCCGGAACAGATGACGGATTTAGGTGATGGCAAGATTAACCTGATGTTAGTGGGTGCGAAACGAGAAGGTCGCAAACTTGCCATATTGCATGAAGTCTACCCGCCAGGTGCTGATACAGGCACTGATTTCATGCAGCACGAGGGTGAAGAAGGCGGCGTGGTGATTCGCGGAGAAATAGAGATCACGGTAGGCAGTCGCACTCAGGTACTGAAAGCCGGAGATTCTTACTATTTTGAGACGCGTAAGCCACACCGATTTCGCAATAAAGGCAAGGTGGAGTGTGAGTTGATAAGCGCTTCGACGCCACCAACGTTTTAGATACTCACTTTCGAAAAGAATGGCCTCTGTTACGAGGCCATTTTTAATCACGGTGCATTTTTAGTCACGGTGAATGCGGTTATGAGACAAAAAGACTAATCAAGTTCGATCCATGTCGATTTGATTTCGGTGTATTTATCTAAGGCGTGTAAAGACTTATCCCTGCCGTTACCACTTTGTTTGTACCCGCCAAATGGCATTGTCATATCTCCGCCATCCCAGTTGTTCACAAATACGGTACCGGCTCTTAGCGCGCGCGAGCATTTTACCGCAGTGGAAATATCGGAAGTCCACACGCCAGCCGCAAGGCCATATTCACTGTCGTTAGCAAGCTCGATCGCTTCATCAATCGTGTCGAATGTCGTCACACAAAGTACAGGACCAAATATCTCTTCTTTGAATATACGCATGTCAGGTGTTACGTCTGTGAAGACAGCAGGCTGAATAAAGTAGCCGCCTGTATGTTCAAGAACGGGTTGGCCACCAAATCGAAGTGTTGCACCTTCTTGTTTGCCCACCTCAATATAATCGAGTACGCGTTCAAACTGAGCTTTATCGACAATCGCGCCAACACGAGAGCTGTCGTTAAGAGGATCGCCAGGTTGCCATTTGTCCATGTTCTTCATTAGTAGATCGATGAATTGCTCTTTGATGGACGAGTGAACCAAAAGACGAGAGCCAGCGGTACAGACTTCCCCCTGGTTGTAGCAAATGGCACTTGCTGCGGTGGCAGCCGCTTTCTCAATATTTTTTACATCGTAATGGACAATATGAGGGCTCTTGCCTCCACATTCCATAAAGGTTCGCTTGAGGTTAGATTCACCAGCAAAGGTCAATAATTTCTTCCCGATAGCCGTAGAGCCAGTAAAAGTAATGCAGTCGACGTCGTTGTGAAGCGCTAGTGCTTGCCCTGCCTCATGACCAAAGCCAGGCAGAACTTGAAGCACACCGTCGGGAATCCCGGCTTGAGAAGCTAATTCTGCGAGTAAAATAGCGGTGAGAGGCGATTTTTCCGATGGTTTGATGATGACTGAGTTACCAGTGGCGAGTGCCGGGCCAATTTTCCAAGCCGCCATCACGGTAGGGAAGTTCCAAGGAACAATGGCAGCGACGACGCCTAAAGGCTCTCTTGTCACCAGCGCGAGCGCTTCTTCGGTCACGGGAGCGACTTCATCGTAAATTTTATCAATCGCTTCAGCGTTCCACTGTATGCATCGAGCGGTGGCTGGCGCATCGTATCCCATGGCATCAGAAATGGGTTTCCCCATATCTAAAGACTCCAGAAGAGCGAACTGTTCTTGGTGTTGTTCGATAAGCTTGGCGTAGTTGAGTAATACCGTTTTACGCTGCGCTGGCGGCAGCCCTGCCCATACTCGGGAATGAAAGGCATCACGCGCGGCTTTAACCGCAATCTCTACATCTTCCTCACGGCAACGCGCCACATGAGCGAGGTGTTTCCCCGTTGCTGGGTTAATAATCTCGAAGGTATCATCGCTGATAGCGTTAGTGAGTTTTCCGTTAATGTAGGCTTGTGTATTAAACCTCAACTCAGTGGCTTTATCATGCCAGTTTGTAGTGTCCATTCTGTGTCCTTATTCCTTTTATGTCTTTGTATTCCTGATGAAGTGCTAAACCTGCTTAGCGATTAAATATGCAAAGAAGGTTTAACGCTGTTTTCTCTCCATTGCGTTAAAGTTAAAAAATCGTGCTTGAATCGAGCTAATTGATAGCAGTGAACGAAAAATTTGATAAATAAACTAATCAAAACGTAGATAGTGAATGTAGAGAAATCAACAAAGTGTTCAGTATTTTATGATTTTTAGATATAAAAACTGCGTATTTAGTCTATCTTGTTAATTATTGGGGTGCGTTAATTGAATGACGGTCTTGGAATAGATGACGTGCGATTTGATACTAGAATGAAAAGTATCGCCGCTTGATGATCGAACGGTTTAAAATCAAGTGAAATGTAAATTCAAGGATGATAGGTGAATAATGAAAATTGGGATAATAACCTGCGGATATGTCGATCCACCTTTGTCTGATGGCCACGGCCAATATGCAGATATGATTGAAAGCGCTTTTGCTAGTGTGAATGACGCGATGACGTTTCAAAACTTTGACGCGATAAAAGGTGAGTTACCAAGTTTTGATGAGTGCCATGGTTTTATTATTACCGGTAGTGTGCACAACGCTTATGACGATTTGCCATGGATTCTGGATTTAGCGGATTGGATCCGTTGCTGTGAAGCAAGAAGAAAACCACTGGTCGGGATTTGTTTCGGACATCAGTTAATTGCCAGAGCACTTGGTGGGGTGGTTAAAAAGTCTGAGAAAGGTTGGGGCTTGGGCAGTTATGAGGTAAAAGTCGTGGCACTTAAGAAATGGATGAATCTTGCCATTGACAGTGCGCGTATGCTGGTAAGCCACCAAGATCAGGTGGTGATTGTACCCAAAGAGATGAGCGTAATCGCAGGAAACGATTTTTGTCCTAACTTCATGCTGGTCAAAGACAATCATATTTTAACCGTACAAGGTCATCCCGAATTCAGCTCCGAGTTTACTGAGCTACTGGTGAGAAAGCGCCAACATCTGTTGTCTGAACGTCAGTATGAGGATGCGTTTGCTCAGTTGAAGAAACCTAACGATTCTGCGCTTTTTTTGCATTGGATGGACGCGTTCTTCACGCGTGATCAGCAAAGGATAGGCTCTGAGGAAATGCAGAAAGTCGGCTAATAAAGAATGGTTTACCATTGTGACCGCGGCATTCTATATCAGCATTATTAATGATTCGAATGTCGTCGGTTACAGATGACGACAAAGGCCTTACAGTCAGAAACCACGTAAACTCTCTATCTATCTTTAACTTCTCACCTCAACCTCTCTTTAGCTGCGCACGTCTTTACTCTATAATCCCTCCGTTTTATTCGGTACTTAACCATTTTCTCCCGGGATATTTTCATGATTTCAAAAAACCAATTAAAACTGCTTCGTGCTTTGGGTCAAAAGAAGCAACGTAAAGCACACGGCTTATTTCTGGTTCAGGGTGAAAAGAACGTACTGGAGCTAGCAACGAGTTCGTTAACGGTTAAACAGATTTTTGCTACAGCGGAATTTCTTGAACAGCACCGCCAAGATCTTGGTCAGTTCGATTGTATCGAAGCATCATTGGATGATTTGACCAAAGCAAGCACACTGGTCAGTAACAACGCGGCAATTGCGGTCGTAGAAATTCCAAGTACAAAAGTGCCTCAGGCAAAAGGTCTGATGATTGCACTAGATGGTGTGTCTGACCCAGGTAACTTAGGTACCATCATTCGCGTAGCGGATTGGTACGGCATTAAGCACATTGTCGCGAGTTCGGACTGTGCGGATCCGTACAACCCTAAAACCATTAGTGCGACGATGGGCAGCTTTGGCCGAGTTCAGGTTAGCCTTGTTGACCTGCCAAGCTACTTAGAGCAAGCGAACTTGCCAGTCTACGGCGCGTTTCTGGAAGGGGAAAGCGTACATAAAACCGATTTCTCTGCCGAAGGTATCTTACTGATGGGCAGTGAATCACACGGTGTGCGTGAAGAAGCGTCGAAATTCGTGACTGACAAAATCACCATTCCAGCTTTTGGTGGCGCAGAGTCGCTTAACGTTGCCATGGCGACGGGCATTATTCTGGACAATATGCGTCGTCAACACAGCTAATTGATTAAGCAAAATTGAGAGACAAAAAAAGCGTAACAACTTCGGTTGTTACGCTTTTTCCGTTTTGGATGCTTTTATTTTTCCAACATATCTAGCTTGTTTGGCACGCCATTCCATTTCTCGGCGTCTTCCATTGCAGGTTTTACCTCAGTCTGTACTGGCCAAATCTCAGCAAGCTCTGCATTTAATGCCGTATAGATTTGTTGATCTTCTGGGACTTCATCTTCCTGAAAAATCGCATGAGCGTCACACTCGTCGACACACAAGCCGCAGTCGATACACTCTATTGGGTTGATTACCATGAAGTTTGGCCCTTCGTGAAAGGCATCAGCCGGGCACACTGCGACACAGTCAGTGTATTTACATTGGATACAGTTATCGGTTACGACAAATGCCATGATAATCCGCTCTTAAGTTAGTCAAAATCAAAGAAAGGGGATAATACTCGTCCCAAGGTAAAATTCAACATTCGATAGGTTAAATAGCCCCTCTCACTTTGATTTAGTATGACAGACAATTCAATTTCTCGTAAAATGCGCGCCATTGTGAGCTGACCCTGTATTTCGCAGGGTTTTGGCTAAGACACCAACTACCCGAGACATCGATATGATTCGTATTAATGAAATTAGACTTCCTCTTGATCATGAGGAAGGCGCGCTATTAGACGCGATCACTAAAAAGCTTGGCATTCCTGCTGAGAAAGTTATCTCTTTTAACGTCTTTAGACGCGGCTACGATGCTCGTAAGAAAACGAATATTCAGCTTATCTACACGCTAGACATCATTGTTGAAGGTGATGAAACGGCGCTGATAGAGAAGTTTACGAAAGACCCACATGTTCGCCAAACTCCAGATATGGAGTACAAATTTGTCGCGAAAGCACCTGAAAACCTAAAAGAACGCCCTGTGGTCATCGGCTTCGGTCCTTGTGGTCTGTTTGCTGGTCTGGTTTTGGCTCAAATGGGCTTTAACCCAATCATTGTTGAGCGTGGTAAAGAAGTACGTGAACGTACCAAAGATACGTTCGGTTTTTGGCGTAAGCGTGCTCTAAATACGGAGTCAAACGTGCAGTTTGGTGAGGGCGGCGCAGGTACGTTCTCTGACGGCAAGCTTTACAGTCAGGTAAAAGATCCAAACTTCTACGGTCGTAAAGTGATCACTGAATTTGTCGATGCGGGTGCGCCAGAAGAAATTCTTTACGTAAGTAAGCCGCACATCGGTACCTTTAAACTGGTTACGATGATCGAGAAAATGCGCGCGAAAATCATCGAACTGGGTGGTGAAATCCGCTTTAGCACACGTGTGGATGATCTTCACATGGAAGATGGTCAGATTACGGGCGTCACGCTGTCAAATGGTGAAGAAATTAAGTCTCGCCACATTGTTCTTGCGGTTGGTCATAGTGCTCGTGACACTTTTGAAATGTTGCATGATCGTGGCGTTTACATGGAAGCAAAACCATTCTCGGTTGGTTTCCGTATTGAGCACAAGCAATCGATGATTGATGAAGCGCGCTTTGGTCCAAATGCAGGTAACCCGATTCTTGGCGCTGCGGATTACAAACTGGTGCACCACTGTAAGAATGGCCGTACTGTTTACAGCTTCTGTATGTGTCCGGGCGGTACTGTAGTTGCGGCTACGTCAGAAGAAGGCCGCGTAGTAACCAACGGTATGAGCCAATACTCTCGTTCAGAGCGTAACGCAAACAGTGCGATTGTAGTGGGTATCTCGCCAGAGGTGGATTACCCGGGTGATCCGCTAGCGGGTATTCGCTTGCAGCGTGAATTGGAATCTGGCGCTTACAAGCTAGGTGGTGAGACGTACGATGCACCAGCGCAGAAGATTGGTGATTTCCTTAAAGGTCGCGATCCAAGTGAGTTGGGTGATGTAGAACCATCATTCACACCGGGCATTAAACTGACTGATTTGTCGAAAGCACTACCACCGTTCGCAATTGAAGCGATTCGTGAAGCAATCCCAGCTTTTGACCGCAAGATCAAAGGATTTGCTTCAGACGATGGCTTGTTGACGGGTGTAGAAACGCGTACGTCTTCACCGGTATGTATTAAACGTGGTAAAGACTTCCAGAGCATTAACTTGAAGGGTTTCTACCCAGCAGGTGAAGGTGCTGGTTATGCTGGTGGCATTTTGTCTGCTGGTATCGACGGTATCAAAGTCGCGGAAGCAGTGGCGCGTGATATCGTTGCCGCGATGGAAAACGCTTAATTTCTAAGCCGCTTGATTAAGTGAATAAAGCCAGTCAGTCTTTCTGACTGGCTTTTTTGTATTTAGTTTACTTGCACCGTTACCTCGTTCACTACCTCTACACATGCAATAAAAAGCAGCGTATTTATGCTCATTACGTTTAGCTAATGGTATGGAAAATAATGGCTAAGAGAGGAGTGAATGACATAAATATGCAACTGAGTTTCTGTTGGTTTCGTCACTCTGTTAATTGGTGGAAAGATCAATAGTCTAGCCCTATGAGCAAAATTGGCACTTTCCATTTAGTAAAATCAAAAAATTAGACGACACTTATCTTAAGGCCGCAAGAATATGGTTCTAAGGAGATAAGAATGCGATCATTAAAAGTAAAAGATTACATGACGTTGCAAGCAGTGACTTTCACCAAAGACATGTCGCTTTCGGCTGCTTTGAACAAGGTAATAAAAAGTGTCACTCTTGGTGGTCCTGTTATCGATGAGAATAAAAAGGTAGTGGGATTCTTATCAGAACAGGACTTGTTGGATAAGTTGGTTAAAGCAAGTTACCACTGCCAAGACACGCATACGGTTCAGGAATGCATGCATCAGGATGTACTTTCTGTGTCTCCTGAAATGTCGATTATTGAGTTGGCGGATATGATGAAAGTCGGTAAGCCTAAGGTATATCCAGTTGTTGATGACAAGGGAAAACTGGTTGGCATTATTACCAGACGTGATGTTTTGAGAGCATTGGGTGTAACACTCAACGAGTGCTTCATGCATCCGGTATAGTCAGTTAACTTTTAAATGAAAACAGAAAGGCGCACTGGCGTCTTTTTGTTTTTAATGGGGTTGTGTTTGGTCTTTTGGGTAAAAGATTTTTAGTAATTCAACTTGACTTTGGAGCTTACTCCAAGGCTTATCCTTATTGTTAGATGAAGAGTTTTTCACCAGTAAGGAATGAACTTATGTGTACGAAACATCAAGGTTGCCAATCAGGCAAAATCAAATCGGCGGTGCCGCTAGGTGCGACTGACTCCTGTTGTGAGCCAACCAAACCGTCAGTTAATATTTCGCAAGCGAGTGTTGATACGACAGAAGGCTCCTGCTGTAGTGGTGGTGGTTGCAGCTCAGATTCTCCCGAAGAAGAAGCCCCCGAAAAACTGTCCAATGCTTCTATCCGCAGTGCTTCTATTCGCAATAGTTGGCTGGTCTCTGATATGGACTGTCCGTCCTGTGCTTTAAAGCTAGAAAAAGCCATTACCAGTTTAGACGGTGTCAGCAATGCAAAAGTGTTGTTTGCTACTGAGAAACTGATTGTGGATTTCGACAACCATTCACTTACCTCTCTTATTGAACAAACTGCTCGTCAGACGGGCTTTCCACTTGCGTCACTCGATAAACCAACGAAGAAAAATCAAAGTAAAGGTTGGCGTGGTGTTATTTCTGACAATTTGCAAATTTTGTCTATCTCTGTAGCCATGCTAGTCGCTGCTGTGGTTGCCAATGTGAGCCCTCAAGTGAGCTCATGGATATTCACTCTCACCTGTCTGCTTGGCCTGTTTCCTATCGCACGCAAAGCGGTGAAGTTAGCAAAAGGGGGAACGCCGTTTGCGATTGAAACCCTAATGAGCGTTGCAGCGTTAGGCGCATTATATTTAGGTGAAACCGCAGAAGCGGCGATGGTGCTATTGCTTTTCCTTATTGGTGAAAAGTTAGAAGCGTATGCATCATCGCGTGCTCGTAGTGGCATTCAGGCCCTGATGGATTTGGTTCCTGAAAACACGATCTTGATTCAAGAGGGGGTGCGCAAAGAAGTGCCTGCCTCTCAACTTCAGCCAGGGGATGTGATTGAAGTCGCGCCCGGAGGTCGTATGCCTGCCGACGGTATGCTAATGAACTCAATGGCCAGCTTTGATGAAAGCGCGCTGACTGGAGAATCCGTGCCCGTTGAATACGAAGAAGGCGGCAAAATCATGGCGGGTGCCGTCGTTGTCGATAAGGTAGTGCAGGTACAAGTTACTTCACGACAAGGTGATAATGCGATTGATCGAATCTTACATTTGATTGAAGAAGCAGAATCACGAAAAGCCCCGCTGGAACGTTTCTTAGATAAGTTCAGCCGATGGTATACGCCGTTAATGATGTTAGTGTCGTTGGTGGTCGTTGTTGCTCCGCCACTGCTGTTTGCTCAGCCTTGGGAGACTTGGATTTACCGTGGGTTGGCACTGCTGCTGATCGCTTGTCCGTGCGCTTTGGTTATCTCGACACCAGCTGCGATTACTTCAGGTTTAGCGGCGGGAGCTCGTCGCGGTGCGTTAATCAAGGGCGGTGCCGCATTAGAGTTGCTTGGTAAAGTGGAGTCGGTGGCTTTTGATAAAACTGGTACGCTGACAGAGGGTAAGCCTAAAGTCACCGATGTGTTGGCATATGGCGTAACTAAAGAGCAGTTAATGAGCCATACTGCGTCGATTGAAGTGGGGTCAAGCCACCCATTAGCCGTATCGTTGGTCAATAAGGCCAAAGAGTTGTGTATCACAATACCAGAAGCAAGCGAAAAAACTGTGCAGGTTGGCTCGGGCATAACCGGGCTCGTTGAAGGTAAGCTAATTCAGGTAATAGCCCCGTCGAAAGCGGAATTCCAGCTTTCCCAGGAAATACAAGATCAGGTTACTGACCTGGAATCGTCGGGGAAAACGGTGGTTATCGTACGCTTTGAGCAAGAAATCGTGGGTTTGATTGCCTGGCAAGATACGTTACGTGAAGATGCGCAACTTACCGTTTCTGCTCTGAAAGGGTTAGGTATCAGCTCTGTGATGTTAACGGGAGATAACCCTCGTAGTGCGGAAGCCATCGCCAGCCAAATAGGGTTAGATTATCAAGCCAGCTTATTGCCTGCCGACAAAGTACATTATGTTGAAATGCTTTCGAAGCAGCATACCGTTGCAATGTTGGGAGATGGAATCAACGATGCGCCAGCGATGAAGGCTTCCAGTATTGGTATTGCCATGGGAGGCGGGACAGACGTGGCACTTGAAACGGCAGATGCGGCTCTGACTCATAATCGTCTGTCAGAACTACCAGCAATGATCGAATTGTCACGTGCGACAATGAACAATATTCGCCAGAACGTTGCGTTAGCACTTGGCCTTAAAGGCGTTTTTCTTGTGACGAGTCTGTTTGGTATTACCGGACTTTGGATGGCAGTATTGGCCGATAGTGGAGCGACAGCATTGGTGACACTGAATGCGTTAAGGCTGTTACGTTTTAAGTCTAAGCATATGTAGTATTGAAACAAAGTTGCACTATATTTAACCCGAGACATGATGGTGTCTCGGGTTTTTTATTTTCTTGCACTCGGTATTGCTCGGCTTGATAGCTGGGTGGTAATGGTTGTCCATTTTATATGCAACTGGATTTAAATTTCACTAAAAATGTGACAAGAATCTATTTTATGTGAAAGTTTGGCTATATTACATTTTGCAGATGTGATTAATATCACTATATATCCCCTTAAGGTTGGTTACAGTGGTTCTGTACCCAACCACAGATTAATGAGCTTATTGCCGAAAAAATAAGCCACAATAAGGAGCGACTTATGTCTCAAGCTGTATTCCATCTAGGTGTTACTGAAGCTGATCTTAATGGTGCGACTCTAGCCATTATTCCAGGTGATCCTGCCCGCGTTCAAAAAATCGCAGAGCAAATGGAGAACCCAGTATTTCTTGCAAGCCAACGTGAATACACGCTATACCGTGCAGAGTTGGACGGTAAGCCTGTTGTGGTTTGTTCAACTGGTATCGGTGGCCCTTCGAC
Source organism: Allocatenococcus thiocycli (assembly GCF_921292965.1). Classification (NCBI taxonomy): domain Bacteria; kingdom Pseudomonadati; phylum Pseudomonadota; class Gammaproteobacteria; order Vibrionales; family Vibrionaceae; genus Allocatenococcus; species Allocatenococcus thiocycli. Next base: position 248,619 of record NZ_CAKLCK010000001.1, read on the forward strand.
TTCTATTGCGGTTGAAGAGCTAGCTCAGCTTGGCGTACGTACTTTCCTCCGCGTTGGTACCACTGGCGCTATCCAACCAAACGTAAACGTTGGTGACATGATTGTGACGACTGGTTCTGTTCGTCTGGATGGTGCAAGCCTGCACTTTGCGCCAATGGAGTTCCCTGCGGTAGCTGATTTTGATGTTGCAACAGCGATGAAAGCTGCTGTGGAAGAGTCTGGTGCCACTGTTCATATGGGCGTAACAGCATCAAGTGATACTTTCTACCCAGGTCAAGAGCGTTACGATACATTTACGGGCCGTGTTGTTAAGCGTTTCCAAGGTTCAATGAAAGAGTGGCAAGACATGGGCGTTCTGAACTTTGAAATGGAATCAGCGACACTGCTAACCATGTGTGCAAGTTCTGGCCTTAAAGCAGGTTGTGTTGCAGGTGTTATTATCAACCGTACACAGAAAGAGATCCCGGATCACTCTACTCTGAAAGAGACAGAAGCTCGCTCTATCAAAGTTGTCGTAGAAGCAGCGCGTAAAATGCTTTAATTCGTCTTTCATTGACGGAATAGAATCGAAAAAGCCAGAGGGAAACCTCTGGCTTTTTGCTTTTGGTTGTACCAATCATGAAAAAAGCAGCGTTTCCGCTGCTTCTTGTATTTTGTGATGATTAAACTTCGTCCGAACCACCTGCCGCTTTAAACCACGCAGTAAGGTGTGTTTTCAGATCTTTTAGCTCATCAGGACCAATTAGAGCTAATCCCAGATCTTCGGCACGAGTAATGTCGTTATGACGTAGCGGACGGAAGCTGACCAGCATTGCCCTGGCTTGTAGGCCACCTAACAAATCGCGCAGTGATTCCAGTTTATACAGCGTGTCATCGCCGTCATCACGCATACCCTTTGTTTTACACTCGATGATGTGAAGCTTGTTGTTTACCACTGTAGCCACATCAAGTTCATTGCGCACTTCACTTTCACCAAGCTTACGGTAGACCTGAACGTTCAATGAGCGGTCTTGAATCGTTGGCATGGTGTCTTGAATCTGCTTAACCGTACTGTGCACCAAAGTTTCTAGCCACTCGCCGTTAGAGAATCGACGCGCATCTTCATTCGCAAAGGTTAGAATACCGTTTTCGTAGGTGGCAATGTGCGCCTCAACCAGATCGCTAATCAACATATTGAGCTCGCGATAGCCTTGTTGCTTTTCAGACAGCTCTACATCCAACTTCTGCTCTTTACGGCAAGTTGTTGCAAGGTAGTTCAGTGTCGCTAAGCCAGGACCAAGCTCAAGAGCGTTTGATGCCCAACGTTCACCTAAATCGTATAGCTTTTTATCCAGCAGAGGAGGAAGGTCAAGGTATTGGAACTCGCCACGTGCACCGAAAATCGTCAGGTAATCAGAAATCTTAATATGATCTTCTACCTGGGTGTCTTCTTGGCCATCAGGGTAAAGCCAGCATAATTTGTCGCTGTTTGGTTCAACCACAAAGATTGGCCAGTGATAAGTGCGGAAGACTTCATAAACAGAAAGTAAACGATGTCTGAGGCCACAGCTGGCATTGAGTTTTACTTCTTCGCCGCGGTCATGAAGGTCTTTCGCTAATTTCTGAATCGACTGTTTAATCAACGAGGTATTGACTGCGGAAGGGATCTCAAAGAATTCGGAGGTTATCTCGCGCTGCGTTAATACGGAGCTCAGTCGGTTGTACATTTCTTTTTGGCTTGAGTCGCCGATGAAGACTATATGCGAACTTAGTGTGCGATTATCCAACAGGGGAGTAACCAATCTCACTGGGTCTTGGTCAATAATACCAACATGAACAGCCATAGATTTTCCTTTTTATGCGGCCGCTCGAAAATAGATATGCAAGAGGATGAGTCGGCCATACTAACGATATGTAGACACGGCTGATAAAAAACAAGGGCGACATCATAAAAAGTCGCCCTTGCACAGTTGGTTGAACCAGTTCCGGTAACGCCCCCTATAGCTTAAAGCGGTGCACCAGTGAGTTTTGTTGATGTGCTAGGTTGGTCAGCGACTCACTGGTTTGTGCGATGCTCGACATTGCCTGATAGCTTTTATCTGCGATATTGCTGATGTCTTCAATGCTACGTGCGATGTCTGCTGATGTTTCACTCTGCTCCGCTGCTGCTTGCGAAATATGGGTACTCATTTGACTGATTTCGATGATAAGAGCCTGAATTTCTTCCATCGAGCTATTGGCTTTTGAAGCTTGCTCCACAGAGACTTCCATATCGTTCATACAGCTTTGAATGACGTGGTTGGCGGAAAGGGAACTCGATTGCAGATTGCTGATCATCGATTCAATTTCCGTAGTGGATTCTGTGGTTCTGGAGGCAAGAACACGTACTTCGTCGGCGACGACGGCAAAACCACGCCCCTGATCGCCAGCGCGAGCGGCCTCAATGGCAGCATTCAGCGCCAATAGGTTGGTTTGCTCGGCAATGTTACGAATCACATCTAGAATAGAGCCAATCTGTCCGCTCATCTTCTGTAATTCAGATACGGCACTGACAGATTCATGTAAACGCGTCTCCAGTTGATTAATGGTGCTGATATTGCCACTCATCGTATTACGACCTTCTTCTGAAGCAGACTCAACGCGCTGTACCATTTCCAGCGAGCTTTGAGCATTCTGTGCCACCTCCTGAACGGAATGAGACATTTCTGTCATGGCTGTCGCGACATTGGCGGTTTGTTCGCGTTGAGAATTCAATTGTCTCTGCGCGAGGGAAGAGGTTTGCTCGTTAGTGGCGGCCGTAGACGCTAAGTTTTCAGACGCATCGTTCAATTTAACCAGAATGTTGTGCAGGCTGTCAGCGAGAGAATTGATGTGGCCACTGACCCGACTGAATTCATTTTTGTAACGAACATCTATTCGCTGCGTCATATCTCCTTCGGTTAAGCTCTCAAGTACGTTCAGGATCTTGGTTAGAGGTTCGCGCACACTGTGAGCAATGTGATAGCCGATAGCGGCAGCAAACAGCACGACGACAACACCAATGATCATGGCTTTTGTGACACCTGCCGAGTAGATCTCACCCGCCTCAGCAAGGGAGTCATTTAATTTATCCGTGGCGGTAGTTGTAAACTGCTCAAGAATCGCCATGGTTGCGTCTACTTTGCTGGTAAGGTTTGCTATGTTGGCATACAGCGCAGAGCGAGCGGTGAGGTAGCTGTTGTGTTGATCCAGAACGCCACCACGTTTACCCACATCGCGGGTGAACTGGTCTACTGAATCGCCAAAGGCTTTTTTAAGTTCTGGCAATTGAGCCGTCAGACCACGGAACGCGTCGTTTAAGTGCGATATCGCTTTGCGGTTTTTAGTGACGGCTTTAGTCACAAATTCAGAGTTAGAGCTGGCTAACGCATCTGACGTAATGACTTCCGCGTCTTTCAGTTTGATGAAGTAGCTTTTCGCCATCACTTTCACCGAGATACTGGATTGATCATCAACGTATTCTTTCAGCCCGATAGAAAGTTCAGTATTCAGCTTTTGGAAGCGTCGTGAAGATTTCTGAACCGCTTCTTGGGCTGAGAACATGGATTCGTAGTTATCCATCGCTTCGATAGCTTCTGTAAAGTAGCTTCGTTCTAATGTTTTCAGCTTGGCAAATGGTTCGGCTAGGGAAGGGTAGATTTCACTCGCGGATTTTAATTGCTCCAAGGTGGATTCAAAACGTTGTTGAGATTTGGCGAATTCCTGACGCATTTCGTCCATGCGTTGTTTATTCTCTGTTGTCAGAAAGTCTTTGAAAGATTTATCTGCTGAAAGCAGCTCGACACTGGTTTGGTTCGATAGCGAAACCAGCGGTAAAGATGACTCGGATACGGTCTGAAACTTGCCATGAATGTCATTCATTCCGCCCATCATTATGGCAATAGTGACGGCGAACAGGATGATGATAAGTCCAAAACCAGCATACATCCGTTTAATTACTGAACCTCGCATACGTGAGCGTCCTCTCCCAGAAAATAGACAAAAAGGTTTCCAAATGACGTCAAAATGCTGGCTTCGTAGTGGTTTAGTCCATATTTGGTCAGTATCTGTAAGTGATTTGGAGATAATTTATAGTTGTCTTAAAAATGTAACAAAATTAACCGGATTGTATTGACTATGCGACGCGCATTTTATGACGCAGGCTACAAAAAAAGGCTTTGTTTTAAACACCTTAATGAATAATGTTAAGTGAACACTGTTTTTATTGAGCTCTGCTTAGGCTTGGCGCATACTAACTACGTTACACAACTTATAAAATGGGAGTACCTATGCCGGAAGAGACTATCTTTAGTAAAATTATTCGTAAGGAAATCCCAGCTGATGTTCTTTACCAAGATGATTTAGTGACTGCTTTTCGTGACATTAACCCGCGCGCGCCTAGCCATATCCTTATCATCCCAAATAAATTGATTCCGACAGTGAATGATGTCGAAGCTGAAGATGAAGCGATGCTGGGACGTCTGTTTGCCGTCGCGAGAAAGCTTGCAAAAGACGAAGGCATTGCTGAAGACGGTTACCGCTTGATCGTGAACTGCAACCCACATGGTGGTCAGGAGGTTTATCACATTCACATGCACCTATTGGGCGGCCGTCCTTTAGGGCCAATGGTAGTAAGTTAGTCTGATACCAATCGTAGTAAATAACTGGTCATTCTAGCTTGTTAAAATACTCGATAACTGTGTTGCCTTTTTCGTTAACAAAGAAGTTTGATTGTAGAATAACTACTTATCGAAAAATTCCGCCTTGTTATCAAGCATTTTTCCTACGCTATTTCTGAACACTTACTTACTGTGATTGGTATGCTCAATTGGGTGGTGAATACGCCACCCAATTTATACTCTTTTCTGAGCACACATTTGTGGAGATAAATGTGAAATTAGGTGTGAAGCTATTAGGGCTAGTGAGTTGGGCTCTTATGGCGACTGGCTGTGCTAATTTGTCTGCGGGTAATTTATTTAGCCATTACAGTGATCAAAACCAAGACATGTATCAGGCTGTGGTTGCTGGAGAGTATGTGAAAGCCAAACAACTTCAGTCGAATGATGTGGGTGGTGAGATACTTGGCAATTTCGAAAAAGGCAGACTTTCATTTCTCGCTCAAGACTACCCAACCAGTCTCAGTGCATTGGAGAAAAGCGATCGCGCTGTTCGTGTTCAACAAGACCGAGCCACTATCTCGCTCTCCGAGACCACCACCAGCGTCGGTGCTTTAGCCATCAATGATAACCTCAAAGATTATCAACCTGCTGACTATGAGCTTGGTTTTCTGCACTTATATCTGGGCCTCAATTACCTGCAGAAAAACGATCTGGAAGGCGCGCTGGTTGAGGTCCGTCGTGCTAACCAAGTACAGGAAGCGGCACGAAAAGCACGTGAGAAATCGTTACAAGCCGCAGAACAAGATCTGAAAAATCAAGGCATGTCAGCCAATTTGGGTAGCGTACTGGCAAACTATCCCGATGCAGGGGGAAAACTCAGTGCCGTGCAAAACGGATATCTGTTTTACCTCTCAGGTTTGTTGTATGAAGCATCGCGTGACCTGAACAGCGCGTATGTGGATTACCGACGGGCTCTGGCGGTGATGCCTGACAATAAACAAGTGATAGAAAGCACACTGTATGCTGCCAAGAAATTAGGTATGCGTGAAGACCTTAAGCTGTTAGAAAAGCGCTACGGTAAGGCGCCTTCTGGACTAACCAAAGCACAAGGTCGTGTGATCATTTTTGATGAGCAGGGTGTGGTTGAAGCTTTGCAAGGTTGGCGCATCGATTTGCCCATTTATGATAGTCGAAATAAATGGGCAATTTACTCGTTAGCACTGCCTTATTACCCCCAGCGAGGCTCACAGAGGTTTAATGGTGTCAGCCTGAATGGCGCGACACTGAATTCGAGTATTTTGGCCGATATCAATGCCATGGCCCAAAATGATCTTAACGAGCGTTTGATGACGATTGTTATTCGTCAGGCTATCCGAGTTTGGGCGAAAGATCGCGTGCGCAAAGAAGCTGCGGCGAAAGGTGATGATGTTGGCAATATTCTGTTTAATGTTTGGAACACATTAACCGAGCAGCCAGATACCCGAAGCTGGCAAACGCTGCCTGCGAGAGTAAAAACCGCTTCACAAATCGTGAAGCCAGGCACACAGTATTTAAACTTGGGGGATCAAGTTTATCAATTTGATGTGCCTGCGCAGCAAACGACATTAGTTTGGGTTTCGCGTCAGGGGGCACATTCGACTGTGTGGCATAAACAACTGGGGAGATTGTAATGAGATCTTGGCTTATTGGTTTAGCGTTGATTGTAGGTTTGGCTGGGTGTGCAGACAACACGGCTGGTATCCGAATTGATGGTCAGACGCAGCAAATCTTTTTTAACGACAATGTGTTGGGCAGCCGTCTCGTAGTGGACAACGTTACGACCACTTATGTCGACGATCGACCAAGAGGCGTGGTTCAGCTTAATAGTCATTATCAAGGGGATCAGCATATCCTCTACCGCTTTTATTGGTATGACAATAATGGCCTGGAAGTGAATACCACACCGGGACCGTGGCGAAAAGCGATCGTGCGTGGTTTTGAATCAGTGACACTTTCTGAAGTGACAGTGAATCCAAATGGCACTCGATTCCGAGTACAAATCAGAGAAGCACAAGACAATTAATTTTTAGCTTGCGCCTTGAGTGCGTAGGTATTGAATAAACTAAGGAACTCTCATGAAAAAAAGTATTATTGCTCTTTTAGGTCTTGCCGTCATTTTAGGGGGGTGTTCTAACAAGGTCTCTTACGGTGATGCGCAAGCGACAGAAACCACCACCATTGATTTTGGTTCTACCGACCTGCAAACCATTGCCGCTGAAATGGTCGATAGTATGATGATGTCTGGCTCTGTAGCTGCAATTACTCGTGATCAGCGTCCTATTGTGTTTGTTGAACGGATTAAAAATAAGACCAGTGAGCATATTGATACTGAGTCTATTACAGACACGATTTCAACGAAGATGCTGAATTCAGGCAAGTTCCGTTTTGTCGATATGGACCGAGTTGAATCTGTTCGTCAGCAGCTGAACTTCCAGAATACCGATGAGCTAGTCAATCAAAGTACTGCTATTCAATTTGGTAAAATGGTTGGTGCGCAGTACATGCTTTACGGCAACCTTTCAAGCATTGTGAAGAATGCGGGAAGTGACAAAGACGTGTACTACAAAATGACAATGCGACTGATGGATCTCGAAACCGGCTTGATCGAATGGGCGGATGAAACAGAAATCCGTAAAGCGCAATCGAAGAGCTTATTCGGTCTTTAACCGATAGTTATGGAGAAGTCATCAATGGCACTGTTCTCTTGGCTGCAGGCTAAACAGCTGGATCCCACGCTTAATGCACTTGATGTCTTCTTCATTGAACCTCCTGTGAAAGTACAGACTCTTACAGGAGGGTTGACCAACCGTTGTTGGCGCATAGAGACGGCGGATGGGCTTGCTTACGTCTGGAGACCGTTGAGTAAAGTCTGTCAGGCATTTTTTATTTCTCGTCACAACGAATATCAGGTCCTGAGTGCCATTGAGGCTCTTGGCATCGGACCCAAACCAGAATTCATCCACGAACAAGGTCTTCTCGTCGAGTGGATAGAGGGGGAGACACTCACTAGTGTTGGTATCAAGTTGGACGAGTTGCTTTCTCTTGCAGCGTCGATTCATACGTTTCCATCCAAGGCCATACCAGTAGCTCCTTTCTCTTATCTCTCCAGAATCGATCATTATTGGCTAGAATTAGACGGTAACTATGTAGAGACAGAGTTTGAGGCTTTGTATCAGAAGTGGCGCACTGAACCGAGCATAAAGCAGCTGCCATTGGCATTGTGTCACTTTGATTTAGGTTGCTATAACTTAGTTAGGGGCGATGAAGGAGTCAAAGTTATCGACTGGGAGTATGCTGGGTTGGCAGACCCTCGATTAGACTTAGCACTGATACTGCAGGTTGCCGATGTGCCGATCAAAGATGGAGTAGAACGTTATTGCCAAATTCGAAATATTGAAGATGTCTCAGCCTGGATGAATGGTGTGAGAGCGTGGCAACCAAGAGCGTTAGTCATGGCGATGCTTTGGTATTTACTGGCCTATCAATTGTGGGGAGATGAACAATACTTAAACAGTGCTAACGAGTTTAAAGGTTTATTGTGTATCGACGATCACTGTTTTGATAACTCGTGACATATTCCCCTTTAAGAGTAAGGAAATAGTGTTAGTTTTACGAAAAGTACCAGATATATACAGGGAGAGGTACAGATGATTATTTACTTGCACGGCTTTGATAGTACTAGCCCGGGTAACCACGAAAAAGTTCTTCAATTACAATTTATCGACGATGACGTTCGCTTTATTAATTACAGTACGCTTCATCCTAAACATGATATGCAACATCTACTAAAAGAGGTGTCGAAGGTTATTGATCAATCTGATGATCCTAACCCATTGATCTGTGGAGTTGGCCTCGGTGGATATTGGTCTGAGCGGATTGGTTTTCTGTGTGGCATCAAGCAGGTGATCTTCAACCCAAATCTGCATCCTGAGAAAAACATGGCAGGGCGTATTGACCGTCCTGAAGAGTACGAAGATATTGCCACTAAGTGTGTAGACCAGTTCCGAGCAAAAAATCAGGGACATTGCTTGGTTATTTTGTCTAAAGAAGACGAAGTACGCGACAACAAAGAAACCGCCGCGGAGCTAGAAAAGCACTACCCAATCATTTGGGATGATACTCAAACCCATAAGTTCAAGAAGATCTCTCATCACTTACAAGCAGTGAAAGAGTTTAAAAATACCTGATACGCATTATTTCATCCAGCCTCTGAACAAAAATGGCACTCTCCGGAGTGTTATTTTTTTCAATTTATCCTGAACAATGACTTTCTCAGACTTCTCCACGGGGCTTTAGGCTTACCCAGATTCGCAGTTGTTTTAAACAATTATTGTGTTCCGTCTACTGTTTTACTGTTGTGATTCTATGTGGCACGAAAGTGGTGTTGTAGACTGGTCGATAAAGTAGGCAAACCGTATTCTGAGCAAGGATTTTGGTTGCCTTCAAAACCTGTCTCTATATAATGAGCGGGATTAAAATTGTTTGACAAATATCAAAAAAATTATTGAGAGCAGGTAAAAAACTTGCCCATTTTAGTCTGATCTATTAGGCATCAGACACAGTAGAAGATGCACAATAACCAATTGATAAAAATGAAGAAAAACTAAGCATCTATTTTAATCCCAACAACTTGAGACACCTCTAAGAACCAAGAATTCATCGGTTGGATGCTTTTCATCAGCGTGGCTGATAGTGAAGCGTCGGGCTGAACCCATTTATTCATTTTTGTAGAGGAAAATCATTGTGACACGCATTATCGTTGTAGGCGGCGGTGCTGGTGGCCTGGAATTGGCAACTAAGCTTGGTCGTACACTTGGTCGAAAGAACCGTGCGGAAATTACGCTGGTAGACCGTAAAGCGAGCCACTTGTGGAAACCATTGTTACACGAGGTAGCAACAGGATCATTAGACGAGGGTGTCGACGCATTGAGCTACCGTGCTCATGCGAAGAATCATAGTTTCGACTTCCAAATGGGTAGTCTTCAAGACATTGACCGTGAACGTAAAGTTATCACCTTGAGTGAACTTAAAGACGAGCATGGTGAACTGCTAATGCCAAGCCGTGAACTGGAATATGATATTCTGGTGATGGCGATAGGCTCTACTTCAAACGACTTTAATACGCCTGGTGTTCGTGAAAACTGTATTTTCCTCGACAGCCCAGAGCAGGCTCACCGATTCCGTAGCGAAATGAACAATGAGTTTCTTAAGCTTCATGCGAAAAGTGGTAATGGTACGGTTGATATCGCAATCGTTGGCGCAGGTGCAACAGGTGTTGAACTGTCCGCTGAGTTACATAATGCGATTAAAGAGCTACGTGCTTACGGCTTTGGTGACTTAGACTCAAGTAAGCTCAATGTAAACTTGATTGAAGCCGGTCCACGTATTCTTCCTGCGCTTCCTTCTCGAATCTCGACTGCAGCACATCAAGAATTGACCAAACTTGGCGTAAATGTACGTACCGCGACTATGGTGACAAAAGCTGAGAAAGATGGCTTGACGACCAAAGATGGCGAAAAGATCTCGGCTAAAATCATGGTTTGGGCTGCAGGTATTAAAGCGCCTGATTTCATTAAAGATATTGCTGGTTTGGAGACCAACCGAATCAACCAGCTGGTGGTGAAAAATACCCTACAAACCACTCGCGACGATAACATCTTCGTCATTGGTGACCTGGCTCAGTGTACTCAAGAAGACGGCTCGTTTGTTCCGCCACGAGCGCAAGCGGCTCACCAAATGGCAAGCCGAGCATTCAGCAATATTGTTGCGATGATTAACGGTCGTGAACTCAAAGACTATGTGTATAAAGATCATGGTTCTTTGGTTTCTCTGAGCCAGTTCTCGACAGTGGGCAGCTTGATGGGCAACCTGACTAAAGGTTCAATGATGGTTGAGGGGCGTATCGCTCGCGTCGTGTATATTTCACTGTACCGCATGCACCAAATTGCGCTGCATGGTCTTTTCAAAACGGGGTTGATGATGCTGGTTGGTCGAATCAACCGCGTATTGCGTCCAAATTTGAAGCTGCACTAATGTATTAAACTTCGCTTAGCGAAAGCGGTGCGAAGTTTTTGATCAGTTATAAATACGCAGTTATAAATACAAAGCCACCGCATGTCGGTGGCTTTTTATTTTTCTGCTGTTCCGTCTTAGAAGTTACTTTAGATCTTCTGGTAGCAATGAATAAACAATGCCATCTTTTGGCTTGCCGTCAAAGATGTAGCGGTTTCTCGCAATTGCCTCTTGGTGTGCACCAACGGATTCGATCAGTGCCTGACTGGCAGTATTATCAGGATCGCAGACAATTTCGATACGCGTCAGGCTAAGTTTAGCGAAACAGAATTCGGCTAGTGCGCAGACCGCTTCTTGTGCGTAGCCATGTCGCTGATAACGGTCGGCAATCCAATAGCCGATGCTTGCCATATTAAAGGTATGGTAAAGCTCATTAATCGCCACCATGCCAAGAAGGGCATTGCTTTCGCGGTCATAAACACCAAATCCAAAGGCTTCTGTTTTCACCCAGTTCAAGCGAGTGGACAGCAAGAAGTCCTGTGCGTATTTGAGTGACACGTTTTCACCACACCAGTCTAACCAGGTATGAAGTGAAGGAGATTCAGCAAGCAGCGTATGCAGAGCATTTGCATCATCGGCAGGAATAAGACGTAAAGCTAAGCGCGGCGTAATAATTTCAAAATCGGGGCTCATGAATTGATATGACTCCCTTGTTGGTCGTTTTTTAGTTATAAAACAAAAGCGCAGCCTGAGCTGCGCTTTTATTATTTTTATGGTTTAGTTTACACGGCGTACCTGGATGATCATTCCCATCAAAGGGCTGTCCAGGTAATGTGTTTCGCTGCTTCGCATGCGGCGTTTTTGATCAAGGCGGTAAGTCTTAAGGAACTTCTCTTCTGTCACGGTTGGAGATACGTCTGCTAAGTTGCCAACCTGAACATTTGCGTCAGCTTCAGCCATTTCGTCTGTAAGCTGCTCAACCGGTTTCGGCTCAAAACGAACTTGTCTGACACCCGGCGCACGCAAATCCATGGTTGTCTCTGCAAACAAGTAGTGTTGAACGTAGACCTGAATTTTACCGTCTAACTCGTACAACGGGCCATTCACGTTTGATTCACTGTAACCATCGCTAGCGAAGGTAGTTTGGCTACCATCGATAGGGCTGCCATCTGAATAATACGAGCCAGAAAAATCGCGACCAGCCACAATGCGGAAGGTTGGTGCACTGCCTTGTCCCCGATCACCTTGTCGCCATGCAACGTGTTTTAGCACTCTAAATCCGGCGTGACTGTTCAGTGCAGCCTCTTGGGGATTTAGGCGAAACGAAGAGCTAGGCAGTAAGGAGACACCTTTAGATGAGCGATAAGCGTCACTATCTAAACTGCCAACATTGGTCATGTCGATTTTCGGTAGTTGGTCTGGCCAAGACTCACTTGTGTTCTCCGCGTCGACGGTGCGTTTGAAAATGAGCACTTCAATATCAAATTGACGTTGCGCCCAAGAGGGCATGGAGACACAAAGAAGTAATAACGGGATCAGTATTCTCATTCGACTATTAGCTCGTTGGTAATAAATTCTGTTTAAAATCATTCAGTAAGTCTTTAACAAACTGAATTCGTTTGCGTCGGTCAGTTAATGGTACGCTAAACTTGAACTTAGTTGGACCTTCCATCGCAAATTTTTGTGGCTGTGATTGCAGGAGTTTAACCAAGTACGCTGGATTTATGTCAGCATCAGGGTAAAACTCGACAAATCCGCCTTTATCATGGGCTTCAATCTTTTTCGCTTTCAGACTACCTGCGGCAAATTTCAGTTCTGAGACAGCCAACAGGTTTTTTGTCGCGTCAGGCAAAAGACCAAAGCGGTCAATCAATTCCACTTTTAATTCTGACAATTCATCTGCATTGGTAACGCTCGCGATTCGCTTATACATGGAAAGACGAGTATTTACATCAGGGATGTAATCATCCGGCAACAGCGCAGGAATACGCATTTCCACTTCAGTTTGTTCGCGCAGCAACTCATCGAGTGAAGGCTCTTTCCCTTCCTTCAGCGCTTCAACCGCTTGTTCAAGCATCTCCATATACAGTGTAAAGCCAACCGATTGAATTTGCCCACTTTGTTCATCACCAAGTAGTTCACCGGCGCCGCGAATCTCTAAATCATGGGTGGCGAGTGTAAAGCCTGCGCCAAGATCTTCGAGAGAAGCAATGGCATCGAGACGTTTGATGGCATCTTTGGTCATCGCTTTTGGATGCGGCGTCAGTAAATACGCATAGGCTTGATGGTGAGAACGACCAACACGACCACGTAACTGGTGCAACTGAGCCAAACCAAGATTATCTGCGCGATCCATGATAATGGTATTCGCGGTTGGAACATCAATGCCTGTCTCGATGATCGTAGTACACACAAGGACATTAAAGCGCTGGTGATAGAAGTCGTTCATGATGCGTTCTAGCTCGCGCTCACGCATTTGGCCATGTGCGACGGTTATACGCGCTTCTGGAATCAGCTTTTGCAGATCTTCGGCGGTTTTTTCGATGGTTTCGACTTGGTTGTGCAGGAAGTAGACCTGACCACCACGCATGATTTCACGCAGTATGGCTTCACGTACCACCGACTCTTCACGCTGACGCACAAACGTTTTGATAGCTAGACGACGCGCTGGCGGAGTCGCAATGATGGACAGATCGCGCATTCCACTCATGGCCATATTAAGCGTTCGAGGGATAGGCGTTGCGGTGAGAGTCAGGATGTCGACATCTGCACGCATGGCTTTCACTTTCTCTTTCTGACGCACGCCAAAGCGGTGTTCTTCATCGACAATTAACAGACCAAGATCTTTGAAACGGATATCGCTCGAAAGCAGTTTGTGGGTGCCAACCACGATATCGACTTTACCTTCTGCGACGTCTTGTAAAATCACTTTTTGCTCTTTGGCCGATTTAAAGCGCGAGAGCACTTCTACACGGATGGGTAAGTTGGCAAAACGGTCACGAAAGTTTTCAAAGTGTTGCTGGGCAAGCAGAGTGGTTGGAACCAGCACCGCGACTTGTTTGCTGTTGTCTGTCGCGACAAACGCTGCCCTCATCGCCACTTCGGTTTTACCAAAACCAACATCACCACAGACTAAACGGTCCATGGCTTTCGCTTGGCACATATCGGACATCACGGCATTGATAGCCATTGCCTGGTCGTCGGTCTCTTCGAATGGGAACGTTGCTTTGAAAGTGGCGTACTGGCCTCGATCCAGTTCGAACTTATAGCCTGGTTTGAGTTCACGTTTGGCGTAAACATCAAGTAACTCTGCTGCTACGTCACGTACTTTCTCTGCGGCTTTACGGCGAGCTTTAGCCCATGCTTCGCCGCCGAGTTTATGCAAAGGCGCATTTTCTTCTGCGCCACCCGAGTAACGACCGATCAGGTTCAGTGAGGAAACCGGCACGTAAAGCTTGGCGTCATTTTGATACTCAAGTGTTACGTATTCGGTCTTCATCCCACCTGCCTCAAGCGTCTGCAGACCGATATAGCGACCGATACCGTGGTCGATATGAACAACTGGCTGACCCGGTTTGAGTTCGGCAAGGTGGCGAATAACGGTGTCGCTGTTGACGGTTTTTTTGTCTTTGCGACGACGTTGAATAACGCGGTCACCGAGCAGGTCACTTTCGCAGATAAGGGCGAAGTTCTGCTCATCATGAATAAAGCCATGTTCATTGGCACCCAGAATCAGGCTAAACCTGTCTTTGGAAGCAAGGGCCTGATAGAAGGATTGATGAACGACCGGGCGAACTTTAATGCCTTGTAGAAGTTCTGTCAGCGCTTCACGTCGACCTTCTGATTCCACTGAGAAGATGATTTTACCGGTGAACTGCTCACTAAACTGACGCAGGCGAGAAAGTGGCTCTTTATTCTGTTGCTGAACGCCGAGTTCTGCTAATGACTGCACCGCCAGATTCTGACGACCACCACGCTGGACGATTTTGTCCAGATGCAACTGAGCTTGCGGAAGCTGTTTAAAGTGGCTGAAGAGTTCATCTTTCTTCAACCACAGCTCGTGCGGAGCAAGCAGTGGGCGTAATGGATCGATTTTTTTCTGATCGTAACGGTACTCGACGTCAGTTAAGAACGTTTCTACGGCGGCTTCAATATCGCCATAAGTGATCAGTTGCGAGTCTTCTGGCAAGTAATCAAACAGGGTCTCTGTATGTTCAAAGAACAGGGGTTGCCAGTATTCAATCCCTGCCGGCCACGTTCCTTTGGTCACCTGCATGTAAATCGATTCAGGCTCACGACGCGCTTCAAATTGGGTTCGCCAGCGGGTGCGAAACTCTTCAATCGCTTCTTTGGTGGTCGGGAACTCATGAGCGGGAAGCAACTGAATCTGCTGGATGTCTTCAATTGAGCGCTGGTTCTCTGGATCGAATGTGCGGATCGTATCGATCTCATCGTCAAAAAAATCGATACGGTATGGGTCATCGCAACCCATTGGGAAGAGATCCAAAATAGAGCCGCGGCTTGCGTATTCACCCGGACCAAATACTTGATCAACATGACGATAGCCAGAGTTTTCTAACTGAACGCGCAGCTTTTCAAGTGAAAATTGATCGCCGGTTTTTACCATCAAGGTATGTTGCAGCAAGAAGTCACGTGGAGATTGACGCTGTAACGCGGTACTGACAGGCACAATAGTGATGCCGTTGTGTTGGGTCGGTAACTGGTACAAACGTGCAATCCGGTCCGAAATAATCTCCTGGTGCGGAGAAAAGTTATCGTATGGCAGAGTTTCCCAGTCAGGAAAAAGGCTGACTGGTTGGTCTGTAAACTGCTCTATTTCGGCTTGCAGTTTTAAGGCGATTTGCGGGTCAGGCACAACAAGTAGTGAGTGACTTGTATGCTGTTTTGCCAGTTCTGCAATCGCAAGTGGCAGAGCGGCACCTGGTAAATTACCTAATTGTTTTTTATCGCCACGCTCAGATGGGTTGGTGACGGAAAGTATTGTTGCTTTTGTCATAGGAGTTATTTTTTATCTCGCTCCAGCGAGCGCTGACGTAAAAGTTTTTGTTGTTGATATAAGGCGGCTTTGATCAATAGATCTTGATCGGCGTCTCTGAGCATTTTGTATTTCAGAGTGATAACAAAGCCGTGCTCCGATGAGACACACTCTACGACTTTAGCGTAGCAGTATATCGCTGCAGCCGGGTTGTCGAGGAAGAGTTTCACGCGCACTAACTGCTGCGTGTCTAACGCATTATCTGCATGATAGCTCAATTGGCTGGCACCAAATTGCGTTGTCTGATATCTGACGGATGCATCATCCTGTTGTGACAGCATAAAGCTTAATAGCAGGTTTAGCTTGGTGTTTTGAGTGTCGAGCAAGCTGATGACGTGTTTTAGGTCTTTATTTTGCAATTCCAGACGAGCGTTGTCTGCCAGCATATCTAACTGACTGAATTCACTGGCAACAATGAAAGGTGCCGGAATTTCGGCAACAAAGGTTTCTTCATCTGGCAAAGCAAAATCGTTACCTAACGCTTCCACGTTGATGGTGAGGTTGTGGTGAACAGTGAAATATTCTTGCTCTGTCATATGGTTGTCCTTTGGCCTTGGAGCGCTCTCGGCTTGCTTCACAAAACAGAGAGTAAGGCACTGATTATCGCTAACTGAATGAAGTTATCAAGTTTACCGGTTTTTCCGCGTGAACTTTTTGCTCTAAATGCAGACTTATTGCATGTCGTTGACAAATTTAGCGATTATCTTGTCTTTTTCATCAGAAGAGTAAGGTAAGATAGCCGACAAAGTTTAGTCTTAATATCAAAACAGCCGGTTGGTTTGTCTTATATGTATCATCCTATCTCATTATTTATCGGTTTGAGGTATCTCCGGGGTCGCTCTGGGGATAGGTTTAGCCGATTTGTTTCTTATATGTCGACTGCAGGCATCACTATCGGCGTGATGGCGTTGGTGACGGTTTTGTCGGTAATGAACGGCTTCGAAGCGCAACTGAAAGAACGCATTCTGGGCGTGTTGCCCCATGCCGTGATTTCTCACAATGATGGCAATACGCCGTTAACTGAAACGGCACCAGAGTTTATCCAAACGATTTCTCAAGTCGCAGAGCCGGAACCTGTCGTGCGTGGCGAAGCCGTCATTCAAAGTGCCGCACAACTGACCGCCGGTTATTTAATCGGTATTGAGCCTAAAAAGGGAGACCCAATTGCGAATCACTTGATTGCAGGTCGACTTTCTGCCTTAGAGGCAGGTGAATACCAGGTCTTTTTGGGTCACAGTCTTGCCCGCTCTTTAAAAGTTTCTATCGGAGACAAAGTTCGTTTAATGGTGACAAACGCGACGCAGTTTACGCCAATTGGCCGTATTCCCAGCCAGCGTAACTTTACGGTTGCTGGCATTTTTAACACGGGTTCCGATGTTGACGGGCAGCTTATGATCGTCAATATGACCGATGCAGCCAAGCTGATGCGCTTGCCTATGGATAATGTGTCTGGCTGGCGTGTCTTTTTCTCTGATCCATTTATGGTGACGGATTTCGCAGATAAACCAATGCCAGAAGGGTGGCAGTGGAGTGACTGGCGTGAACAGCGTGGTGAACTTTTCCAGGCGGTGAAGATGGAGAAGAACATGATGGGTTTGATGTTGGGCCTGATCGTTGGCGTTGCCGCGTTTAATATTATCTCAGCGTTGATCATGGTGGTGATGGAAAAACAAGCCGAAGTCGCCATCCTTAAAACTCAAGGTATGACGCAATCTCAAGTGATGACGATCTTTATGGTCCAGGGCGCCAGCAGTGGTGTGATTGGGGCGATTATTGGTGGTTTGGCTGGCGTGACGTTATCGCTCAACTTAAATGTGATTCTAGAGGCGGCTGGTGTCGCACTGTTTTCTTTTGGTGGACGCCTGCCTGTTTTGATTGATTCATTGCAGATCTTGTTAGTGGTGGTATTGGCAATTGCTCTGAGCCTGGCTGCGACTGTTTATCCTTCTTACCGAGCATCTTCTGTTAAACCTGCTGAGGCACTTCGCTATGAATAAGCTATTAGAATGTCGTGATATTCGTAAAGTCTACCGAGAAGGTTCGCTAGATACGGAAGTGCTTAAAGGGGTCAGCTTTGATATAGAGAAAGGGGAGCTGGTTTCTATTGTTGGTTCATCAGGTTCGGGTAAAAGCACTTTGCTGCATATTCTCGGAGCGCTGGATGATGCGACGCAAGGCGAGGTGGACTTTTTAGGTCAAAACCTCTCGTCACTCGGTTCAAACAAGCAAGCAGCGCTGCGTAATAAGCACCTCGGTTTTGTGTATCAGTTTCATCACTTGTTAGCGGACTTTACGGCATTGGAGAATGTCGCAATGCCGCTCTTGATTGGTGGAACCAAAGCCCCGGAAGCAAAAGCTTCAGCAAAAGCGTTGTTGGAGAAAGTAGGGCTAGGTCACCGTATCGATCATCGTCCGTCAGAGTTATCTGGCGGAGAGCGTCAACGTGTGGCGATTGCTCGTGCGTTGGTCAATACGCCTGATTTGGTGCTGGCCGATGAGCCGACGGGGAACTTGGACCATAATACAGCGCTTTCTATCTATGACTTGATGCGCGAGTTAAACCAAGAATCGAACATCGCCTTTTTGGTGGTGACACACGACATAGAGTTGGCCGCGAAGATGGATCGCCAAATGCACATGCAAGACGGTTTGCTGGTGGATCGTTTGACTCCACAAGCATCTGTGATGGAGGGCTAATTTTGTTTTCATCTTTAGCATTGATGATTGGTGGCCGTTTTAGTCGCGCAAAAAAACGCAACAAAATGGTGTCGTTCATTTCTCTCTCTTCGACCATTGGTATTGCGGTTGGCGTCGCGGTCATTATCATTGGCCTGTCTGCAATGAATGGTTTTGAGCGGGAATTACAGTCGCGAGTGTTGTCAGTGATTCCGCATGGTGAGTTAGAGGGGGTTGATGGCCCGCTGCAGAACTACTCCAGGACCATGAACCAAGCCTTGAAACATCAAAATGTGGTCGCAGCAGCACCCTATGTTCGTTTCACTGGGTTGACAGAGAAGGGCAGTAAGCTCAAAGCGGTTGAAGTACGCGGGGTTGAACCTTCATTTGAACAAGCCGTTTCCAATATGTCTGACTTTATCGACCCAAAAGCGTGGCAGAACTTCTACGCGGGTCAGCAGCAGGTGATTTTGGGCCGGGGTGTCGCGACCGAGCTGAATGCCGAAGTTGGTGACTATGTCACGTTAATGATTCCACAAACGGGGACGGGGACTAAAGTTCAGGCACCAAAGCGTGTTCGTGTACAAGTTATCGGTTTCTTGACTTTGAATGGCCAGATTGATCACTCTCTTGCGTTAGTGCCACTAGCGGATGCCCAGCAATATGCCCGGTTAGGCGATGGTGTTACTGGTGTTTCGCTGAAGACAAACGATGTCCTTAACGCACCGGAAATTGTTCGTGAAGTGGGCGGCCTCATCGATGTGTACGTGTATCTTAAAAGTTGGCAGCAGCAGTTTGGGTTTCTCTACCGTGATATTCAGTTAGTACGGACCATTATGTATCTGGTGATGGTGCTGGTGATTGGTGTGGCCTGTTTCAATATCGTCTCGACGTTAATGATGGCGGTTAAAGACCGAGCGGCAGAAATTGCCATCCTCAGAACCATGGGAGCAAAAGATAGTCTGATTAAACGAATATTTGTCTGGCAAGGTGTGTTCTCTGGCGTATTGGGGAGTTTAGTTGGTAGCGTTATTGGCGTTTTAGTCGCTTTAAACCTAACCCCGCTTATTACTGGATTAGAGCATTTAGTTGGGCACCACTTCTTATCGGGTGACATTTATTTTGTTGATTTCCTGCCGTCACAACTGTACTGGCCAGATGTGGCTCTGGTGTCGATTACGGCGATTGTCCTGAGCTTACTCGCGACTTGGTATCCGGCCTCTCGGGCGGCTAAGTTAAACCCAGCAGCGGTTTTGAGTTCCAAGTAACTTATTCGCAATACCAAATACACAAAAGTTCGCAATATCAACACAAAAGGACCGATTTCGGTCCTTTTGTGTATTTGGTATCAGTTTGTCATACCAGATTAACGTTACGTTGCAGATTAATCGTTATTTGCCCCTCATCTGATAATCGGAGTGCTGAATTTTTTGCACCGACGATTTATCTTACTTTACGTTTATTCCAGCTACGAGCCACTGAATAGCGCCACACTCCGCGAATACCAAAGTAACCGATGATGGCTGAGACTACGCCGCACATCATGCATCCGAGCACGAAAGGAGGACCGATGGTGTGCATTTGCTGCATGATAAACTCCCACGACAGCTCAAAGTGGAATGGTTGAGGAGGGACATGCATGGCCCAAGCGCCTACCTTGTATGCGAAGTAGAACAAAACCGGCATAGTAATCGGGTTGCTGACCCAAACGAGAGCAACAGAGAGAGGTAAGTTGACACCCAATAAAATGGCTAAACCTGCTGCCATGATCATTTGACTAGGAAGCGGTACAAACGCCATAAATAGACCAACAGCAAACGCGCCAGACGCTGAGCGACGATTAAGGCACCAAAGGTTCGGGTTGTATAACACATTGCCGAAGACTTTTAATGCTTTTTGGCGTTTGATCAACTCGTGATCAGGCATGAAGCGTTTTATCAGCTTTCTAGGCATAGGACTGCATGACTCTCTCAGAAAAAAGTTGGACCTTGGCGTTATTTGTAGCAAGCGTTATATCGTCGGCATGGTGGCCGACAATGCCAGATTGGCGCTGGTTACTGCTGGGAATAATTACCACTGGTTCAATAATTAAATTACGTCGTGGCTTAATCAGCATAGGCGTAATTTGGGGCTTAATGGTAGTCATCATCCACGGCAATGTTTTGGAGTATCAGCGACAAGCCCTTTTTAATGTAGGGGAGAATAGTACCATAATTGGCAAAGTTGACAGCTCTTTTAATCAAATAAGTCATGGATATGAAGGTATCGTGACGATAAAACAAGTTAATGATCAACGTCTGCTACCTTTTCTTAAACCTAAAGTCCGTTTTATCACCTCTTTTGCTATACCCGTTAACAGTGAGTTTACGACGACGGCGCTGGTAAAACCCATTATTGGACTACGTAATGAAGCGGGATTCGATGCTGAAAAGCAGGCAATGGGAAAAGGTATTTTAGCCAGAGCCATTGTGTCTGGTGATGCCCATTGGATCATTCGAACCAGCAGCTCTGTGCGTCAGAAGATAGTTAGTCGGGTCACGGAGGATATCTCCGAGCTGGACCACTTTCCATTGATTAGCGCATTGGTTTTTGCTGATCGCAACTGGCTTTCTGACGATGATTGGCAAGGGCTGAGAGACAGTGGGCTATTGCATCTTGTCTCTATTTCCGGGTTGCACATCGGAATGGCTTTTAGTTTTGGGTTATTGCTCGGTGGAAGTGTTCGCTTCGCTTTGCCACGTTATCAAGCAATACCTTCCATTATGGGGTTAGCTGTTGCTTTGTGTTATGCCTGGCTTGCCGATTTCTCTCTACCAACTACTCGCGCTGCTTCAGTTTGTGTGATTTATGTCGTCTTAAAAATTTCTCTGGTTCATTGGAGTACCTGGAGAGTGCTATTACTGGCAGTTGCTTTTCAGCTGTTTATCCAACCTTTTGCATCTTTTAGTATGAGTTTCTGGCTCTCGTACCTCTCTGTTGGCGCGGTGCTCTTAGTCATTAACCTTGTGCGGCTCAATAGCATCACTTGGTTGGGAAAATTGCGAACCTTGTTGATTACTCAGATCGCCTTGAGCTTGTTCGTGCTCCCTATAAGTGGCTCTTTCTTCTCGGGCGTAAGCCTATTAGCAATCGCGTATAACTTTATCTTTATTCCATGGTTTGGGTTTGTTGTTGTTCCTCTGATATTCATCGCGCTATCAATTTCTTTATTGATACCCGCATTATCGAAGTTTGTCTGGCAATGGATGGATCTTTCTTTGTGGCCATTAAGTGAATCTCTTCAGTTTGCCCTTGGTTCGTGGCAGCCACTGTCGATAGATCTCATGTGGATGTTTTCTCTTTTGTGTGTGTGCTTGGTTCTGAAGCGGTTTTTGTTATGGCAGGGCTGGCTGCTACTTGTTGTCATTACCATCATTGTTACCGGCTTGACTGGGCGAAAAAGTGCAAGTTGGCGCATTGACGTGCTCGATGTCGGTCATGGTTTAGCTGTGATGATTGAAAAAGATGGAAAAGTTCTGCTCTACGACACAGGTAAATCTTGGCCGGGTGGTAGCATGGCGGAGCAGGTGATTGTTCCAATACTTCACAGCAGGGGATTCGAGTTGGTGGATAGCATTATTCTCAGCCATTGGGACAATGACCATGCGGGAGGCCGAAGCGTGATTGAGACGGAGTTCTCTCCAACTAATATGCGCAGCAGTCAACATTTTGATGGTTATCAACCCTGTGTGAATGGTGACCAATGGAAATGGCAACAACTCGATATTGAAGTGCTTTGGCCACCTCAAATTGTCACACGAGCGTACAATCCTCACTCGTGTGTTTTTAGACTCAGAGACCCGGACTCTGATTTTTCTATGCTTTTTACAGGCGATATTGAGTCTATCAGTGAGTGGATACTTCTCCGGGATCCTGAAAAGCTGCGCAGTGATGTGATGCTCGTACCACACCACGGCAGTAAAACTTCCTCGAACCCGCGCTTTATTAATGCTGTCGACCCGATCTTAGCGATAGCGTCACTGGCGAAAAACAATCAGTGGGGAATGCCTGCGGAGACGGTAGTGACATCTTACCGCAATGCGGGTGCTTTATGGCTTGATACCGGGGATAGCGGGCAAATAACGATTCGGGTGAAGAAAGATAAATGGGATTTTGAAAAGAAACGTAGTGATACATTTGAACCATGGTATAGGCAGATGGTGCGTAAGGGGGTAGAATACGAGTCTTAATGTAAGAAAATAAAGCACTTCTATGTCGATAAATACTGATGAAACGACCTGGCAAACGTTTAAGCGTCTATGGTTATATATTCGCCTTTATAAAGCAGGTCTTATCGTTGCTATCATTGCATTAGTTATTAATGCTGTCTCAGATACCTATATGATCTCCTTACTCAAACCTTTGCTCGATGAAGGTTTTGGCAGCGCAGACTCCGATTTCCTACGTACATTGCCATTGATCATTTTCATCATGATGTTTATTCGTGGTACCAGTGGTTTTGTCTCCACATATTGCTTGAGTTGGGTTTCTGGCAACGTTGTCATGCAGATTCGTCGTATGGTTTTTAACCACTTTATGCATATGCCAGTGTCTTACTTTGATAAAGAAAAGACGGGGAACCTGCTGTCTCGTATCACTTATGATTCAGAACAGGTCTCTGCTGCTACCAGCCGAGCGCTGGTGAGCATTGTGCGCGAAGGGGCAAGTATTATTGGTTTGCTGGTACTGATGTTTTACAACAGCTGGCAGCTTTCATTGGTTCTTTTTGCGGTGGCACCTGTTGTTGCTTGGGGGATTGGCGTTGTCTCCAAACGCTTTAGAAAAATCTCCAAAAACATGCAGACCATGATGGGTAATGTGACCGCTTCAGCAGAACAAATGCTGAAGGGACACAAAGTGGTACTGAGCTATGGCGGTCAGGATATCGAACGTCAACGCTTCGAAAAAGTCAGCAACCAGATGCGTCAGCAAAGCATGAAACTGGTGACGGCTCAGGCTGCCGCAAACCCAATCATCCAGATGATTGCATCCGTTGCGATTGTAGCGGTACTGTATCTGGCGAGTATTGACTCCATTAAAGAGCAACTGACACCGGGTACTTTCACCGTAGTATTCTCTGCGATGTTTGGTTTGATGCGTCCACTTAAAGCACTGACTAACGTGACCTCTCAGTTCCAACGCGGTATGGCTGCCAGCCAAACGTTGTTTGCTCTTATCGATCTTGAACCTGAGAAGAATGAAGGTAAGCACAAGGTTGAGCGTGCGAATGGTGATATTTCTGTAAAAGACATCACTTTCACCTACGAAGGTTCAGAAAAGCCTGCACTTGAACATGTTAGCTTTGACATTCCTCGGGGTAAGACGGTCGCTCTGGTCGGTCGTTCGGGGTCTGGTAAGAGTACCATCGCAAACTTGTTCAATCGTTTTTACGATGTGGATAGCGGTGTGATTGAGCTTGATGGCCACGATATCCGTGAATACGAGCTGAGAAACCTGCGTGAACAGTTTGCTTTGGTTTCCCAGAATGTTCACTTGTTTAACGATACGATCGCAAACAACATTGCTTACGCAACCGAAGATAACTTCCAGCGCAGTGATATAGAAAGAGCGGCCGAGCTCGCACATGCGATGGAGTTTGTCAGCAAAATGGAGCACGGCCTCGACACCATGATTGGTGAAAATGGCGCGAGTCTTTCAGGTGGTCAGCGTCAACGTATTGCCATTGCGCGCGCATTGCTGCGTGATGCACCAGTGTTGATTTTGGATGAGGCTACTTCGGCACTGGACACCGAGTCGGAGCGTGCGATTCAGGCTGCATTAGATGAGCTGCAAAAAGATAAAACCGTGCTAGTGATTGCTCACCGACTGTCGACGATTGAAAAAGCCGATGAAATCCTCGTTGTTGATGATGGTGCGATTGTCGAGCGTGGTAACCATGCTGATCTGATCTCAAAAGACGGTGCGTATGCGCAATTGCACCGAATTCAGTTTGGCGGTTAAGCGGTGATTGAAAAAATCTGGTTTGAAAACCACCCATTAAAATATCTCTTGTGGCCGCTTTTGTGGCCACTGAGTTTGTTATTTGGTGCAATCAGTCAGTCGAAGCGAAAACAATACCAGCAAGGGAGCAAACAAGCGTATCAAGCCCCTGTACCTGTTGTTGTAGTCGGTAATATTACCGCTGGCGGAAATGGTAAAACGCCGGTTGTGGTCTGGCTGGTGGAGCAATTACAACAGCTAGGTTACAAGCCGGGTGTTGTCTCACGCGGTTATGGCGCTAAAGCACCTCACTATCCACTCGTTTTAGATGTTGATACGCCCGCGAAACATTGCGGTGATGAGCCTAAACTTATTTATAATCGCACTGGGGCTCCCGTTGCCGTTGACCCGGTGAGAGCGAATGCGGTTAAAGCGCTGTTGGCGACTGGCGTTGATATTGTGATCACGGATGATGGTCTCCAGCATTACGCATTAGCGAGAGACATTGAGTTGGTGATCGTTGACGGCAATCGACGCTTTGGCAATGAAAATCTGATACCTTTGGGTCCTTTGCGAGAAAGTGTTGAAAGGCTAAAAGAAGTCGATTTCGTGATTACGAATGGTGGTCAGGCTAAACAAAGTGAAATCGCGATGTCACTGGCGCCGGAGAAGGCGATTAACCTGAAGACGAAACAGCAAGTTGAAGTCTCAGCGTTAAACGATCTGGTGGCGTTTGCAGGCATTGGCCACCCACCGCGATTTTTTCATACACTGGATATGCTGAATGCCGACGTCAAAGTCACCAAAGGGTTTGCAGACCATCAAGACTTTGACCAGCAAGAATTAGAAACATTGGCTCAACAAGGATCCAATGTGATCATGACAGAGAAAGACGCCGTCAAGTGTCGTGAATACGCACAAGATAATTGGTGGTATCTGCCTGTATCTGCTCAGTTTGCTACAAGCGATGCAGAGCGAATTTTAAATAGAATAAAAGAGGTTAAAGCGACTTATGGATCATCGTCTGCTTGAGATTGTAGCTTGCCCTGTGTGTAAAGGTAAGCTGACGTACGATAAAGATAATCAAGAGTTGATCTGCAAAGTGGATCGTCTTGCTTATCCGATTAAAGAAGGCATTCCTGTTCTGCTTGAGCCGGAAGCAAGAACCATGAGCATGGATGAGGGGCGTTAATGTCTTTTACAGTCGTTATTCCCGCTCGTTACTCTTCTAGTCGCTTACCGGGCAAACCGTTGGCTGATATTGGTGGTAAACCGATGGTTCAGTGGGTTTACGAACAAGCCATGCAAGCCGGTGCTGAAGATGTCATTATTGCAACCGATGACGAACGTGTTTCTTCTGCGGTAGAGCAGTTTGGTGGAAAAGTCTGCATGACGTCACCAAGCCATGAGTCAGGCACTGAGCGTTTGGCTGAAGTGGTTGAGAAAATGGCGATCCCTGCTGATCACATCGTTGTTAATGTGCAAGGTGATGAGCCATTAATCCCACCATCTATCATTCGTCAGGTTGCCGATAATCTCGCAGCTTGTGATGCTCCAATGGCAACGCTTGCGGTAGAAATTGACTCCGAAGATGAAGTCTTCAACCCAAATGCGGTAAAAGTGGTGGCGGACTCACGTGGCTATGCCATGTACTTTAGCCGAGCAACCATTCCATGGGATCGTGACAATTTTGCCAAGCAAGACAAAACCATTGCTAATCCTTTGATGCGCCATATTGGTATTTATGCTTACCGCGCAGGTTTCATTAATACTTACATCAACTGGGCACCAAGTGCGCTAGAGCAAATTGAATGCCTTGAGCAGCTTCGCGTCCTTTGGTATGGCGAAAAGATTCATGTTGCGGTAGCAAAAGAAGCTCCAGCAGCAGGTGTTGACACTCAAGCAGACTTAGACGCTGTAAGAGCGATAGTCGCTAACGAAGCTAAGTAACCTCTGCAGTTTCACTGTAGTAAAAAGGCTCCAATCTTGGAGCCTTTTGCTTTTGAGGTATTGCTTAGGGGTTAAAGGAATCGGTATCAGATGTTGTTGTCGTATTGGTTACGCTTAGGGCACGTCGCCAGCGTTTCTCTATGACCTGTATCTTTCACTTCTTGGAGTACAACGTCAAAGCCCCATATACGATATACGTGCTTCAATACTTCTTCATAACTGTCATCCAATGGGATGCGATTGTGAGGAACATATTGAAGTGTCAATGAACGGTCACCACGGACATCAACATTAAAGACCTGAATATTAGGCTCAAGGTTCGATAGGTTATATTGTGCTGCGAGCTTTTCTCTGATGCTCTTATAACCGCTCTCATCGTGTATCGCCGATATTTCGATGAAGTTTTTATGGTCATCATCTTTGATAGCGAACAGTTTAAAGTCACGTATCAATTTAGGTGAGAGGTATTGGCTGATAAAACTTTCATCTTTGAAGTTATGCATTGCAAAGTGCACTGCGTCTAGCCAGTCGGTACCCGCTAAATCTGGGAACCATTCCTTATCTTCATCGGTTGGCTCTTCACAGATGCGTTTGATGTCGCGGAACATGGCAAAGCCGAGCGCGTAAGGGTTAATGCCGCTAAAGTAAGGGCTGTTATACGCAGGCTGCGCTACTACGCTGGTGTGACTGTGTAAGAACTCTAGGATGAACTTTTCAGACACCAAACCTTCGTCGTAAAGATGGTTAAGAATGGTGTAATGCCAGAACGTTGCCCAACCCTCGTTCATTACCTGAGTTTGCTTTTGTGGGTAGAAGTATTGGCTTATCTTACGCACAATACGGATGACTTCACGCTGCCATGGCTCGAGTAGCGGTGCATGTTTCTCAAAGAAGTACAGTAAGTTTTCCTGTGGTTCACTTGGGAAGCGCTCTACGATGTCCTCTTCTTTGGTTTTCGACCTAGGCACCGTTCGCCACAGATCATTAATTTGTGATTGCAGGTACGCCTCACGCTCTTCTTGACGCGCTTTCTCTTCCGTAATGGAGATTTTTTCTGGACGTTTGTATCTGTCGACCCCGAAGTTCATCAGTGCATGACAAGAATCGAGAAGTTTTTCGACTTCCAGAACACCATAGCGCTCTTCACACTCTGCCAGATATTTTTTGGCGAACAATAAATAGTCAATGATAGAGCTTGCGTCTGTCCAAGTCTGGAACAGGTAGTTACCTTTAAAGAAAGAGTTGTGTCCATAGCAGGCGTGCGCCATTACCAGCGCCTGCATAGTCACGGTGTTCTCTTCCATTAGATAGGCGATACAAGGGTTAGAGTTGATGACTATCTCGTACGCCAGACCCATTTGGCCGTGTTTGTAGTTTTGCTCTGTCTGAATGAATTTCTTACCGAACGACCAGTGGTTGTAGTTGATCGGCATCCCAATACTTGAGTATGCATCCATCATTTGTTCTGACGTGATGACCTCAATTTGGTTTGGGTAAGTGTCGAGGCGATAGTGCTCAGCGACACGTTTTATCTCTTTGTGGTATCGCTCCAGCAACTCGAAGGTCCAATCAGGACCATCAGGTAGCAACTTGCTACTGCGCTTTTTTGGAGCTTTACCAGAGAGGTTTTTCGTTGCGGTACTCATCGCTAGCCTCCTTACGCCGTTTCTTTGTGGAATAGTTCACGGAAGACAGGGAAGATATCCTCAACAGAGCGAATATTTTTCATTGCAAAGTTAGGAAATTCTTCGGTGAGTTTTTCATACTCATGCCACAAAGTTTGGTGAGAACGACGTGTGATCTCAATATATGAGTAGTACTGACAGTTAGGCAGTAACTTATCCACTAATAATTCACGGCATCTCGGTGAGTCATCCGCCCAGTTGTCACCATCGGATGCTTGGGCTGCATAAATGTTCCACTGTCCGACAGGGTAACGAGCTTTGATTATCTCATCCATGAGTTTTAGAGCGCTGGATACGATGGTACCCCCCGTTTCCTGAGAGTAGAAAAACTCGTGCTCATCCACTTCTTTTGCCTGTGTATGATGGCGAATAAACACCACTTCCACGTTTTCATAGGTACGAGTTAGGAACAGGTAAAGCAGTACATAGAATCGTTTTGCGATATCCTTGGTCGCTTGATCCATTGAGCCTGACACGTCCATTAAGCAGAACATGACTGCCTGGCTGGATGGAACAGGGCGTTTCTCGTAGTTTTTGAAACGTAAGTCGAAAGTATCAATAAACGGAACACTGTCGATTTTCTTACGTAGTTCGGTTATTTCCCTCTTCAAACGGGTCTCTTCAAACGGTTGAGCAGGCTCCATATTTTTAATACGTGATAACTCATCCTCAAGCTCTTTGAGAAGTCGCTTTTTACCTGCTGTCATGGCTGTTCTTCGAGCCAGAGATTGTTGGAGTGAGCGCACAACAGCAATGTTGGAGGGGATACCCGCAGTCTGGAAGCCAGCACGATGTGTTTTCCACTCGGTAATTTTTGCGATTTGGTTTTTCTCTAAATTCGGCAGCTCAAGATCTTCGAAAAGAATATCCAGGTATTCGTCTTTCGAAATTTGGAATACAAACTCATCCTGACCTTCGCCGTCCGGACTTGCATTACCTTCGCCAGAGCCACTGCCTTGGCCTCCTGATTTTGGACGCTCGATTTTGTCACCAGTAATGAACTGATCGTTACCTGGATGAACACGCTCACGTAGCCCACCTTGACCTTGATGAAAAATCGGTTCGGTTATGTCTTTATGCGGTATCGATACGTCTTCGCCCGTTTCCGTATTCGTGATCGAGCGTCGATTCACTGCGTCTGCCACCGACTCCTTGATTTGCTCTCTATGGCGCTTCAAGAAGCGCTGTCTGTTAACAGCGCTCTTGTTCTTGCCATTGAGCCTTCGGTCTATAAATTGCGCCATGAAATAGCCCTCTTCATGTTTCACACAAGCGACCTAACTCAACATTTGGTTAGGATGACTTACGTACTCGTAGGTACCACTCAGAAAGTAGGCGAACCTGTTTCTCGGTATAGCCTTTTTCCATCATGCGAGCGACAAAGTCGTCATGTTTCCTCTGATCTTCAGAAGAGGTTTTCGCATTAAATGAGATAACCGGAAGAAGTTCTTCAGTGTTAGAGAACATTTTCTTCTCGATAACTGTGCGCAATTTTTCGTAGCTGGTCCAAACCGGGTTCTGACCATTGTTAGTGGCTTTCGCACGAAGCACAAAGTTGACGATTTCGTTTCGGAAATCTTTAGGGTTGGAAATACCGGCTGTTTTCTCGATCTTCTCTAGCTCTAAGTTGAGTGAAGCACGGTCAAATAGCTGGCCAGTTTCTGGATCGCGGTACTCTTGGTCTTGAATCCAGAAGTCTGCATAGGTCACGTAACGGTCAAAGATATTCTGACCATACTCAGAGTATGACTCTAGGTAGGCGGTCTGAATTTCTTTACCAATGAACTCGACGTAGCGAGGTACGAGGTATCCTTTCAAAAACTCAAGGTATTTTTCTGCCGTTTCTGTTGGGAACTGTTCACGTTCAACTTGTTGCTCAATGACGTAGAACAGATGAACTGGGTTCGCGGCTACTTCGGTTTGGTCGAAGTTAAATACACGCGACAGAATCTTAAACGCGAAACGAGTGGACAGGCCGTTCATGCCTTCATCAACCCCGGCGTAGTCACGATATTCCTGATAGCTTTTCGCTTTCGGATCGGTGTCTTTCAGGGTTTCACCGTCGTATACCCGCATTTTAGAGAAGATGGACGAGTTTTCAGGCTCTTTCAGGCGTGAAAGAATACTGAATTGCGCCAACGTTTCTAACGTACTTGGTGAACATGGTGCTTGTGACAGTTCACTGTTTTCGAGAAGTTTTTGGTAAATTTTCACTTCTTCAGAAACACGTAGACAGTACGGCACTTTCACAATGTACACACGGTCAAGGAACGCTTCGTTGTTTTTGTTGTTACGGAACGTTTGCCATTCTGATTCGTTCGAGTGCGCTAAGATCATGCCATCGAATGGAATCGCAGACAGGCCTTCCGTACCGTTAAAGTTACCTTCCTGAGTCGCAGTTAGTAGCGGGTGAAGTACTTTAATCGGTGCTTTGAACATCTCAACGAATTCCATCAAGCCTTGGTTTGCTTTACACAGCGCGCCAGAGTAGCTGTAGGCATCTGGATCGTCTTGAGAGTAATGTTCAAGTTTACGAATATCGACTTTACCTACGAGTGATGAAATGTCTTGGTTGTTTTCATCGCCTGGTTCGGTTTTCGCTACCCCGATTTGGTCGAGGATCGAAGGGCGGACTTTGACGACTTTAAATTTGGTGATGTCGCCACCAAACTCATGCAGACGTTTGGCTGCCCAAGGAGACATAATGGAGCGTAGGTAACGCTGTTCAATACCGTATTCTTTTTTCAGGATTTCGCCATCTTCGGAAGCTTTAAAGAGGCAGAAAGGATGGTCATTGACCGGACTGCGCTGACCATTCGCGGTAAGCACATAAATTGGCATTTGTTCCATCAATGCTTTCAGTTTTTCTGCAAGTGATGATTTACCACCACCTACTGGACCGAGTAGGTAAAGAATCTGTTTGCGTTCTTCTAAACCTTGAGCAGCATGTTTTAGGTATGAAACAATTTGTTCTATCGCATCTTCCATGCCATAGAAATCTTTAAATGTTGAGTAACGCGCTATAACGCGGTTTGAGAAGATCCGGCTTAGACGTGGATCTTTGGCTGTATCGATTACTTCTGGCTCACCGATGGCCATCAGTAGGCGCTCTGCTGCATTAGTGTATGCGCTTTTGTCATCCTTACACAGGGCTAGAAACTCCTGTAACGACATCTCTTCATCTTTAGAAGCTTCATATCTGGATTGATAGTGGTCGAAAATACTCATGTCGCTTTCCCCTTTAATAGTCAGTCTACCGACGAACGTTGATGAAGGCTTACTCACCTGTTGTCATGCTCTTGGTTGTCTGAATGTATACGTACTGACCTCTGATTTGGTTTGTACAGGACGTAAGTTATGCGACACCAAAGACTTTGCTTTAAGTACAGATTTATCATCACAACGGTGAGCGGTGGATTTGAATCATTCAATCACAGCCTTTCTCTACTTAAGCCTAGTCGGGGATTTGCAATTTTGCTTAACAATTATGAATTTATTGTAAAAGTGGCATATTTATCACTCTTGCATAAATGGCAGGATTGTGTGGTGTGTTCAGTATTGATAAATCAAATGTTTGGCATCAGGTGGCCAATGTTAGTGATTCATCGTTAGCCTTGGAGAAAGATTGAGAAAATTGCTCTGACGTGAAAAAGATAATGGGCGATAAGGCAAATAAAAAGGAGAGCCACAGCTCTCCTATTCAATGGTTTGTATAACTAGGCACTGAAGATTTGTGCCAGCTCGTTAGGACATAGGTGGTATTGACGAGGGCAGTTACGCCATGTTTGCAGCATACGACGGTATTTCTCTAGCATCGGCATTTGGCTGTTGAAATGGTGATCTGCTTTGTCAAATTGTGGGTAAAGGCCTTCAGAGTCAACTAGAAAGCGTACGTAATGTACTTGTTGCGCTTCCGAAGCGATATCGAACCCCAAGAACTGAAGGCGACGTTGGTCGACTTTGCTTTTCTCATCACTGTCGAGCAGGTTGTTAGACTCTTGCATCGCGTGATACATCTCCATAATGTCGATGATTTCACGACATTCTGCTTCTGTAATACGGCCAAAGTCTTTGTTTAATTCGCACATTTGTAGTTCATAACCACGCTCGACGATTGTCTGTAAGCGTTTGTATTTTGACGCATTACTTGGATCGAGTTGAGACATTAGGTTGTACTGGTTTGATAGAATCAAACGTTGAGCGTTTGACATTTCCATGATGACCTCACTAAATAATCTAATACATTTTTAATGTGCTTAGGTTAACGCTTCAGACACGTGTGAAACATGATCTCAACACATATTTAATATGAAAAAATGACAAGAAATTCTCAATTTATCTAGCTTTCAGCACCATATCTATCAAGCGGGCTCTATTTTTTGTGATAGTGGTTGTATATGTAATCTCTATCGGAGAAAACTCTCAACCATTCCGGTTTAAACACGGTCAGCACAGCGAGAGACATACCATTGAGCAAGCCCTCGGGAAAGGCCAGAAGAGGGACAAAAATAAAGTAGTTGTGCTGAATCGTTTCCCAGTCGTAATGACCTACAGACAAGTGATAGAACGAATTGATCAGCAGATGCAAGCTGCCGGTAATTGCCCCGTTGAAGAAACCCGCAACGAAAATAAAGACAAAGATATTACGAGGCAAATAGTGGTAACTTAGCAGAAATACCAAGTAACTGATTAGAATAGGGAATAGGGCGGAAAGTACCAGTGAGCTTGGTAACAGGATGAGCGAGGTGCCTTGTATCCAATGATTAACAATCATTGCAGGAATACTGAGCAAAAACGCCATTCGCCACCCATACATCATGGTTAATGTCGTCAAAGCGAGAAAGTGTATTTTCAGCCCTTCCTTCACACCTGCTTGCGCAGACCACAAAATCGTTAACAGAAAAAGAGTGGCAAAAACAATGTGCTGAAATGACTTCTCTTGCTCTAGCTTCGGCCAAACGGCCTTTCTCCAGTCGGGAATGCAAAAAGCAATAACGACCCAAGCGATAACGATTAATGATCCTAAGTTAAACCAATCCATGACTCATTTCCTACAACGTTGTTTTGTTTCTTATACGTTCGTCAGCGAGCGCTATTCTACATGGACGGATGAGGTATTTAACCTATTTGATTTAACAGAATAAAAAAATACCAGCGCTTGGCTGGTATTTTTAATCAGAGAAAATGGACCACTCTAGTATTTTACATTTGGATGGTACTGAGAAAGAATGGACTGGATTTCATCCATCGTCTCTTTAGACGGAGGATTTACACCTTCAAGAGGGTACTCAAGGCCCAGCGCTTCCCATTTGTGTGCACCAAGTTTGTGGTAAGGGAGCAGCTCGACTTTCTCGATGTTGTCCATATCTTTGATAAACTCACCAAGCATGTGTGCTGCTTCTGGATCATCTGTGTAACCAGGAACTACAACGTAGCGAATCCAGGTCGTTTGTCCAATTTTATGAAGATAGCGAGCAAAGTCGAGAGTACGCTTGTTCGACACGCCGATTAAGTCCTGATGAACTTCATCTTTCATGTGCTTGATGTCCAACATCACGAGATCTGTGGCATCGAGAACTTCGTCAATCACATCGGTGTGTTTACGGACATAGCCATTGGTATCAAGGCAGGTATGAATACCTTCGGCTTTAGCCGCTCGGAAAAAGTCACGAACAAACTCCGGTTGAAGCATAGCCTCACCGCCTGAACAAGTGATACCACCGCCAGACGCTTTCATGAAGTGACGGTATGATTTCGCCTCTGCAATGATTTCTTCTACGGTAACTTCTTTACCGTCATGCGTATCCCAAGTATCGCGGTTATGGCAATACTTACAACGCATCAAACAACCTTGCAAGAAGACGATAAAACGAATACCAGGTCCGTCTACGGTACCACATGACTCAAACGAGTGAATTCGACCAGTTGCTGACATCTTTTGCTCTCATGACTTAAATAAGAATGCTGTTATTTTATTACAAAAAGCAGGGTTAAAACAGTCTTGTAGCAAGGAAGGTGAGGGAATACGGTTAATCAAATGGTCAATGAGTTGTTTATTGACCATTTGAGCTTTCTATTTAAAAGAAGGCGAAGACAGAAAACGATCCGGTACCATAAATATCGGTTGGAGACTCTTTATATTCTGGAGTTTTCACCGTAAAGGTTATGCTCGCTCCATAGCTTTGATTATACCAAGTTGCTCCAGCAACGGCGGTTGTTTGCCAGTGTTCCAGTGTCACGTCATAAGGCTTAGATGGTTCTGGAATGCCGGAACGATCACCTTCGAGTGTGATGTCATTGAAACGGTAACGACCTTCAAACCCGGTAAACAAGAACCAGCTGCTGGCGTGGTTGGATAACATGCTTGCTGAGAAGGGGCTTTCCACACTGATGTTGGCTGCACCGATGCTATTGCCTAAGTTGGTTCCCCAACGAAACATGACTCCCTGAGACACATCACTGCGGAAGTTGCCGGCATTAATGTCATTGACGTTGGTAATCTCCCATTGTGTGCTTTTCCCTTCACTGCGCATTAACTTATTGAATGCGCGGTATCCAACGCTCAACGCGAGGTAGTCGTCAATTTGGTAATCCCAACCTTGAGGATCTGGAGAGCCAGTAATGCTGTGAACCAGAGATTGTGCTTTCTCGGACAGAGCGCTTTCGCCCGTTGCGCCGATGGTAAAGTTATAACGAACAGCTTTATCTTCAGTTAGTGAAAGGTAATTGATTTCTGTGTGCAGATAACCAGCGTATGGGCGATCATTCGCCAGAGGGTAATCGACTTCTATATCACTCGGCGTCCACATCTTATGGCCAAATACCAGCTCTATTTTGTCGACATTACTGTCGGGGGCGTTGTTTAGGCTTAGCCAGCTCCATTCACTTTCTTTTCTTAATTGTCCGGTCGCGTAAGAGAGAAATATGCCGTTGGTGTAATCATGGTCAACACCGAAAATACCGTCATTATCAAGCGTAAAGGAAACCGTGGATTTGTTGGATGCCAAAGCAACTGGCGACAAAAGAGTAAGAATAAATAATTTATTGAATTTCATATAATGCATTGAATATTTTTCTTTGCATCATACGTAAGAAAGGCAACTAAATCTTTTGAAATATCACAAGATTGGCGGTGGAAATGAAAAAAAGCCGATGCTTTTCAGCACCGGCTCTTGTTGTATTACTATAACGTTATTTCGCGACAGTCTTATAGTGATTCAGTGAATGTACGAGCGATAACGTCAGCTTGCTGTTCAGCAGTCAGAGAGTTGAAACGTACAGCGTAACCAGATACACGGATAGTTAGCTGAGGGTATTTCTCTGGGTGTTTAACTGCGTCTTCTAGAGTTTCGCGGTTAAGCACGTTCACGTTTAGGTGTTGGCCACCTTCGATGCCAGCTTCGTGGTGGAAGTAACCATCCATTAGGCCTGCAAGGTTAGCACGTTGGCTAGTCTCTTCTTTACCTAGTGCATTTGGCACGATAGAGAATGTGTAAGAGATACCATCTTGAGCGTCAGCAAACGGTAGTTTCGCTACTGAAGTCAATGATGCTACTGCACCTTTCTCATCACGGCCGTGCATTGGGTTTGCACCTGGTGCAAATGGAGTACCAGCACGACGACCATCAGGTGTGTTACCAGTCTTCTTGCCGTATACCACGTTTGAAGTGATAGTCAGGATAGACTGAGTAGGGATAGCATCACGGTAAGTCTTAAGCTCACGGATCTTGTTCATAAATACAGAAACAAGTTCACAAGCGATGTCATCTACGCGAGCGTCGTTGTTACCGAATTTAGGGTAATCGCCTTCGATTTCAAAATCGATTGCTAGACCATCTTCGTCACGAACTGGTTTAACTTTCGCGTATTTGATTGCTGATAGAGAGTCAGCAGCAACAGATAGACCAGCGATACCACAAGCCATTGTACGTTTAACGTCACGGTCATGTAGAGCCATCAGAGACGCTTCGTAGCTGTACTTGTCGTGCATGAAGTGGATGCTGTTTAGTGCAGTCACGTACTGCTTAGCTAACCAATCCATGAAGTGATCCATTTTTTCCCATAGCTCGTTGTAATCTAGGTATTCACCTTCGATCTTGTCCATCTTAGGACCAACTTGGATCTTCAGCTTCTCATCGATACCGCCGTTGATTGTGTAAAGCATAGTTTTAGCAAGGTTCGCACGAGCACCGAAGAACTGCATTTGCTTACCAACAACCATTGGAGATACACAACAAGCGATAGCGTAATCGTCTGATTCCATGTCTGGACGCATCAGATCGTCGTTTTCGTACTGGATAGAAGAAGTATCGATAGATACTTTTGCACAGAAACGTTTGAAACCATCTGGAAGTGCTTCAGACCAAAGAACAGTGATGTTTGGCTCTGGAGAAGGACCCATAGTGTATAGGCTGTTTAGGAAACGGAAGTTAGAACGCGTTACTAGCGTACGACCGTCAAGACCCATACCACCCATTGATTCTGTTGCCCAAATTGGGTCGCCAGAGAATAGCTCATCGTACTCAGGAGTACGTAGGAAACGAACCATACGTAGTTTCATTACGAAGTGGTCGATCATTTCTTGAGCTTGATCTTCAGTGATCTTACCTGCAGCGATATCACGCTCGATGTACACGTCTAGGAATGTAGAAGTACGACCTAGAGACATTGCAGCACCGTTTTGAGACTTAACAGCAGCTAGGTAGCCGAAGTAAGTCCATTGGATAGCTTCTTGTGCAGTTTCAGCAGGGCGAGAAATATCGAAACCGTATTTCGCAGCCATTTGTTTGATTTGACCTAGAGCGCGGTGTTGCTCTGCAATTTCTTCACGAAGTTGCATAGTCATGTGAAGGTCTTCGCCGTTCTCAAATTTCTCTTGTAGAGAAGTGAACTGAGCTAGTTTGTCCTTCATTAGGAAGTCGATACCGTAAAGCGCAACGCGACGGTAGTCACCGATGATACGACCACGGCCGTATGCGTCAGGAAGACCAGTTAGTACACCAGACTTACGACATGCAAGGATATCAGGAGTGTAGATATCGAAAACACCAGCGTTGTGTGTTTTACGGTATTCTGTGAAGATTTTCTTAACTTGTGGGTCTAGTTCGCGGTCATATGCTTTGCATGAACCTTCAACCATGCGAATACCACCGTTAGGGATGATCGCACGTTTTAGAGGCGCTTCAGTTTGTAGACCTACGATAGTTTCAAGATCTTTTTCGATGTAGCCTGCATCGTGAGCAGTGATGGTAGAGATAACAGATGTATCAAAATCAACAGGAGCGTGAGTCGCGTTCTCTTGTTTGATACCTTCCATTACTTTAGCCCAAAGCTTGTTTGTTGCTTCAGTACCTTCAGAAACTAGGAAAGATTCGTCGCCTTCGTACGGAGTGTAGTTCTTCTGAATGAAATCACGAACGTTTACTTCGTTTTGCCAATCACCTGCAGCAAAACCTTCCCAAGCTTTAGCAAATTGCTCTGCCATGACATACCTACCTTTTTAGTAGAAAAAAATACGTACTGCTTCGCCGTTGAGCCAGCTATCCCCAGAAATAAAGGGGAACAGTACACTCTTATGAATAACAATATTTATAGTCTTAAAATCACTTTTTAGGGTTACAAAACCATAAATATTGTCACTGCTTTAAACGTCTACCTTTTGAAACAACAATTGCAGGTTAAACTAAAATTTTTTTGCAAACCTTAAACTAAATCAATAAATGCTCAACTTTTCGGATAAAAATGGGGTAGCGACAAGCGCTACCCACACATTTTTTTAAGCGTTAAGCATTATAGCCAAGCTTTTAATCCATATTGAGCTTCTAGCATACCAACTGCTAGCATAGCAACCAAACAGATAATGAACGCAGTTACAGGAATAATAATCTTATCCATGAATGACAAGCGTGATGCACGCTCTTTATCACCGATCAGACCGTTGTTATCTAAGAACATAGTTAATGCCCAAGCTAGCACTGGGTTAGCAACAATCGATGCAAAGATACAGATACCTGCTGCTTGTGAATCTTTCGTGTCACGAACCATTTGCATACCGGCTTCAAGTAGAGGAAGAGATACACCAACTAGCAGAGCAACGCGCATTACTGGTGGCCATACCGCCACATCCATTGGGAAGCCAAGAATCGCTACCGTCATAACGATTAGACCAAGAAGAATAGCACCAGCTGGAATCGGACGTTTCGCGATAGCTGCCGGGATCATGTAAGTACCCCAAGATGAAGTGATGTTACCACCACCGACTGCAGTACCAACCATTTGACGGAAAGAACACATCGTCATAGTGTCATCCACGTCCATCAGTACTTTTTCTGTCTTACGAGGGTAGTTCATTTCCTGGAAGATACGGTGACCAAGGAAGTCTGGTGACCACATTGCAACAGCAAGAATAGCGAATGGCAGAGAAGCGATGAAGTGTTCTGCATTTGGCAGACCTAGCATCCAACCTTCTTCCGTGCTACCCCACCAGTAAACAGGGTTTAGGTTAGGCAGGCCCATCTCTGTTTCGAATTTAATATCGAAGCCAGCACCAAGAACCAAAGCAATTGCCAGACCTGTAAACGCACAAACAGGGATTGCTAACCAGCGTTTATTGATTTTTGCAAGGTAAGCATAAATCGCAACAGTGATACCAAGCACGACAAAGCCAACGTAACCCATGCTGCCAGCAGCTACATCCGCTGACTGTAAGCCAGTCGCCCACGCTTGAATCGAGTTGATTTGGCTAATCGTACCCGTCAAGCCTAAGAAAATAAGCAATCCACCGGCTGTGCCTTCAGAAGTGAGGTTGACGAGTTTTGAGCCGCCTTTAAAAAAGGAGAGTAGAAGGCCAAAGATACCGATTAAGATAGCGAGTGCGAGAGGGTGTGCACCTGCAAGCGCAATAGTACCGATCAATGGAATCATCGGACCATGGTTACCAGCAAGGTTAGCTTTAGGGTTAAAGACGCCTGAAGCTAAGACACAGAAAAGGAGTGCAGGGATAAGCATTTCTACACGAGCGACTTCGATAGCAAACTCTTTTGTTAAATGCACATGATCCCAGGCTTGGGTTAAACCTTCAGCCCAAGACATCATTACCGCAGAGTACATTGCAATAATGCCGATCGTACCCGCAATCGCAGGAACAAAATCTTCAAGCTCGAAACGGAAATCACGACCCGGCAAGTTTAAGCCAAAACGACGTGGCTTCATGATTTGCAGTTCGTGGTCTAGATAGTCTGAACGGCTTTCGAATTCAGATGCTGGACGATGAAGCTCACGGTAGCTTTTGGTCTCGATATCTGAATCAGAGTGCACTTTATTCACTGCGTCTGACATAGATTCCTCATATATTTAAAAGTTATGAATTCTTAACTAAGTTGCGCTGTCCCGCGTAATACGGTGCGCCCTATGCTAGCTATTATTAGATTTGTTGCACGTTAACCTTGCGCCTAAGCATAGCTAATAACTTGTTGTGTTGAGGCACAAAATTTTCCTCAAATGGTGGCTGGAGTCTAACAAGATAGCCATTTTGGGTGATTGATTTAGATCACTTTAAATAATCGATGTGAAATAAAACTACAAAATGTGTCAGTTCCACGAATGATAGGGCCAAATAGGACGTAATTTCATTACACAAGTTGCATAAAACTAGAAATTACTGAGACGATATAACACTAGTGGCACGTGAAATGTAGTTATCGATCAAATGCATATAAAGCTGGCTTCAATCTTGCTTAAACCCGAAAAGACAACTTTTTTGGCTAATCATTGCCGCTCAGTTTAGGAAGAAAACATGAAACAGCTTAAAATAGTGCCGTTAGTGGCAATCATTTCGGGATTAATGGTCGGTTGTGGAGGCGGCGGTGGCGGCAGTAGCACACCCAAAACGCTGTATAAGTTCACTTTTGTGACTCCTGAAACTCAAGCGTTAAGCAGTAATGGCTCTTGTACTATTTACGACAGGTTTACGACTAATGGTATAGAACAAGTCCTCAATTATCATGCAATAGGTGGTGTGATCGACAACCAGCTAACGGCTTACTATTCAGATGCATCGGGTGAGCGTGTCGGAGATGTAGTGACGGCAAGCAATGATCTGTTGACGATCACTCTGCAAGATATTCCTGACGAGGGGAGCGTGACGATCCAAGAAGCGAACGGCACTATTCTTAATGCACTGACGTTTTCAAAACAGCTATTAGAGTCTGATTCTTCATTACGCAATGTCTATCTGTCTGCGCAAACGAATGTGAGCAACACAACGTGTTTGACGGGCAGTAACGATAAAATCGCTAGCAAGGCCAGCCTGGACTACAAAGTTGCTGAAGACGCGGCGGGTAACCCATATTCAACCTTCTACTTTGATTCTCAGTATGAAACCGTCACGGCAAACGAATCACGCTTCACGAAAGGTGAAACATTGTCAGCCGTAAGCACTGAAAAAACGATGATTTCGCAGTATCGAACCTCCACCCGTTCTGCTCTTTATCAATACGGCTTTGAGGACTGGACGGATAGCCGAATGGTATTTGCGGGTTCGTCATCTATGCCATCAGTGAGTAGCTCTGGTATTGATTTTACAACCATTGATATTGACACGATTTATAAGAACTTCTCATATCGCTTAGCGGAAGTGTCGAGAACGAGCGCGTTTTATCACCCCGACGAACTAAATGGCGATGTTTGGACATTCAGTGTAGATGGAACCATTGTGACTTCTGGGTGGGAAGCGCAATACACGGACGTAGTAGGCGACGATTGGACTATTGACGTTGATGACACCTCACTTTTTGCCGTAAGCAACACACAAGATACCAAACCTGGTGTTTCTAACCGTACGGTCTATTTAAGTGACAGTATTGGTTTGGGTAATGAAAGTGGTCTGCAACGAGTAAGCTACCAGCAAGGTGCTTGGGATGGTTCAACTCCTTACGTTGTACGTCACTCTGTTTACTCACACATCAATGATAGAGTTATCGTACCTGAGCTTGATTATTCAAGTGTGCCATCTGATATAGAAAGCAGTCTTGTGATTTCAGATAGCGCTTCAATCTCTCAAAGTTATGTTTTTACTGAAGAAAATAGCAATATTCAAGTGGCTGATTTTTTGGCAGCTTATGCGAATGGTGAGGGTAAAGACACGACAGAAGATGTACTTGGTATCGTGAAGAATGAACAAGAAGTAAGAGCAATTAGTAACCGCGTTGCTCAGACCAAAACACTGTTGTTAGAGAGAACTAACTAACACTTTTATAATATATTTAGCCCCTCACTGTAGGGGCTTTTTTATACATAATATTCAAGTAATAAAGCATATAGTGCTAAATATTGCATATTAACTTGATTATCCTATCTAACTATTCGGTTTATTTAGGTTAATCATTTGTTGCAACTTTCAAGCCGGGGTGCTAATTTGTTCCGAAATAGATAGGGCGGAGTCCCTTACAGCAGTGAAAAAAACACAGGGAGTAAAGCGCATGACTGATGTACCAGCGCTAGATATAAAAGACCTGCACAAAACGTTTGGACAAAACGAAGTACTTAAGGGGATTTCTCTTTCCGCACACAAAGGGGATGTTATCTCTATCATTGGCTCTTCCGGTTCCGGTAAGAGTACTTTTCTCAGATGTATCAACTTATTAGAGACACCAACCGCTGGTGAGATTTGGGTTAACGGTGAGCTTATTCAAATGAAGAATAACCGAGCTGGTGAATCTGTTCCCGCGAATGAAAAGCAAGTTCAGCGAATTCGTTCTCGTCTAGCGATGGTATTCCAGGGTTTTAACCTATGGTCTCATCTTACTGTTCTAGAAAATGTCATTGAAGCACCCGTTCACGTATTGGGTGTGCCTAAAGCTCAAGCTATTGAAAACGCAGAGGTACTGCTTAAGAAAGTAGGCCTGTATGAGCG
Organism: Allocatenococcus thiocycli; assembly: GCF_921292965.1. Lineage (NCBI taxonomy): Bacteria > Pseudomonadati > Pseudomonadota > Gammaproteobacteria > Vibrionales > Vibrionaceae > Allocatenococcus > Allocatenococcus thiocycli. The sequence goes on from NZ_CAKLCK010000001.1 coordinate 290,544, forward strand.
TAAGGATTACTACCCGGGACATTTATCTGGTGGTCAGCAGCAACGTGCCGCGATTGCTCGTGCGCTAGCCGTTGATCCAGAAGTCATGTTGTTTGATGAGCCGACATCAGCGCTTGATCCAGAATTAGTAGGCGAAGTGTTAGGGGTAATGAGAGATTTGGCAGAAGAAGGTCGTACGATGTTGGTAGTGACGCACGAAATGGCGTTTGCTCGTGATGTATCGAACCACGTTATGTTCCTTCACCAAGGACTGGTTGAAGAGCAGGGTGATCCTGCCAAGTTGTTTACCAATCCAGATTCACCTCGCTTACAACAGTTTATCTCATCGATTTATTAAGAGATCTTTGGGAGGCAGTTTTTTGCCTCCTATGTAAACACAACATACAAAATTAAATAAAATGGAAATCACAGGAGTACGGAAATGAAAAAGTGGTTATTAGCAGCAACGCTTGCTGCAACGGCTGTATCTGGCGCCGTTCAAGCGAAAGAATGGAAAACCGTTCGCTTTGGTGTTGAAGGTGCATACCCTCCGTTTAGCTGGACTGAAACTGATGGCTCTCTAAAAGGCTTTGACGTTGACATGGCAAATGCACTTTGTGAAGAAATGCAAGTGAAGTGTCAAATCGTTGCTCAAGACTGGGATGGCATCATTCCTTCTCTACTGGCGCGCAAATACGACGCAATCATAGCGGCAATGTCGATTACAGAAGAGCGCAAGAAGAAAGTTGATTTCACCGGCAAATACGCACTTATTCCAAACAAATTTATTGCGAAGAAAGGCGCTGATCTAGACTTTGACAAACTAGACGGTAAGAAAATCGCGGTACAGCGTGCAACTACACACGATAAATACCTGACTGACAACTACGGTGACAAAGTTGAGATCGTACGTTACGGCTCATTTGATGAAGCTTATCTTGATCTCGCTAACGGTCGTGTAGCTGCTGTTCTAGGTGACGCTTCTGCTCTAGAAGAAGGCGTTCTTAACAAAGCTGGTGGCGATGCGTATGAGTTTGTTGGCCCATCTTTAACTGATCCTAAATGGTTTGGTGAAGGTTTTGGTATCGCGGTTCGCAAGCAAGACAAAGATTTAACGCAAAAACTAGACGCTGCGATTCTGTCACTACGTGAGAAAGGTGTTTACCAACAACTTGCTGGTAAATACTTCAACTACGATGTGTACGGCGAATAAGTCGTAATTAAGCGACCGTTGGCCTGTTCCTAGAAGTAGTCAACGGTCGATTTTTTGAGTTTAGGGATTAGGAACTCACCTATGCTGGATTTACAAGGATACGAAGCTTCCATCTTTACAGGAGCTTTAGTAACTATTGAAGTTGCAGTGCTTTCTCTGCTGCTTGCAGTGATATTGGGCATGCTTGGTGCTTTAGCCAAGTTATCACCTTACAAATGGGCAAGAGCGATTGCCACTCTCTACACCACCATTATTCGTGGTATCCCAGATCTGGTTCTGATGATGCTGATTTTCTTTGGTGGACAAATACTTTTGAATAACAGCCTTTATTCTATCAATGAAACGCTAAATGAGTGGTTTGCATCGAGTGATCCTAACCATGAGTGGACGGCATATCTGCCAGATTACATCGACGTGAGCCCATTTATTGCTGGTGTACTGACCATTGGCTTTATCTTTGGCGCATACATGGCAGAAACGTTCCGTGGTGCGATTATGGCCGTAGACAGAGGTGAGCTAGAGGCGGCGAAAGCTTATGGTATGAACGCTGTTTTATCATTCAGAAGAATTCTTTTGCCTCAGATGATTCGCCATGCTTTACCTGGCTTTGGTAATAACTGGTTGGTTCTGCTTAAAACTACGGCGCTGGTCTCTATCATCGGTCTGGATGATATGGTGAGAATGAGTTCTTTAGCCGCTGGCTCGACGAAAATGCCATTTACGTTTTACATGGCCGTTGCGATCATCTTTCTATTCTTTACCAGTGTTTCTACAGGTTTGCTTAAACTTGTTGAACGCAAGTTCAGTATTCACGCGAGGTAAGTTATGGACTTTTCACTGATTATTGAAAGCTTCCCGATTTATCTGAGTGGACTTTGGACAACGGTATGGCTGGTGGGCATTTCGCTTATCATTGGGCTGAGTGTGTCTATCCCAATGGCGATAGCAAGAAACAGTAAAAACTACGCGTTAAGCATGCCAGCATGGGCGTTTATCTACTTTTTCCGTGGGACACCGTTACTGGTTCAGCTATACCTCATTTATTACGGTATGGACCAGTTCTTCCCGGTCAAAGATACCCTTTGGGAAAACGCTTGGTTTTGTGCACTGGTTGCGTTTGTATTGAATACTTCAGCTTACACGGCGGAGATTATCCGAGGCGCAATTAATGGCTTACCAAAAGGCGAAGTAGAAGCGGCTAAAGCGTATGGAATGAGTAAATTTAAGACTTACCGTCGTATCATTTTACCGAGTGCATTACGAAGAGCATTACCAGTATATTCAAACGAGGTGATCTTCATGCTGCACGGTAGTGCGGTAGCGGGCATTGTAACCATCATGGATCTAACCGGCGCGGCTCGTTTGGTTAACTCACGTTACTACGCTCCATTTGAATCGTTCTTAACGGCGGGTTTATTCTATATGTCGCTGACGTTTATCATCCTGTGGTGTTTTAAACAGGCAGAAAAGCGATTGCTAGCCTATTCTCGACCACTAAGCCAATAAGACCAATGGCAGCAACAAATAAAAAGAGCGCATCAATGCGCTCTTTTTATTTAGGTGAGAAAGGACTACTTGAACGTTGACCAGATAGGGGCGTGGTCAGATGGTTTTTCAATCCCACGTAGTTCATAGTCGATACCGGATTCGATACATTTCTGTGCCAGTGAAGGCGTCGCTAAAATCACATCGATTCGTAGACCACGGTTGTCATCAAAACCGCGAGAACGGTAATCAAACCACGAAAAACGGTCATTCACTTCTGGGTACAGTTTACGGAAAGTATCTTCAAAGCCCCAGTCTAATAAAATTTTAAGCCATTCACGCTCTTCTGGCTGGAACGAACATTTGCCCGTTTTTAGCCAGCGTTTGCGATTTGGCTCGCCAATGCCGATGTCGTCATCAATTGGGCTGATGTTGATGTCGCCCATAACAATTAATTGTTCATCGTTACTATGATGATCATTCAAGTATGTCATTAGGTCTTTGTAGAACTGGCGCTTATACGGAAATTTGGTTTCGTGGCTGATATTGTCCCCTTGAGGGAAGTAGCCGTTAAGTACCGTTACCTTTTCACCATTTTCGTCTTCAAAGGTCGCCATGATCATGCGCTTTTGATGTTCTTCGTTATCGGTTGGAAAACCTTTCTGCACACTGATAGGTTCTTGCTTACAAAGCATCGCAACACCGTAGTGCGCCTTTTGACCATGAAAATACACTTTGTAACCCATGGCTTCGACATCTGCTATTGGAAACGCTTCATCGTGGACTTTGATTTCCTGAAGCCCAATAACGTCAGGCTGGTGTTTGTCGATGAGCGCCTGGAGCTGATGCAGTCTTGCACGGAGTCCATTGATGTTAAAGCTGATTACTTTCATATACTTTTGAACCTATTGTTATCCCTTGTAATGCCTTTTGGCTAAAGGGTTTTTGAAAACTAATAAAGTGTATTTTGATGGATGATGGCGAGGTTTGTTGACTAACGCCGCCACTTTGTCACCATTTTTATCGCTATACTTTGAGGCCGCTGATAGGGTTGAAATTGACTACCGACGAAAGGTGATCTGGCGTAAACCATCGTTTGTTCAATTTTGACATGACCTAGTGCCGCTTTCAAATCGAGGATATTACCTCCATTACGCATGAAAGCCCTTGCTTTAGGCTATGCATGGCTCCTTCCACTTTCCTGACAAAGTTTAATCCATGCCTCTGCAGCTTTAGAGATATATCTCTCTTGATTCCAAACCACGCCAAGTTGCCAATTGATGGAGGGCTGAATAGGTATTATCAGCAGCTCTTCGTCAAGAATACGATTACATAAAGGTTGGGGAAGAAAGGTCACACCAACTCCACTTTTCACAAGAGCAATGAGAAAGTCCCACTGGCTACTACGGGCTGAAATTTGCGGAGAATACCCTGCTTGTTGGCATTGGCTCTGAATGTAATCACTCAAGGTAAATTCTTCTGTGTAGATATAGAAAGGTTCCTCTTTTAGCTCTTCCCATGAGATCGAGCTTTTTTCTGACCAAGAAGTTGTGTCAGGTAAAATGGCATGAATGGGATATTCATCAAGGACAAGGTTTGTTAAGCAATCTCTATTCTGAGTCGCTAACATGGTGATTGCAACATCAAGATCGCCTTCGATAAGTGCCTGCTCAATCCTCCTGCCTCCGTATTCGACGATCGTTAGTTCTACATTCGGGTAGAGTTGTTTATATTGGCGAATTAATCCAGCGTACAGGGGACCAACCATAGGTGGGATGCCTAAGCGAAGATGACCTCGTTCTAATTTGTTGAGATCAATGAGTTCGGAGTTTAATTGTGCCATTGTCTCTAATATTTGTTTTGCCCGAAGATATACGATTTCTCCTGCTTCCGTTAGCCAGAACTTTCTCCCCTCACGATGTATCAGTGGTTGTGCAACAGACTGTTCGAGACTTTGTATCATTTTGCTGATTGTTGGCTGGGTCACGTATAAATTTTCTGAAGCCCGGGTGAAACTTTTTTGATCAATGAGTTCGACAAAATAACGAAGTGATTTAATGTCCATGCTTTGCTCGTTTTATTTATTAGAAAACTATTCCATTCTGGCATGCTTTTGATAATAAAAATTCACTATATGACTATTTTTGTTTTGGATATAATGTGATCAAAATCTCAGAATGGAGTGAGAAGTCATGAAGGTATTTACTGGTGGATTGCTTACCTTGCTGCAAATTGGCTTGTTATCTGCGATATGGTTGATTGCCGAGTATTTGGTTAAACAGTTTAATTTTCCGGTGCCAGCTAATTTGGCTGGGATGTTGATATTACTGTTGTGTCTGTTTCTTGGTGTGATCAAAGCAAGCTGGTTACGTAAAGGTGCAACTTGGCTGTTAGCTGAAATGCTATTGTTCTTTGTGCCAGCTGTAGTTGCCGTGGTGAAATACCAATCCCTGATGGAAACGGAAGGATTACGAATATTTGTTGTATTACTGATTAGTACAGTTTTAGTTTTGGGAATTACGGCTGCGGTTGTTGATCGTGTTTATCGTTTTGAGTTGCAGTTGTCCCGGAGAAAAAGCAACAGACACTACCAAAAACTGACAAAACATACGGAGCACTAGCTATGTTCGAAACAGATTTTGGCTTGGGTATATTGTGTTTTTTGATGACGGTTGTTTTTTATTATTTGAGCAAAATACTTTATCAGCGTAAAAAAACGATTTTTTTGATGCCTTTGTTGCTGGCGCCCTTGTTGCTGATTGTGGTCGTGTTCGCTTTTCATATTCCTTATCAATCTTATATGTCAGAGTCTCATTGGCTGTTGTGGATGCTTGGCCCTGCCACTGTTGCTTTTGCTATTCCTGTGTATGACAACCGTCGTCTTATTCAACGGCATTGGTTATCCATGTCAATTGGTGTTCTTACGTCCATTTTTGTAGCCATAGGAAGCTCTGTTTTGTTGGCCAAAATCTTTGGCCTGTCAGCGATTTTGCAGAAAAGCTTAGCAATGCGTTCTATTACGACGCCTTTTGCGGTTGAAGCGAGTAAATTGATAGGTGGTCAAGAAGATTTAACGGCATTATTTGTCGTGATGACTGGTGTCATCGGAATGGCTGTTGGAGAAGTCATTCTTACCGTTTTATCCATTCGTTCTCGCTTGGGTAAGGGGTCAAGTCTGGGAGCTTCTGCTCACGGAGCGGGTACTGCAAAAGCCTATCAACTGGGAAGTTCTGAAGGGGTCATATCCAGCGTTGCGATGATGCTCGCTGGTATGATTACTGTGTTATTGGCACCAGTTATTGGCCATCTTTTATGGTAAACAAGGTTTTTCAGTTTGTATCTATTGTAGAAACAAACTGAAAACGAAACCTGAAGAAGAGAAGCTACCGTTTTTCTTTTAATTTGTTCTCTAAATCTACTTGTACGATTTTCAACGCACTTAACGCAACTTCAGGGTCAACTTCGTTTGATTCGAGTAAGTAGATGAGATCGACGGCCAGTTTTACATCATCTGGTGCATCGTCAAGAGGAGAGGTTGGTTGGTCAGACATTACTGATGTTTTTCCCTGTGAGTGATTTGGTTTTCGAGCTTAACTAACGCCGCTTCGCAGCGTTCCAGCCGTTGTTCTGTAGCGAGTAAAACCTTCTGCGCTTCTGCGCGCATGAAACTCGGAGCTGTTGCTACTGCTCTCTCTTTTTCAAGTACCATTTCTCGTAAACGACGAGCCCACTCTTGATGCTGAGCAAGCTCTTGATACAGAACATTGATAGGTTTTCGAAAATGGCTGCTGTGCTTGATTTCGTTTTTACGTATTTTGGTGGTTGAGATTTCTCGCTGAATCGCAGCAATTTGTGCCACTAAGCGCTCGGTTAGGTATTCAGCGCGAAGTGCGGTTAACTTATCTTCATTTTGTTCACGTACGATAGCCGCTAATGTCGCTTTGGCTTCTTTTACACACGGGGTTAATAAGCGAGAACGACAACTAAAGAGATGCTCGTCAAACAGTGGCACATGATGTTCGCCTCTTTGACGATCAAGCATGGCGGCTTGTTTTGCCATCTGCTCTAAATGTGCTGAAAGTTGATCGATGTTCATGTTAACCCTACAAACCAAGCATCATAAGCCAATTTAATCGCAAGTATACTCACCACGGTAACGAATACCGGGCGAATGAATTTAGCGCCAAAGTGAATCGCAGAATGAGCGCCGACAAAAGCACCTGCCATTAAGCATAGCCCCATCGTTAAGCCTAGCACCCAGTTGATATGCCCCAACACTGCAAAAGTAATGAGGGAAGTAAAGTTACTGGTAAAGTTCATTGCTTTTGCCAGGCCAGAAGCAAGTAGGATATTCAGTCGATAGAGTGCCATTGAGCTCACCGTCCAGAATGCCCCCGTGCCAGGACCTGCCAGCCCATCGTAGAAGCCAAGTGAAAAGCCTTGTGCATATTGCTTTTTATGTAGTCGAGGACACGGCTCTGGTATTGGACTTTGGTGTGTCGTTTTCGGCGTTTTATGGAAAACGGTATATAGAGCAGCTGCCAAGATGATCAGCGGCAATACTTTCTCTAACCACTCGGTACTGATAGCGTCGACAAACAGCGTACCAACGGTTGCTCCTATTAGGGTGGCAACGAAGGATCTTCCCCAGCATCTTGGGCGGAATAAACGCTTTTTGTAGTAGGTGAAAGCCGCCGTCGAAGAGGCAAACGTCGCGGCGAGTTTGTTTGTTCCCAGAGCGATGTGGGGTGGAAGCCCCAAAGATAACAACGTTGGGACGGTTAGCATACCACCACCACCAGCAACGGCATCGATGAATCCAGCAACAAAAGCGACAAGCGCCAACACCAGCAACATGCCTGGCTCAATCATTTCCATAAATGGTTTTTCTTCTAATATTCTATTTTACGTTTAAATGGCGGCAGCGAGTCGATTAACGCTTGCCCATATCTCTTTGTGACAAGGCGTCTATCTAGAATGGTTACTCTACCAGAATCGCGCTCTTTTCGCAGTAACCGACCAACACCTTGGATCAGCTTTTTACTCGCATCTGGTACAGTGATCTGCATAAATGGATTTCCGCCTTTCTTTTCGATGTATTCGGAATGAGCCTGTTCTACAGGAGAAGTCGGAACACCAAATGGTATCTTGGTAATGACCAGGTTTTCGAGAAGCTCACCCGGTAAATCAAGTCCTTCAGAAAAGCTTCCGGTACCAAATAGAACACTGGTTTTATTTGTTTCTATTAGCTTTTTATGTTTTTTTAGAATTTCTTGGCGCGAGCTTTCACCTTGTACTTGCAACGCCCAGCCTCGCTTAACAAAGTCTGTAGACAAGGCCTCGGCGACTTGGTTCATTTGCCAGTAAGAAGAGAATAATACTAAGTTGGCTTTATTGTCTTCTAAGTACTTAGGCAATATCTCAATAAGATATTCAGTAAACTGAGGTGCAGGCGGTTCATATTTCATCGCTGGAATAAGTAACTCAGCCTGGTTCTGATAATCAAATGGTGAAGCCAACGCTAAAAACTGAGTGCCAGACTCTGGTTTACCATCAATGCCAGCTTGATGACAAAAGTAATGGAACGAATTTAGTGCTCTAATCGTTGCCGATACTAATACCGCACCAATACAGCGACTCCAAATTTGTTGGTCAAGCTGCCAGCCGATTTCCAACGGGGAAACGCTGACGATGAAGTCTCCTTCACGCTCTGGGTGTTTTTGTAACCATCTCGCCAGAGGCGCGCCTTTTTCACGTGTCGGTTCAGCCATCAGGTGCCAAACTTGGGCGAGGTTTTCCAAACGTTGGATATAAAACCCCAGCTCCGCAAGCGCAGGTTCGGCTAATCTGGTCGAAAGTTCCCCATCTTTTACACGCTCAGCGATAAGATCGGCGATTTTTGCGACACTTTGATTCGCTTTCTTACTCGCTTGTTTGAGATCTTTTGATTGATTCTCCAACCACGTCGGCAGCTCTCCGTGCTCAAAGCGATAAATGTCTTGGTCAAAGTGGGCAGGGTCAAACTGCTTTGCCAACTGGCTAAGCTCAGGTATCAAGGTTTGCACGGATTCCTGTAAATCATTTCGGAATCGAGATACGCGTTTTTCATCCGCTAGCGAGGAAAACTTGCTGATTGATTGATTGAGCTTTTCTAACCACGCGGCAGCACCCTTCAAACTCGCTGATGCAGACGCATGATCGCGCGCGACATGCGGTAAGTGATGCGCTTCGTCGAAGACATAAATGGTGTTTTCGGGCTCTGGTAAAATCACGCCACCCCCTAAGTCGGCATCAGCCATTACTAGAGAATGGTTTGCAATGATGACGTCGTTTTTATCTAACTCTGAGCGAGCCTTTTGAAAAGGACAACCACGATGTCCTGGCAAGCTGTTATTGCAACTGTGCTTATCACTGACAATAAGCTGCCACAGCTGGTCATCAATAGGTTTTGGCCACGAGTCACGATCCCCATCCCATTTTCCTTGAGCTAGAGAGCGATACATCGTCTCCAACAGCTCAATATCTTTTTTCTTAGGTTTGGTTTCGAACATTGCTAATTGGCCGCCATCGACCCCGCTCGCCGTAGCAAGTTTTTCTGCACAGCAATAACGTTGCCTACCTTTTGCCAGAATAAAAGAAAACTCTTTATCCGTTAGACGGCGGTATAAAGGTAAATCCTTGTTAATAAGCTGCTCTTGTAGCGCGACAGTGGCAGTAGATATCACCACTTTGCGATTGTTGTGAACGGCGACTGGAATGGCTGCCATCAAGTAGGAGAGAGACTTACCTATACCAGTCCCTGCTTCTGCGACCAGCATGCGGTTAGATTTATGATATTGGCCACAAAGTGTTTTTGCTATTTCAGCAACGAGATAGTTTTGCGCTCTTCTAGGAACAAAGTTATCAAGCTGAGCTTGTAAGTTCTGGTAGCTATGGCGAATCGATTTTTGAATGTTACTGGTCAGCATACGGGCCTCAAATGCGTTGGAGGCGAATAGTAGCACACATCACTAGCTGTAAAGTAGTTCACAAAATGGAATGCTTTTGTTCGGAATGTGGATCTTCTTCACAAAAAAAGATTGAACCTAATCTAAATGAAATCGAGTTCATTAGTATTTATATATAAAGTTCTTTAAATTATCAAAATTAAAGAATAAAAATCTATTTTAATGGTTAATTTTTAATCCAGTCGTGGTGTTTATATTTGTAATTAATGGTTGTGTAATTGTGAAAAAATCAAGTTTATTGTTTAGATGTTAATCTAAAAAATGATATGTAAAATATCAACTTGTTGTTAAATAAGATCTTTTTTGTTTTTTTACATTCGAGTTTAGAAAATTTGACAGGCAGAACAATCTTTTGCACTCTAGGTTCAGATTTTGGGAAAGCATTGCGTAACAACCAGTTAACGCTAGCGCTCAAAAAAATAAAAAAAGGGAATTCGGAAAGGATATCCCAAACTAAGAAAAGGCAGTGGATTAATTATGAAAAAGACTCTTTTAGCATTAGCAGTTGCAACTGTATCTACTTCTGCACTTGCTGCAGGCAACATCTACGACGACGGTACTACAGCGTTCAACGTAAAAGGTGAAATCGATACTTACCTAAGTGCTGCTGACACTAAAACTACAGTAGCTGGCGTAGAGACTAAAAATAGTTCTGATGCTGACATCGACCTATGGGCTAAAATCCAGATCGATGCAACACACAAGCTGAACGATAGTGTAACTGCATTCGGTTCTTTCGAAATCGAAAACGGCAACGGTTTTAATGGTTGGGAAGGCAAGTTGGATGATGACCATTCAATGGCAACTGATGACCTTTACTTCGGTTTCAGCGTAGGTGAAAACTTCGGTATCGCTGCTGGTGAAATCGGTGACTTCGGTGATTCTCTAGACGCAATCACTATCGATAACACTAATGAAGGCTTCGGTTACATGGATGACTTCGTTAGCTCTCTAGAGTCTGCTGGCCATGCAGTTTCACTTAAGTACACAACTGGCGGTCTTAAGTTAATTGCTGACTCTTACCTATCTTCTAACGAAGATGAAGATGTTGCATACGGTGTATCTGCTCAGTACGCAATCAACGAAATGTTCACTGTAGGCGCAACTTACCAAGATCAAGGTAACCGTGGCCATGGTGACGATCACCAAATCATGGGTGTAGCAGCACGTCTGAGCATCGCTAACTTCGGCGCAGCAGTGAACTACGTGTCTGAGGACATCGATGGCGCTACTGACCTAGAAACAATTTCAGCTGCTCTAGATTACCAAATCGAAAAAGCACGTCTTTACACTTCATTCGGTTTCACTGAAGGTGACAACGACGAAGAAATCAACTACTACACTGTTGGTGCAGACTACGCAGTTTCTAGCAACATCGCAGCATTCGTAGAATACTCTGATTACGAAAACAAAACAGACAGCAACAACAAGACAGAAGCTGATGGTGCTGTAGCTGGTATGTACTACACATTCTAATAACTTGATATCAAGTTGAATGTAATCCAAAGGTCGCATTTATGCGGCCTTTTTGGTTATATAGGGATTGATTATATAGGTAAGCGGTAAGCGTTATACCCAACTGAGCTTATAGGTATGGTGATATCAGGCTTCGAGATTATTTGGGTATAAAACTTAATGATAAAAAAGGGTTAAATCATGAAACGTACAATTTGGACTTCGATTTTAATGGCGCTTTCTGCGCTGAGTGTCCCTAATGCGTATGCGAATACCAGTTCATTGACGGAACTAGATGCGGCTCAAGGGGTTGAAGTGCTATTTATCAATAGCCAAGATGCAAAACAGATGGATGAACCACTTATGCTTGCGACGGGGTCGAATCAAATCGTATTACGTATGAATACGATGTTAGGTCGAGGTGAAAAGCGTGGTAACTTCACTTCAGCGCCTTATATTCTTACTCTGGATGTTAATGGTGGCGAATTGGAAATCGACGGTCCGCAACTGAACGAGCTAACTCAAGCCAAAAAAGTGTTTGAAGGCGATAAGATTGATTGGAATGTTAGCCTTAACGACAGCGATATAAACTACGACCAAGTAAAAATGGTGGGAAAAAAGGGCACGTTCCCTTATTCAAACCTTGATGAGCAGCTTGCTATTTATAACGCAGCCAACGGCATTAGTTTTGCGGGCAGTGCAATCGCACCCGCTTCCGGCGCGAGTATAGTAAACGGTACGCAGCAGGCAGCGACGTCTGCTGGTCCAGATAGCCTGGAAATGCAAAAAGCGAAAATGACGTATTTGAAATTGTCGCCGAACGAGCGTAAAGCCTTCCGTAAGTGGTTGGTTGACCAACAGTAATCGTACGCACTCAACGTCGATGACTGCTTTTAGAAAGCCAGTAGCTGATGCTACTGGCTTTTTTCATTAGAGTGGCTAGAGCTCTATTTCTTTCCACTCCCCCGGCTGTAGATCGCCTAACTCGATATTCCCCATAGAAAAACGCACCAAACGCAGAGTAGGGAAGCCGATATGAGCGGTCATGCGTCTCACTTGGCGGTTTCTTCCCTCGATGATGGTTATCGCTAACCAGGTGGTAGGAATATTGGCACGGAAGCGCACGGGTGGCGTTCTTTCCCAGATCTCGGGCGCATCCATCACTTCAACTTTCGCTGGTAGCGTCATCCCGTCCTTCAGTTCTACCCCTTTACGCAGTTTATCAAGATCGGCTTCTTCTGGCGCACCATCGACTTGTACCCAGTACGTTTTAGGGGATTTAGATTTAGGCTGTGTTAGTTTTGCCTGCAAAATACCGTCGTTTGTGAGCACCATCAGGCCTTCACTATCACGATCTAATCGACCTGCGGCGTAGACATCTTTTACCGGAATGTAGTTAGCGAGTGTTTTACGTCCATCACCATCAGTAAATTGGCTAAGCGTGTCATAAGGTTTATTAAACACAACCACTTTGCGGTCCTGTGGGTTGATGCGCGGTTTTTGACTTTGTGCTGCTCGGATAGAGAGGCGCTTATTACTCGTTGTGGTACGGGGACGGTCAGACTTTTCAGAACGTTTAAAATGCCCCTCTTTAGATTGATGACTACGACGACCTTTTTCATAACCTGTGCGAGATGACATGTTAACTACCCTACAAAAATGTAAATGAACTGTGTTTGAAAGTTTCAACTTTTCTTATGATCGGATATCATTTGCGCGCCTAAATTTAATAAACGCGCACGGAATGATAGACTATTTCGTGTGAATTGTTTAATTATATCAGTGCACTCATGGATTCAGAGCCCAGCGCTTCAAACTATAACAAAGGGTGCACACCGCATGTTGCGTTATCGAGTTGAATCGTACTTCTCATAAGCGCAGTGCGTCAAAGAAACCAACTCAGAAATTGAGTTGATCAACCAACAAGTTGATTAAAATATAGGGAAATTTCATGCCTACAGAAAAGCCTACAATTATCTACACCATCACTGATGAAGCACCGGCGCTAGCAACTTATTCACTACTACCAATTATCCAATCGTTTACTGCATCGTCTGGCATCAATGTAGATACTCGTGATATTTCACTAGCAGGTCGAATTATCGCTAACTTCCCAGAGCATTTGAAAGAAGAACAACGTATTGGCGATGCGTTGACAGAGCTTGGTAATCTAGCTCAAACACCAGAAGCGAACATCATTAAGCTGCCAAACATTTCTGCATCTATCCCACAGCTACGAGCGGCGATTAAAGAGCTTCAAAGCAAAGGATACGATCTACCAAATTACCCAGATGAGCCAGCGACTTACGAAGAAGAAGCGATTAAAGCAGCTTACGACAAAATTAAGGGTAGTGCAGTAAACCCAGTTCTGCGTGAAGGTAACTCAGACCGTCGTGCTCCGCTTTCTGTTAAGAACTATGCGAAGAAAAACCCTCATTCAATGGGTGCATGGTCTGCGGATTCAAAATCACATGTCGCTAGCATGTCAGGTAATGACTTCTTTGGCAGTGAAAAATCTACCACCGTTTCAGGTGCGACAGATGTAAAAATCGAATTTGTTGGTGCTGACGGTTCGGTTAAAGAACTTAAAGCAGCATTCCCGCTATTAGACAAAGAAGTAATCGATTCTTCAGTAATGAAGAAGAAAGCACTGGTTGAGTTCTTCGAAAAAGAAATTGCTGAAGCAAAAGCACAAGACGTATTGCTGTCTCTACACATGAAAGCGACCATGATGAAGGTTTCTGACCCTGTTATCTTCGGTCACGCTGTAAAAGTGTACTACAAAGACGTATTTGCTAAATACGGTAAGCTATTCGAAGAGCTTGGCGTTGATGTAAATAATGGTCTTGGTGACGTTTACGCAAAAATCGAATCACTACCAGCAGCACAAAAAGAAGAGATTGAAGCGGCAATTCAAGCGGTTTACCAAACTCAGCCTGAACTAGCGATGGTTGATTCTGACCGTGGTATCACCAACCTTCACGTACCAAGCGACATTATTGTTGACGCGTCTATGCCAGCAATGCTTCGCTCTTCTGGTCAAATGTGGGGCCCTGACGGCAAGCAAAAAGATACTAAAGCACTGATTCCTGATCGTTGCTACGCAGGTATTTACCAAGCAGTAATTGATTTCTGTAAAGAGCATGGTGCATTTGATCCAACAACAATGGGCAGCGTTCCAAACGTTGGTCTAATGGCTCAAAAAGCAGAAGAGTACGGTTCTCACGATAAGACATTTATCCTAGATGCAGCTGGTACAGTACGTGTTGTTGATACAGCGGGTCAGGTTCTACTTGAGCAAGCGGTAGAAGAAGGCGACATCTTCCGTATGTGTCAGGTGAAAGATGCTCCAATCCAAGACTGGGTTAAGCTAGCGGTGACTCGTGCTCGCGCAACAGGCGTTCCTGCGGTGTTCTGGCTAGATGAAAACCGTGCACACGATGCAGAGCTTATCAAGAAGGTTAACGCATACCTACCTGATCACGATACTGACGGTTTAGAAATTAAGATTCTGTCACCAGTAGACGCATGTCTGTACTCACTAGAGCGTATCAAAGCAGGTCTGGATACAATTTCTGTTACAGGTAACGTACTACGCGACTACCTAACTGACTTGTTCCCAATTCTTGAGCTTGGTACGTCAGCTAAGATGCTATCAATCGTTCCACTGATGAATGGTGGTGGTCTGTTTGAAACTGGTGCTGGTGGTTCTGCTCCAAAGCACGTTCAGCAAGTTGAAAAAGAAAACCACCTTCGTTGGGATTCTCTTGGTGAATTCCTAGCACTAGCTGCATCTTTAGAGCACCTAAGCGTAGCTACAGGCAATGCGAAAGCACAAGTTCTGGCAGATACACTGGATAAAGCGACAGGTGAGTTCCTGGATAACAACAAGTCACCATCACGTAAAGTGGGTGAGCTGGATAACCGCGGTAGTCACTACTACCTAGCATCATACTGGGCAAAAGCGTTGGCTGAGCAAACAGCGGATGCTGATCTGGCAGCTGAATTTGCACCGATTGCAAAAGCACTATCAGAGCAAGAAGAAGCGATTGTTGCCGAGTTGAACAACGCACAAGGCGTGAAAGGCGAGCTAGGTGGTTACTACCTACTTAATGACTCGTTAACGTCTAAACTAATGCGTCCAAGTGCAATCCTGAACTCAATTATCGATAAGTAATGTGAATCTGACACACCGTGCGCGGTGTGTCGTTCAGATAATAATAAACCCGCTGACTTGGCGGGTTTATTTTTCTCTGCGTAACGATAAACAGTGTTTTATTCTATGTTACGAGAGCAATGGTTTGTTTCTACAGCGCTCTAATCATTTCGCTTGGTCTTCAATTGGCACTACGCTGCTCGCGTGACAACCTTTTGGACCTTTTTCTATCTCGTATGAGACTTGTTGGCCTGCTTTCAGTGTACGATAACCGTCCATCTGGATAGTTGAGTAGTGGGCAAAGATATCTCCTTCTTCTTCGTCAGAACAGATAAACCCAAATCCTTTGGCATTGTTAAACCACTTTACTGTACCTGTAGCCATGCTTTTACATCCCTCATGCATTTTTTACTGATGTTGTTACTTTAATCAAGTTATACCTTTAACTTGAAACTACTATTAACTTTTAACGACTGCTAACAGAAGAATTTCTGTTCGTCCATCGCGTCAATGTGAACCCTCGACTATGCGAGCCTTCGAAATAAAAAAGCTCCGCGCAGATGATGATTTATGCATCAACACTTTCCACTGTAGTCAATCAGTCCACACAGTCAATAGTGTTTCGCAACAAACAGAAACATTATTGAAAACAAATCACTTTTGAGATTAACAATTTTGCAAACACTTTCCTGGCTGTACGTTGATGTTCAGATGTTTTAGCTACTAAATGACAAGTTGAAAAATAGCCATACTATTTGTGTTTGTTATGTTAGTGAAATCCTCTGATTGAATAAAAAATGAAGATTTCGTGATAAATATCGCCTCAAAAATTGGGAAATGTGATCTAATACGGACTGTGCATTGGTATCGCAATCGCAACGTATAAGTAAGAAATCTTAGGGTTGATAGCGGCAATATTTTAAGTAAAAGATCACAGCGTATCGATAAGCATCTTTTATTTGCACCCCCGCAAGAGGTGCATTAGTCTCTATATAGGTAGTAACTTTTATCTATCAAAGTTCTATTTCGGTGTCACTTCTCACTACACCGCGCAGCATGCTTGTGGTAGATTGTTTTTATAGGTCGAAAACATCAACCCTTTGATACGATATCTTTAATTGCCATGAGTAAAAATTTTGAGTGGGTCACTCCAGACTCTGATCTTCTGGAGCGAGAAAGTACAAAAATTCAGCCACCTAAGCTGTATAACGTTGTACTCAACAATGATGACTATACACCTATGGATTTCGTCATAGAGGTACTTGAGCGATTCTTTTCTCATGATATAGATAGAGCGACTCAAATAATGCTCAAGGTACACTATGAAGGAAAGGCAGTTTGTGGGACGTACAGCGCAGAAATTGCCGAGACAAAAGTAGCGCAAGTTACGATGTACGCAAGGGAAAATGAACATCCGTTGCTTTGCACTATGGAGCAAGCGTAAAAAGAAGACTTGCTCGAACAACCCCAGTTGTTTTTTCGGGAGGTACTTATGCTAAACAAAGAACTAGAGTCAAGCCTTAACAGTGCATTTGCTCGTGCGCGCGACAAACGTCACGAGTTTATGACTGTCGAACACCTCCTACTTGCATTGTTGGAAAATGATGCAGCTAAGGAAGCCCTTCTAGCCTGCAAAGCGGATTTAGATGCTTTGCGTAACGAACTCGATATATTCATCGATCAAACTACGCCTCTCATCCCCGAAAGTGATGAGACGCGTGAAACTCAACCGACTTTGAGCTTCCAACGCGTCCTACAACGTGCAGTTTTTCATGTTCAGTCGTCGGGTCGAAATGAAGTGACAGGGGCGAACGTACTTGTTGCTATTTTTAGCGAGCAAGAATCTCATGCTGCTTACCTTCTTAAGAAAAATGATATCTCTCGCCTAGACATCGTCAATTTTATCTCCCACGGCATTACCAAAGCGTCTGGCGCTAGTGAAGATCCATCATCACCAGATTCCTTCAGTTCAGAAAGTACGGATGATTCGAACTCGGAAGAGCGTCTGGAGAGTTTTGCTACCAACTTAAACCAGGTGGCTAAAGCGGGGAATATTGATCCACTAATCGGTCGAGACAAAGAGCTCGAGCGCACTATTCAAGTACTTTGTCGTCGCCGTAAAAACAACCCGTTGCTTGTCGGTGAAGCTGGTGTGGGTAAAACTGCGATTGCAGAAGGCCTGGCGTGGAGAATTGTTGAAGGGCAGGTTCCTGAAGTTATTGAAAACAGCGTAATCTACTCTTTGGACATTGGTTCTTTGCTTGCGGGTACTAAGTATCGCGGTGATTTTGAGAAACGTTTCAAAACCATTTTGAAACAGCTTGAGAAAGAAGAAGACGCTATTCTGTTTATCGATGAAATTCATACAATCATCGGTGCGGGCGCTGCGTCTGGCGGTCAAGTTGATGCGGCAAACTTAATTAAACCTCTGCTTAGCAGCGGTAAGCTTCGTTGTATCGGCTCAACAACGTACCAAGAGTACAGCAACATATTTGAGAAAGAGCGTGCACTATCTCGTCGCTTCCAAAAAATCGATATTGTTGAGCCATCACTCGATGACACAACTAAGATTTTGATGGGACTTAAGCCGAAGTACGAAGCGCACCACGAAGTTCGCTATACAAACAAAGCACTTCGTGCTGCTGTGGAATTATCGGCTAAGTACATTAATGAGCGTCATTTACCTGATAAAGCAATCGACGTTATTGATGAAGCTGGCGCATGCAGCCGCTTGGCTCCAGCAAGTCGACGTAAGAAAACCGTCGGTGTCGCAGACATTGAAGCAATGGTTGCGAAAATGGCTCGCATTCCAGAAAAATCGGTATCTTCTTCGGATAAAGATATTCTGAAGAATCTGGACCGCAAGATGAAAATGCTGGTGTTCGGACAAGACAATGCGATTGATGCATTATCAGAAGCCATCAAGCTTACCCGCGCAGGGTTGGGTGTAGACAATAAACCTGTCGGTTCATTCTTGTTTGCAGGCCCGACAGGTGTTGGTAAAACGGAAGTAACTGTTCAGTTATCTAAACTGCTTGGCATTGAGCTACTGCGTTTTGATATGTCTGAATACGGCGAACGTCATTCGGTGAGCCGTCTGATCGGTGCTCCACCAGGATATGTGGGTTACGACCAAGGTGGCTTGCTCACTGATGCGGTGATCAAACACCCGCACTCTGTGGTTCTGTTGGATGAGATCGAGAAAGCGCATCCAGATATCTTTAACTTGCTATTGCAAGTGATGGATAACGGCACCCTTACCGACAACAACGGTCGTAAAGCGGACTTCCGCAATGTGATTCTTGTCATGACGACCAACGCCGGTGTTGCGGAAACCGAAAAAAAATCGATAGGCTTGATTCAACAAGACAACAGCCATGACGCGATGGCGGAAATTAAGAAAGTATTTACTCCTGAATTCCGTAACCGCCTTGATAACATCATCTGGTTTAACAGCCTGGATGAGACGGTTATCCATCAAGTTGTCGATAAGTTTATCGTTGAGCTTCAAGTACAGCTGGATGCTCGTGGTGTCTCGATGGAAGTCTCTCAAGACGCGCGCCACTGGTTGGCTCACAAGGGTTACGACAAAGCGATGGGTGCTCGTCCAATGGGCCGTGTTATCCAAGAGCAGCTTAAGAAACCTTTGGCGAACGAGCTTCTGTTCGGCTCTTTGGTTAACGGTGGTACCGTGAAGGTTTCACTCGTAAACGATGCTCTGGAATTTGAGTATTTGAGCGAGAAAGAAGCCGCAGTGCACTGATAAACTCTCGGTTCTATGAAACAAAAAAGGATGCGTTAGCATCCTTTTTTAATGAAACTCGGGCAACATGAATCATGCGCGATAGCTCTGCTTGTGATTTATCGACCACAAATAAAAAACGGAGCGTCAGGCTCCGTTTTTTATTTGCATCCGAAAATCAGAGATTAACGAGCACGGAAGACGATGCGGCCTTTAGTTAGGTCGTATGGAGTCATCTCTACAGTTACTTTGTCACCCGTAAGGATACGGATGTAGTTCTTACGCATTTTACCAGAGATATGCGCAGTCACAACGTGACCGTTTTCAAGTTCAACACGGAACATAGTGTTTGGTAGAGTGTCAAGGACAGTGCCTTGCATCTCAATTACGTCTTCTTTAGCCATTTAATCCTCTTTAGAAATTAGGCAAATTTTAGCGGGCTTTATTTTGCCGCTAAATAGTAATTATGTAAAGTTGGAGCGTATTCTACCCTCGCCAACGCTGATTTACTAGCCTTTGGTGGCGTTGAAAGCGTGTTTTATAGTTCATTGCTGGACATTCATCTATCTGATAACCCAAGTATAGCCATTGATGGTTGCTTTTTTGGCAGTACTCTATTTGATACAACACCGCTAATGTACCAAGCGATAGAGGGTAATCAGGGTCGAAAAAGGTATAGAATGCACTCGAACAATGAGGCATGACGTCCGTTACGCCGATGGCAACCAGTTGTTCTGATTCATCGTAGACGTGCAAAAATAGTGTAGTAAGCCAGTTAGTTAGTGCAAAGCGAGCGAACTCATCACGTTTGGGTGGGTACATCGTACCGCTCTTATGACGTTTACAAATGTAGCGACTATAGAGCTCAAACCAGTCAGGATCCATCTGCGGTTTCATTTCCCAACGCAAACCTTGCCCTTTATTAAGCAGGCGTTTCTGACTTTTTGAAGGGGTGAAGTCTTTTATCGCCACACGGATAGGTTGGCACGCGTTGCAGTTCTCACAATGTGGTTTATATATCGTGTCACCACTGCGACGAAAGCCGTTAGCCATCAATAGCTGATAGTTGTTTTCTGTATGTAAATTGTCATCAAGTGCGACCGCAACACGCTCTTGTCGCTCTGGTAGATAGCTACAAGGGTGGTTGTTGGTCAATCCTATGCGAATATGTTGTAGATCCGTGCTCATGATGCTGAATTCCGCAGAACTTGTGGCTCAAAAGTGCCTGAAGCCATTTGCTTTTCTCTTAAAGATAGTAGCTTTTGCATGAACTCGTCCCGATCAAGTTCAAATGCGCCCAGTGATGCTAAATGAGAGTTCATTACCTGACAGTCAATCAACTGACCTTGATTTGATTTAAGGTGATGACACAAATACCACAAAGCCACTTTCGATGCGTTATCCTTTAAACTAAACATAGATTCACCGCAAAATACCTGGCCGACACTTAACCCGTACAAGCCGCCAATCAGTTCATCTTCATGCCATACTTCTACTGAGTGGCAATACCCAAGTTCAGCAAGTTCTATATAAGCCGTTTGCATGTCATCGTTGAGCCATGTTTCACTCTCAGGGCGAGTGGAGGAACAGAGCTGAATCACATTTTGGGTTGCTTGATTTAGGGTGACTTGATAATCATGTTTTCGCTGAAACTTTCTGAGACTTTTTGATGGTTTAAAAGTCGAAGGATCAAAGACCGCACGAGGAGAAGGGCTCCACCAAAGTATAGGCTCACCAGGTCCGTACCAAGGAAAAATCCCCTGGTGATAGCCCTTGAGTATTCTCATCGGGTTCAAGTCGCCACCAAAAGCCAGGAGCCCATTAGGGTCGCTCAGTGCTTTATAGGGAGAGGGGAAGGTGAATGCCTTACCAAGTTCAGTTAAATAGATTGCCATAAAAAGTCATTACCAACATTTGAGCCAGAGGAGTTTATGATGACGCGAACACGAAATAGAGCGAAATTGTGGTTTTGGATCATACTGCTTTTACCATTTTTCGCCAATGCAGCTTACGAAAGAAATGTGGCAAAGCCCGTCAACGAAGTTGTCTATGGAAAAGTGGATTCTGTTCGTTATATCACGCAGCAAGAGGTTGTTAAATCAAAAAATAATGGCTGGAAAACGTTACTAGGTGCAACAATTGGTGGGTTGGTCGGAAACCAGTTTGGTGGCGGAACAGGTAAAGAAGTGGCGACCGCCGTTGGTGCGCTTACTGGCGCAGCTGTCGCACAAAATCAAAGTACTGAGCAATACACGGTTGAATCTCAGTTGGTTGAACTTTTGATAAAGGTTGATGGCGACAAACTTATCAATGTTATTCAAGACGTTGATAGAAATATGTTATTTGGCCGCGGCGACGAGGTTCGTATTTTGTATTTTGATGACGGCGTCCGGGTTGACATGGTCTATTAGGCCCTAGTTTTCAGGCAAATAGATACGCTGACTAATTATTCATAAATTAGCGTAGATTTGCTCTGGTTTTGTATTGGTTTTTTGGTTAGTCTGAATCCACGAAGAATTGTTCAGCTCTCAAAAAACGTGAACTGAGAGCACAAAGGATTATCAACTTTCAATGGAAAGCCTAACGTTACAACCAATCAATAAAATCCAAGGGGAAGTGAATCTTCCAGGATCAAAAAGCGTCTCTAACCGAGCTCTTTTGCTAGCTGCTTTAGCAAAAGGCACGACTCGCCTGACCAACCTTCTAGATAGTGACGACATCCGTCATATGCTCAACGCCCTTAACACGCTTGGTGTTCAATATCAGTTGTCTGAAGACAAAACCGAGTGTGTTGTGGAAGGACTTGGCCAACCATTCTCAGTGTCAGAGCCTGTAGAGCTGTTTTTAGGCAATGCTGGCACGGCAATGCGCCCTCTAGCGGCTGCGCTTTGTCTTGGTGAAGGTGAGTATGTTTTGACCGGTGAGCCTCGTATGAAAGAGCGCCCAATTGGTCACCTCGTTACTGCATTACAAGATGCTGGTGCAGATATCGAATACCTCGAAAATGAAAACTACCCGCCATTGAAAATTGTGGGAACGGGTTTGAAGTCAGGTACGGTATCGATTGATGGTTCCATTTCGAGTCAGTTTTTAACTGCTTTCCTTATGTCTGCGCCACTCGCTGAAGGCGAAGTGCGCATCAATATCGAAGGTGACTTGGTGTCTAAGCCGTACATCGATATCACGCTGCATATCATGAAGCAGTTTGGCGTTAATGTAATCAACAATGATTATCAGGAATTTGTTATTCCTGCCGGCCAGCATTACGTTGCACCTGGGGATTTTCTCGTGGAAGGTGACGCTTCTTCAGCGTCTTACTTCCTGGCGGCTGCGGCGATCAAAGGTGGCGAAGTTAAAGTTACCGGTATTGGCAAAAACAGTATTCAGGGTGACATTCAATTTGCAGATGCGCTTGAAAAAATGGGCGCTGAAATTGAATGGGGCGATGACTATGTGATTGCTCGTGCGGGTAAACTGAAAGGTATTGATATGGATTATAACCATATCCCTGACGCGGCGATGACGATTGCAACCACGGCTCTTTTTGCAGAAGGTACGACAGCGATTCGCAATGTTTACAACTGGCGCGTAAAAGAAACCGACCGTTTGTCTGCGATGGCGACTGAACTTCGTAAAGTTGGCGCTGAAGTGGAAGAGGGTGAGGATTACATCATCGTTAAGCCAGTTCCTCAGCTCAAACATGCTGCGATCGACACCTATGATGACCACCGAATGGCGATGTGTTTTTCACTGGTTGCATTGAGTGATACACCTGTGACCATCAACGATCCGAAATGTACATCGAAGACATTCCCGGACTACTTCGACAAGCTTAAATCGCTTAGTTGCTAGTAAGTATTCCACATAAATAAACAGATAAAAAACCAGAGTCAATGTGGCTCTGGTTTTTCTTTTTTAGGGGCTTGTTTGACTATTTTTTCAGCGTAAATTCTTTTGAAAGATGATGCGCTAGATACTTAAACATATTGAAAACGGCAGTCGTGTTTGCCGTTGGTAATCCTTTCTCATCAAGAAAGTATTCCCCTTTAAAGACTAAAACGTCGTCTTTTTCTTCTACGCTTGTCGCGCGCATACCCTCAATGTAATCATCGTGCTCTTGGATGATTTGGTTAGCGATTAAAAGAAGGTCAAATTCTTCAATAAATTTTCTATCAGACATAACGTTCCCGTCATTCATAACAATCTCAGAGCGAAGAAGTATACCTATTATTAACAGGGGATTATACCCAATGGAATGCAATTAAAGGTTACTCTCGAGCGACGGGTTTTCATCGTAGTCACCTAAGGTTGCGGATAATAGACGAAAGTTATTTTGTGATGGGTAACAAAATTTCCTTAATTCGATTAGCAGTAGCAAACTTTGCCTGTTTAGATATGCCGACCAGACCTTTCAAAGCCCTGTCTGTTTGAAGTATAAAGACGATGAATTGTCAACCGATCGGATCTGAATTGCAAAAAAGCAGTTGATCTTCTTTTCATCTCGCACAATAGTAAAAAAAGAAGCAATGAAATAGAACATTATGCGGGTGACTTCCAAGTCAGGGGTTTACCCGCATTATTATGAAGGACGTTAGAGTCAGTTATGGGTAAATCACTCGTTATAGTGGAGTCACCAGCCAAGGCAAAGACAATAAATAAGTACCTTGGTAAAGACTTTGTTGTTAAGTCTAGTGTTGGTCATGTGCGTGATCTGCCTACGGCCGGCCAAAGCACTGGTGAGAAAGCAGCTGCCATTTCAACTAAAGGGATGAGTGCTGAAGAGAAAGCACGAGTCAAAAAAGAGAAAGATCGTAAAGCGCTGATCAAAAAAATGGGGATCAACCCATATCACGACTGGGAAGCGAATTATCAGATTCTTCCTGGCAAAGAAAAAGTAGTTGGCGAATTACAAAAATTAGCCAAAGATGCTGATTACGTCTATCTCGCAACCGATTTGGACCGCGAGGGGGAAGCAATCGCATGGCACCTTCGTGAGATCATCGGTGGCGATGAAGAGCGATACAAACGAGTTGTTTTTAACGAAATTACGAAAAATGCTATCCAGCAAGCTTTCCAGACGCCTGGTGAGCTAAATATGGATGGCGTAAACGCGCAGCAAGCCCGTCGATTCATGGACCGCGTGGTTGGCTTCATGGTCTCTCCATTACTATGGAAGAAAGTTGCTCGTGGCTTGTCTGCAGGCCGTGTTCAGTCGGTAGCGGTTAAGTTGCTGGTAGAGCGTGAGCGCGAAATCAACGCATTTGTGCCGGAAGAATTCTGGGACATCCACGCAAACACCAAGACCAAAGACAAAGCGGATTTCAAACTGTTGGTTGCTCAGAAAGACGGCGTAGCGTTTAAGCCAGTTAACGAGGCAGAAACCAAAGCAGCGATGTCTGTGCTGGAAAATGCTAGCTACGAAGTTTGCAAGCGTGAAGACCGACCAACGAAAAGTAAGCCGTCAGCGCCTTACATCACTTCGACTCTGCAGCAAGCGGCAAGTACCCGTTTAGGCTACGGCGTTAAGAAGACCATGATGCTGGCTCAACGCTTGTATGAGGCGGGTTACATCACCTATATGCGTACTGACTCAACTAACTTGAGTGCAGAAGCTGTGGATGCTGTCCGTGACTTCATCGGTTCTGAGTTTGGTGACAAGTACCTTCCAGCTTCACCGTTAAAATACGGCAGCAAAGAAGGGGCTCAAGAAGCGCACGAAGCGATTCGACCGTCTAGCGTGGATGTGAAAGCAGAAGATCTGCAAGGTGTCGACGCAGACGCTCATAAGCTTTACGCATTAATTTGGAACCAGTTCGTTGCGTGTCAAATGACGCCAGCAGAATACGATTCCACAACCATCAGCGTCAAAGCCGAAGAGTTCACATTAAAAGCCAAAGGTCGCATCCTGAAGTTTGACGGTTGGACGCGCGTACAACGTCCAATGGGCAAAAACGAGGACACAATCCTTCCTGCGGTGCAGCTTGGCGATAAGTTGAACCTAGAGTCACTTGACCCGAAACAGCACTTTACCAAGCCGCCAGCACGCTTTACAGAAGCTGCACTGGTTAAAGAACTTGAAAAGCGTGGTATTGGCCGTCCATCGACTTACGCGTCTATCATCTCGACGATTCAGGATCGTGGCTACGTGAAAGTCGACCAGCGTCGATTCTACGCAGAGAAAATGGGTGAGATCGTTACAGACCGTCTGGACGATAGCTTTAATGATTTGATGAACTACGACTTTACCGCGCGTATGGAACAGAAGCTGGACCAAATCGCAGAAGGCGAAGTCAACTGGAAATCAGTACTGGACAACTTCTTTACCGACTTCACCGGTGACCTTGAAAAAGCCGACCTGGATGAGTCTGAAGGTGGTATGAAGCTTAACCACATTGTGATGACAGACATCGAATGTCCGACATGTGGCCGCCCAATGGGTATTCGTACAGCATCCACCGGCGTATTCCTAGGTTGTTCGGGTTATGCACTGCCACCTAAAGAGCGTTGCAAAACTACCATCAACTTAGGCGATGAAGAAGGCATCATCAACGTCTTAGAAGAAGACGTAGAAACCGCAGCGCTACGTGCCAAGAAACGTTGTCCAATCTGTGAAACAGCGATGGACGCGTACCTAATCGACGATAAACGTAAGATGCACGTTTGTGGTAACAACCCAAATTGTGAAGGTTACATCGTTGAATACGGTGAGTTTAAAGTTAAAGGCTATGATGGACCGGTTGTTGAGTGTGACAAGTGTGGTTCTGACATGGTGCTTAAGAATGGTCGCTTCGGTAAATACATGGATTGCACGAGCGAGACATGCAAAAACACCCGCAAGATTCTAAGGAACGGTGAAGTCGCGCCGCCGAAAGAAGATCCAGTGCACTTCCCTGAACTGCCATGCGAAAACTCGGACGCTTACTTTGTGTTGCGTGATGGGGCATCTGGTCTGTTTATGGCAGCCAGCAACTTCCCTAAATCACGCGAAACGCGAGCGCCACTTGTTTCAGAGCTAACGCTTTACGAAGAACGCTTACCAGAGAAGTTCAAATATCTCGCGACAGCACCACAGGAAGACCCTGATGGCCGTCCGGCAGTGGTTCGTTTTAGCCGTAAAACGAAAGAGAACTACGTTCGCTCTGAAGAGAACGGCAAGCCAAGCGGTTGGACTGCGCTTTATGTCGATGGAAAATGGGAAGTCACCGATAAACGTAAAAAAGCCAAAGCTTAAACGTGTTCAGTAAATAAAAAGGCAGCGAATTCGCTGCCTTTTTATTATTGGTTCCAAATTACCTTCTCTGATTTTGGCGATATTTCATCCTCACACCTTTAGCCTCACAATTTTTACAAATCTTTATCTTCAGGTTTGTCTCATTCATTTTTTAGCAACATGTGTGTCGTAGCGTGAAGCTTAGAATCGTATGATATTTACAAGCGTTCGATACAGCGCGAATAAACCGTGCATATTTACGTCGCTAACTATGTAGTGTTTTCGTTCGTAAATTGTTTTCAGAGTGTAATCTATTACATTTTCGGCTCTTCTCCGCTTTCATGAGTCAAACAACATCAATGAACCTATCATAATCACATGATTTATAATGCTTATTTTTATTATAAGTTTGTAGTGTATTTTGTCGTCTTTGTATTCCTCGTTGTTTTGCTTTAAAGGTCAGTGTGTCGAATCTTGTTCAATAGAAGAAGTGTCCCAATCAGTTTTCGTTCGTTGCCGTCGAGACCGAAGATATAAGGTCAAAGATCCAATCACAGGTGCAACCTGCACCGTAGACCACTATGTCAAAAGACGACTTCAGGATCTGCCTGTTAGCGGACGGCCATGCACGATAGAAGTTGAACTGGCTAAAACCAGAGATAAAGACGGAAGACGGCTAATTGAAGATACTGACTATGTCTCTAAAGGAGGTCGCTATACCGCTCGCTTTTGCAAGTTTATCAGTGGATTATGCCGCCACATGAGCATACATGCCGTGTCTCAGCATTTAGGTATTCGGTGGGAAACAGTCAAAAACATCGATAGAGAATACTTGCGTTCAAGCCTGCCAGCTTTAGAACCCGAGAAACTAAAGAACTTACTCCACATTGGCGTTGATGAAGTAGCTAGAGCTAAACGACACGATTATATGACCGTCGTTTACGACCTTGTTTCTGGTCATTTAATTTGGGTAGAACATGGACGAAAAGCAGAAGTCCTTATCTCATTTTTCGAGCAACTATCAGAGGAAACAAAGGCTGGAATTAAAGCGGTATCAATGGATATGGGGCAAGCTTACCAATCAGCGGTAAGAAAAATGTTACCTCATGCAGACATCGTTTTTGACCGATTCCATGTGATGCAAAACTACTGCATTTTAATCAGAAAAGAGAGAGCGAAAGCTTTTAGGATTGGCTCGCACGATGAGAAAAGGATGCTTAAAGGCACACTCTTCCTCCTACTGAAAAATGCACAGAAATTGGATGACAAGCAGTCTGACAGACTCGACGATTTACTTGAGAGTAACAAGACGTTGTGCGTGATTTATATGCTAAAAGAGCAGCTACAAGCGATATGGGATGAGCCTTGTTACGAGACCATGACAGCCGCTCTTGAAGCTTGGTGCCGTCTAGCAAAGTCAACTCGGATAATGTCACTAAGCAGCTTTGCAGACTCAATATTAGAAAGAAAAGTAGGTATCTGTAACTACGCAAAATACAAGCTGACCAACGCTCGGGTTGAGGCTGGCAATGTATCTATAGGGTTACTCAGACGAAGAGCCAGAGGAGTAAGAGATACAGATTATTTTAAGTTGAAGATCAGACAAACATCGGTTCCTGATACCCACTCAACTTTTTACCCAAATATCAAGCTCACCTAAGCGGAGAAGAACCCATTTTCTAATGTGATCTGAATATCGTATCGAGTAAGTCGTGCCTACCTTATACACAGAATGACGTATTTTAAATTGTAATTAAGGTTCAAATTAGATAGTTTATTACAAAACAAATGCAACAAAATGCATTTAAATCGGTGGTCGACAGATAAGAATATTTTAGGGTGTGTTGTTTCGTGATGATATCGGTATCTCGTTATTAGGCATTAATACAAATAATGTCGTGGATTTGTCATTTTTTAATTGAGAAGCAAATCACGATTTAGAGTTGCCAAATATCGATAGCTCAATGGATGTGGGCTAGGTACCTATACTAAAAAAGTGCTGACTCTTTGTTGAAAAGAAAATGGAATAGAGCCCCCTTAAACCCTCTTTTTCGCGTTTAAAACTAAAACGAATTTTTGAACTGAGATAAAACGCAAACGCGCTCCACGAAAAGTTAACACACCCTGTAATTTGGCAGAGCAATGCCGAAACTTTTTAATCCACATGATAGGTGCTCAGAGAAGTACTGAATGTGGCTGACAATGTGTTCACTTGATTCCCCACAATACGTTCAATTAAGTGAGCATCCATTCCAAGCTATAACGATACGGAGAACAACAATGGCTGGTGTTTTGGGAATGATTCTTGCTGGCGGTGAAGGCTCACGTTTGAGACCTTTAACTGAATCTCGCAGTAAACCTGCAGTACCTTTTGGTGGTAGCTATCGTCTGATTGACTTTGCACTCAACAACTTCGTCAATGCGGATTTAATGCGCATTTACGTGCTGACCCAATTTAAATCGCAATCCCTGTTTTATCATTTAAAAAAAGGATGGAACATCAACGGAATCACTGATCGTTTCATCGACCCGATTCCTGCTCAGATGCGTACCGGCAAGCGTTGGTATGAGGGCACGGCAGATGCTATCTATCAGAACCTTCGTTTTATGGAAATGGAAGAGCCAGACCAAGTTTGTATTTTTGGTTCTGACCATATCTACAAAATGGACATTAAGCAGATGCTGGATTTCCATATCAGCAAGCAAGCTTCATTGACCGTATCGGCTCTGCGTATGCCACTAAAAGAAGCTTCTCAGTTCGGTGTTATCGAAGTGGATAGTGAAGGGCGCATGATTGGCTTTGAAGAAAAGCCAGAAAATCCTAAGTCGATTCCTGGCGAGCCTGACTACGCGCTTGTCTCAATGGGGAATTATGTCTTTGAAGCGAAAGAACTGTTTTCTGAGTTGATCGAAGATGCGAGCAACGAAGAATCTTCCCATGACTTTGGTAAAGACATTATTCCAAAAATGTTCCCACGTGGGGATGTGTTTGTTTATGACTTTAGCACCAACAAGATCAATGGTGAGAAAGAGCAAGTTTATTGGCGAGATGTCGGTACGATTGATGCCTACTGGCAAGCACATATGGACTTGCTAGAAAAAGATGCACCATTTTCTCTATATAACCGTAAATGGCCACTGCATACCTATTACCCGCCTTTACCACCTGCAACGTTCACGGATTCAGACAACGGTCGTGTCCAAATTATCGATAGCCTGGTGTGTAATGGCAGCTATATTCGAGGCTCCCGTATAGAGAAATCTGTACTTGGTTTCAGAAGTAATATTGCATCTGCATGCGATATCAGCGAATGTATACTCCTTGGTGACGTTAAAATCGGTGAAGGCTGTGTTTTACGTCGAGTAATAGTGGACAAGAACGCTGATATTGCACCCGGCACACAGATTGGAGTGAACCTTCAGGAAGACAAGAAGTACTTCCACGTGTCGGATGACGGTATTGTTGTTATTCCTAAAGGAGCACGAGTTGGCTACTAACAACTTATCTATTCTGTTTGTAGCGTCTGAAGTCGAAGGATTGATTAAAAGTGGTGGCTTGGCTGATGTAGCCAAGGCACTGCCTGAAGCGCTCCACGGACTTCAGCAAGATGTACGTATTACCATTCCCGCATACAATGGTATTGAAAGGCTTTCTGAAGCGGAGGTGTTGTTAGAGACGCAGCTAACCTCGTGGCCGCATACAGAATATCGAGTATTAAGGCTGTATCTCGGTGATACGCCAGTTTATTTGATTGATTGCCAGCCGTATTTCAACCGCCCATCAATGTACGCTGAGAACAACGAAGCGTATTCAGATAATGGTGAGCGATTCGCCTTTTTCAGCGCAGCTTGCTTAGACATGCTACCTAAGCTGGATTTCCGACCTGACATCGTACATGCCAATGACTGGCATACTGGCCTTGTGCCATTTTTGTTGAAGCATCGATACGGATCTGACCCATTTTATGCAAATATTCGCAGCGTGATCTCGATTCACAACGCAGTATTTAAAGGGGTATTTAGCTATGATGAGGTGCAATGCCTGCCTGAGTTTCACAGCAGAAGTGTACCCGATGCAGCCGTCAGTTCAACGCACATTGCGATGCTCAAGGCGGGCGTGTTAAACGCTGACAAAATCAACGCAGTAAGCCCTACCTATGCTGAAGAGTTACAGACAGAGCTTGGTAGTCATGGCATGGCGTGGGAGTTCCAACAACGAGCTAAAGATTTAGTTGGTATACTCAACGGTTGTGATTACAGCGCCTGGAATCCTAAAACCGATGCTTATCTGCCGTTGAACTACGAACCTAATCACCAAAGCATGGTTGAAGGCAAAAGTGCGTGTAAAAAAGCGCTACAGCAACGTCTGAACCTAGCCGAGAAAGACTGTGCGATGTTTGGCATGGTTTGTCGCCTGACAATGCAGAAAGGACTGCATTATTTACTGCCAGCGTTGACGGACTTCCTCAAGCACGACGTGCAATTAGTTGTTGTCGGAACCGGTGATCCAGTTCTTGCTACGCATTTAGAAGAAGTCGCTGAACAGTTCCCAGATAAGTTTGTCTTTGTTGACGCCTATGACAATGAGCTTGCTCATTTGGTTGAGGCTGGATCTGATTTCTTTTTGATGCCGTCTGAGTTTGAGCCATGTGGACTTAATCAGATTTACAGCATGGCTTATGGCACGTTACCGATTGTGCGAGGCGTAGGCGGCCTAAAAGACAGCGTGAACGATTATGATGTTGACTCGTCTGATGCAACGGGTTTTGTGTTTTATGATCCAACACCGCAAGCCTTGTTGTTAACCATGCTTAGGGCACTGTTGCTGTATACGCAAAATAATGCCGAAGTAAAACGAGTTCAACTGCATGCAATGCAACAGGACTTTTGCTGGCGCAAAGCAGCGGAAGAATATTTGGAACTCTACCATTCTGCGTTAAAGTCAATTAGCCTTGCCTAAAATTGTAACAAATGGCACCTAATTCGGTGCCTTTGTTATCGTGAGCAATCCTAGTGTGATAGGATTGCTTCCTCTAAATTAATAACAATACTATTATTACTGGTATATGACTGAGCCACTACTTTTCCATAAAACCTACTTGCACCCCACCAGTAATGAGTGGGTTGTTTTCGTGCATGGTGCTGGTGGCAGTTCTTCGATTTGGTTTAAGCAAATTAAAGCCTATAAGCAGCACTTTAATTTAGTGCTCATTGATCTAAGAGGGCATGGGAAGTCAAATCAGTTACTAAAAGAACTCATTACCAGCCGCTATACCTTTACTGAAGTTACACAAGATATTTTGAAAGTGTTGGATCACTTAAAAATCCAATCCGCGCATTTTGTCGGCATGTCATTAGGGACGATCATTGTTCGAAACATTGCGGAATTGGCGTCTGAACGTGTGAATTCAATGGTGTTAGGTGGAGCGGTTACTCGTCTCAATACACGCTCACAAATTCTCGTCAAACTGGGCAACTTTGGCAAACATATCTTGCCTTACATGTGGCTGTATAAACTGTTCGCTTATATCGTGATGCCACAGCGCAATCAACGCGAATCTCGCCACCTGTTTATCAGGGAAGCCAAAAAGCTCTGCCAAAAAGAGTTTAAGCGCTGGTTTATCTTGGCGGCGGATGTGAATCCGTTAATGAAGTACTTTAAAGACAGAGAATTAGCGATTCCCACTCTCTACTTAATGGGTGACAGAGATTATATGTTCATCCAGCCGGTTAAAGAGATGGTTGCAGCACATAAACTGAGTGTGCTCCGTGAGATCCCCAACTGTGGCCATGTTTGTAATGTAGAACGTCCGGAAGACTTTAATCAGTACTCGATTGAGTTTATCAAACAGCAAACATTAGTTGCTTAACGTTTCTAGGTGACTGGCGCCATTACGCTTACTCAATGTGGTGGCCACAACGCCAGCACGCGCCAAATTGCCCTTCATTGATTTCCGAACATTGAGGGCATTTCCAATCTTGATAGGTGTTTGGCTGAGTCTGTTTTTGATAGGCTTCAATAATAGCCAAGGCTTTCATCTTTTGTTCTGGATTCAATAACCACACGTACGGGTCGGTATCATCCCCGAATGGTAGTTCCCCCTTCAATCCGAAAAGACCTTCACCGCGAACTTCACAAAGAATTTGCTCGGTTCTCAGCAACTCACAAACGATATGCGCTTCTGCCGGATTTCTCGCTATAAATATCTTCATCAAGGGTTTCCATTTGGCTGTACTTGAGTGGGTCTGAATCTATTCATCAGCCATTTAGCAATGATAGGAAAAAGCCCAAGCAACGCAAATGAAGCTAACACGCTCGGTGAGACGATATCCGAGAGGCTTTCAATCGTTGCCAGTTGAGTACCTGCATTGAGATAAACAGCGGTGCCTGGAAGCATTCCTATTTGGCTGGTCAAATAAAAGCGGCCAACAGACATCGGGGTTAATCCCATCAGTAGGTTGATTAGAAAGAAAGGGAACACAGGGATCAATCTTAATGAGAGTAGGTAGGATGAACCGTCTTTTTTGACGCCGTCGTTAATCGCGGTAAGCTTTGAACCAAATTTTCTTTGTACCCAATCTCGTAACAAGTAACGGCTACTCAGAAAAGCCAGCGTTGCACCGATGGTGCTGGCGAACGAGACTAAAAGTAAGCTAGTCCAAAAGCCGAATAGAGCCGCGGCTAACAGAGTAACGACCGCTGCACCGGGAATAGAAAACGCAGTGATAGCCACATAGGCCGCAAAATAAACCGTAACCGCCAAGATAAATCTCTGGTCAATATAGGCGTTAAGAGCCTCTTGCTGCGCTTTGGCGTTCTCTAAAGTGAGGTACTGGCTAAAGTTAACGGCTAATAAAATGATCGTTAACAGCAGTATTAACCCAAAAACCAGTTTTTTATTCATTGTCGTACTCCAGAAGGATAGCCTTGTTCTAAAAGGTTAACAGATGCCATTGATGAAATATGTTACTTGATATTATTTGATTGATATATGGAGTAATAGACAGGTTGAGCCTGGAAAAAATTTCAAAAAAAAACCGCAGTCAAAGCTGCGGTTTTTATACGTACGATAGGTTTATACCTACAGATTAAGAAAGCGCATTTTCCAGCTCTTCTCTGCGAGATTGAGGAACGACGCTCCAGTGCGTGCCGTTTATCGCTCCTTCTAAAGCCCAGAGTAGCTCAATACTTACTTTTGCGGAGTGAGAGTCACGTATCGCTTTGTAAGCATTCAATGCACCTTTCTCTTCAAGTTGTTCAACTGATTTTATACCAGCTTTCTTAAGCATTCGTTCAGTCGCTAGTCGTAAGTTAGGCAGGTCTTTCAACCTGTCGGGCTTACTACTTGCCTGTTGCTTTTTTTCCAAATTGGCTTGTTCTAACGACTTTTTCGCTACTTCTATCAAGCGTTCACTCGATTCCCACAAGTCGTCGGAAATCGCGTAGTACTTAGTAACGACTGGAAAACCACGCTTTTTATAAACGTACGGTTTTAGCCCTTGCTTCTCGAAGTTAGATGAAGTTTGCTGGTCTGCTCGTATGTGAAGTTGATCATTCACAACCAGTGCAAACATCGTTTCATCAGCGAAAAGTCCGAAGCCACCAAACATTGAGCGCGACTTGATCGTACCAAGTGCCTCAAATAGCTTCATAGAATCTTTGAGTATCGGTTTATCCATGATGTGTTATCTCGGTGTAATTATTATTACGCCACCAAAAGTCAGGTCCGAGAGATTAGCAAATACATGCAAGCCCAATGTCATTAAAGGGTAAACTCATCATATGCATATTTGCCATCGGTAACCCCGCTACCTTCCATTTATAAAATGGTTAAGGCCGGAAGCTTTGCGTCCCACCCTTTCGGATGGTTTGCCCTGTGCGTGACATGTTGAGAATACTTTTTATCTTGAATTAACATCACAATCTAGAGATCAAAGTGTGATATTGCTTCAGTAAAACGCTGTGTTTTTATGGTGTTTGTTTCATATTTAAGATTGAAGTTTGAGTGCGAGTGGCTAGGTTATGTGAGATGGATTGTGTTTATACAAAACAGTAACTTATAAAACGTTTACTGACTGTAGTGAACAAAGAGTGCGATAAAAGTTAATTTTCGGATAAAAAATAAGCGCTCCGAAGAGCGCTTGTTAGTAACTAGTTGAGTTTTTTAACAGTATTTCGAACGACCAACTCTGGCTGCATTTCAAAAATGCGTTTTTCGTGTTCTTTGTCTTTAATACGCTCAAGCAGAATCTCGAAGGCATTTTTACCAACACGACGTTTTGGCTGGTGTATCGTTGTTAGCGGCGGAGAGAAGTACTCTGCCAATTCGATATTGTCGTAACCAATAACAGAGACGTCGTCAGGAATCTTAATACCGTTCTGTTGTAGACGGCTCATCAAGCCCAACGCCATCGTGTCATTGAAACAGAATACCGCAGTAGGGCGTTTCTCCATCGCGGTAATTTTGTCTGCGACCAAAACTGCGGTATCACATTCAAAGTTACCTTCAAGAATCCAGTCTTCATTGACAGGAATGTTGGCTTCTGCCATCGCTCGACGGTAGCCCGCAATGCGCTCTTGGCAAGCGAGTTTTTCAAAGTGACCACTCAAGCAAGCAATATCAGTATGACCATTATCAATCAGGTACTTGGTCGCGATATAACCGCCTTCCTCTGAGTTATCCATGATTTTGTCTGCTTGCGAGCTTTCTGGGCCCCAGTCCATGACAACTTTCGGAATATCTGCATGACGGTCAAGCATTTGCTTCAGCTCTTCTGTCAGGTCAGAACACATCACTAGTATGCCATCTACACGCTTTTCAGCGAGCATGCGGATGTAATCTCTTTGCTTTTCATAGATACCACCAGTGTTACACAGGATAAGCGTGTAGCCTTGGCGGTAGCAGTAACTCTCTACACCATCGATGACTTCAGAGAAGAATAGGTTGGTAGATTGTGTCACCAACATGCCGATGGTGCGAGTTGAGTTACATTTCAAGCTACGAGCAACCGCACTTGGTGCATAGTTAAGCTCATCAACGGCTTTCATTACTTTTTCTTGTGTTGCTTCTGCAACAAAACGCGTCTTGTTGATAACGTGCGAAACTGTAGTTGTAGAAACGCCGGCTAATCTAGCAACGTCTTTTATAGTGGCCATACATGGTGTCCTGTTTCGAGCTACGAATATACCGCGGAGGATAAACCTTTTTGCTGTTCGTCTTTTGTAAACTTAGCGCAACAAAAACAATGGCGCTGAGTATGTTTAGCAGTGGTTACTCCGAAGTCGGTAGAGGGTATGTAGCGACAGTGGTTGATAAAGCTCATTTCTTCCATCGAATGAAGAATCGTTATCAACCTATTAAGAAAACACAAAAACCGCTTTATTTCAGCGGTTTACATTAAAATCATATTTAATCGTTTGCGTTCACATTTTAGCCCTATGCGGGCAAGCTGGCAATAATTTAAGCAATGGTTTTGTGCCTAATAAGTCACATTTTGATTGCTAAAAAGCGAGCGATTGGAACGATTTATATAGTTAACGAATAAAAGATAGGGAACCTAAAAGACAGGCTCCCTAAAATAGGCGGCAATTATTCACCAAGAAGGTAAGCGCTGTCCAGTTTACAAAATGCAATTAATAGTTGCGCGACGCTGGCGTAGAAGCCAAATTCATCCAGTTGCTGACACTTGTGAGCGAACTTCGGTAACCAAGACATGAGTTGGCTTTCGATGAATTCATTTTGTTTAACAAAGGCTTCTTCCATGTGTTTTTCTTGCTCAAACTCATTAGAGCGAATGATCATGTTACCCAGGAAGTCCAGTTCTACCGCTAAGTGGTCGGCTGGTTCTTTTAGACGGTCGTCCACTTGGACACCAAACTCAGCCATCAACTTTTCCATCTCTTCGGCGGGTTTGTCGTTGAGTAAACCAGATTCACCAATGTACATGGAAGCGTAGGGAAGCGCGCCGTACTTTTCTGTCTTCAAGAATAATTCACAAAAGTCAGCAGCAAGCTCTAGCTGAGCATCTTCGCGGTCTTGCAGGCGATTTAGTGCGTCAACGAGGCTATCAATGGAAGGTTTGAGAGATTCATTTTCACCTAAGCCCGCCAAAAAGCTGCGAATTTCAACACTGTGATAAGCCTCCAGCTCTTTGTCTGTCAGTTCTTTGGCGAATAAGCTAGAAAACCACCAATAAATTTCGGCGCGTTTTTCGTTAAAAGCTTTCACTTCTTGCATTTTAGGCTCCTGAATGATGCCTTCTTTCTGGCATCACAAAATCAAATTCAGATGTCCTTTAAGTGTAATCAATTAAAATGAACAGCAGTAACTATAACTATGATGTTTTATGGCGAAATATGTTCATTTATTAACAGGGTTCGCTAAGCTTGTCTTGAATCAACAAAATCACTAAATCTTGCTTTTTAGTCAGCCAATGACTAGAAATGTTAATAGTTATGAATAGAATACATCTCGAATAATAAAATGACAGAAAGTGGTGTAAATGAGCTATCACGTATTAGTCGTAGAAGATGATGTTGTAACGCGTAGTAAGCTAGCGGGTTATTTCCAAAATGAAGGTTATACAGTTAGTGAAGCAGAGAGCGGCACGCAAATGCGTGAAGTGCTGCAAGCTGGTGATGTTGATCTTGTCATGCTGGATATTAACTTGCCGGGTGAAGACGGCCTGATGCTTACGCGTGAATTACGCAGCCAATCGGATATTGGTATCATATTAGTTACAGGACGCACGGATAGCATCGACAAAATTGTTGGCCTGGAAATGGGGGCAGACGATTATGTCACCAAACCTTTTGAACTGCGCGAGTTATTAGTTCGTGTCAAAAATCTGCTGTGGCGTATTTCGATTGCTCGCGATGGATCAAGTAAGGCAAACGAAACCAACGAGCAACATATAGTTCGTTTTGGCGAGTGGACGTTTGATATCCAGCGTCGAGCGCTGAGTCGTAATGGTGAGCCAGTAAAACTAACCAAAGCCGAATACGAGCTTTTGGTGGCGTTATCGTCTTACCCGAATCAAGTACTAAGCCGCGAACGTATTTTGAATATGATCAGCCATCGTGTTGATGCACCGAATGACCGTACGATAGATGTCTTGATTCGTCGTATGCGTGCGAAGATGGAGTTTGACCCTAAAAACCCGCAAATTTTTGTTACGGTTCATGGTGAGGGCTACATGTTTGCTGGTGATTAATCACCACCACGAGACAAGATAAGAACAAAAAAGGAGAGCGCTTGCTCTCCTTTTTTGTCTGTGCAAATTGCATTGAGTAATGGCGTTAACTCATTGACTTCTGTGGCTCGACCATAGGTGTTTCGCCGACGACATCACGTAAGCGTTGCCAGATGCTGCCAAGGTACTCATGCCAGAAAAGCTCCGTTTGCTCTAAGTAACGTGCTTTTGGCGAGTATTTATCCCAAGCTTGATTAACATTTTCAATCGCCAAGTAGTTTGTCGGCGCCGGGATTGGTTTTATGCCTGCTGCATTAAATTCATACAGCGCCCGGCTCATATGGCTCGCCGAGGTAACTAAAACCATTTCCTTTTGCTGGACAAACGCCGCAGCCTGACGTGCCTCTTCCCACGTGTCTTTGGCGTCTTCCAATAAAATGATATCGGATTTCGCTACACCGAGCGCCAGAGCCACGTTTGCCATCATACGCGCATGGCTGATTTCAGAACCGCCGTCATAGCCGGAAAGAATCAATTTAGCGCCAGGATACATGCGCAAAATTCGGATTCCCTCGGTCAAACGCATGAGTGCGGCACGGCTTAGCTGAGAAGTGGGTGGAATTTCGTCATCGATAACATGACCATTGCCGAGTACCATCACGTAGTCGATGGTCCCTGAAACGGGTAGAAACGCTTTGTGTTCACGTTCAAGTGGCATAAGAAGCTTGCTTGAAACAGGCTGGAAGGCAACAAGGAAAATGCCGACAAATGAGAATAAAACAACGAAGCAGCCGGTTTTACGCTTAGTGGTAAAACTAATGAGAGCCAGGCCCAATAATCCTATCAGCAGCAATGCTGGTAGGGGCATGAGCAAAGCTGACACTACTTTTTTCAGCTCAAACATACATAAATAGTCCGAAAAAACATCAATTGAAAATAAAAATGAGGGTATTCCTCTTTATTCCTGCTTTCCTTGTGCCAGAATAGCGACACAATCCGATATGATAACTCAGCAGAAGTGACAGAAGACCGCAATTTCGACGATATCGCCCACAAATTTGCAAAAAATATTTACGGCTCCGATAAAGGGGAGATCCGCCAAATCATTGTGTGGGAAGATTTTCTACAGATTCTAAGTGAATTAGAGGCAGACCAGCAACCCCTAGAAGTTTTAGATGCAGGTGGTGGTTTAGCACAAATGTCTCAAAAGCTTGCTAAGCTCGGACATCGTGTCGCTTTATGTGATCTATCTTCGGAAATGCTGCAACTAGCCAAACAGGATATTGAAAATAATGGTTTGCTTGAGCAGTATCGCCTGATTCATTCACCTGTCCAGTCCATTGGCGAGCACATGGACAGCCAGGTGGATCTTGTCATGTTTCATGCTGTGATGGAGTGGCTGGTCGATCCTAAGACGGCGCTCGAAACGGTACTGGAACAAGTCAAACCGGGGGGCATTGCATCGATAATGTTCTATAACCACCATGGTTTAGTCTACAAAAATGTGGTTTGTGGCAACATTCCTCATATTTTGGACGGTATGCCCCATCGAAAAAGATTTAAACTACAGCCGCAAAAAGGCCTGAAACCAGAAGAAGTTTACCAATGGATAGAAGACTCCGGGTTCAGTATTTGTGGTAAATCTGGTATTCGCTCATTCAGTGATTACATAGGAAATATGCAATACATGGGTGATTACGAGTTTGAAGATGTGTTGGCGCTAGAAAAACAACTTTGTCGACAAGAGCCATACCTCTCATTAGGTCGCTACATTCACGTGTGGGCCAAAAAGAAAGAAAAACAGGAATAACAATGAGTGAGATGACTCTCGATGCTGCAGAACAACCTATTGATGAATTGGTTGGCTGGGTTAAGCAGCAAGATTTCTCGTTGAACCTGACCACAGAGCGCTTGGCATTCTTGATTGCCATCGCAGTACTAAGTAATGAAAGGTTTGACGATGAATTGGGTGAAGGTGAACTGCACGATGCGTTCGCTATCGTTACTCGATTATTTGATGAAACGGGGGAAGCCTCTGCTTTCAGAGCGAACAACGCCATCAATGAGATGGTTAAGCAGCGTTTGATCAGTCGCTTTGTCAGCGAGGTGACGGATGGGGCGAGTATTTACCGTTTGTCGCCACTGGCGATAGGCATCACGGACTATTACGTCCGTCACCGTGAGTTTTCAAAACTTCGCCTTTCTATTCAGCTGTCTATGGTTGCGGATGAAATGGCGAAAGCAATTGAAGCAGCCCAAAAAGGTGGCACACCGGGTCACTGGAAGAAAAACGTGTATGGAGTACTTAAATATTCCGTAGGCGAGATCTTCGATCAAATCGATCTTAACCAGCGTGTTATGGACGAGCAGCAACAATCTGTAAAACAGCAGATTGCTGACCTGCTGAATAAAGATTGGCGCGAAGCGATTAATAACTGTGAAGCGTTATTGTCAGAAACGTCGAGCACGCTGCGTGAACTTCAAGATACCTTGCAGGCAGCAAGTGATGAGCTGCAAACTCAGATCCTCGATATTCAGGAGCTTGTTTATGGCGATCCTGAGCTTGAGTTTATTGAAGAAGCCCTGTTTGGTCTGCAAATGAAGCTGGACCGAATCACCAGTTGGGGCCAGCAAGCGATTGATCTTTGGATCGGGTACGACCGACACGTACATAAATTTATCCGTACCGCCATCGATATGGATAAGAACCGTGCGTTCAGTTCTCGATTGCGTCAATCGATAAAAGATTACTTTGATATGCCTTGGTATCTGACTTATGCAGATGCTGAGCGATTATCCGACCTTCGTGACGAAGCTCTGGTACTGCGTGATGACGAGGTAACAGGCCAAGTTCCGATGGAAGTGGAATACGAAGAATTTCAACAAGTCAATGATGAGTTATCAGAGCGTATTGGTGAAATGCTAAAAGCCCATAAAGATCAGGGCACACCAATCGACTTGAGCGTGGTACTGCGAGATTACCTTGCACAACACCCATTTACTCATCACTTTGATTTAGCCCGAATTATTGTTGATCAGGCCGTTCGTCTGGGCTATTCAGAATCGGATTATCAAGCCATTCAGCCAGACTGGAAATCAATCAACGAATTTGGGGCAAAGGTACAAGCGAATGTCATCGACCGATACTAATGAATACATGTCAGATAAACTGGCAAAAGCAATTTCTAACCCTCTGTTCCCAGCATTAGACAGCATGCTACGAGCAGGGCGTCATATCTCAAGCGAAGATTTGGACAACCACGCATTGTTGTCAGATTTTGAACTTGAGTTGTCTTCTTTCTACCAGCGTTACAACACTGAGTTGGTGAAAGCACCGGAAGGTTTCTTCTACCTTCGTCCACGCTCTACGTCTTTGATTGGCCGTAGCGTTTTGTCTGAACTGGATATGCTGGTGGGTAAGGTGTTGTGTTTCCTTTACCTGAGCCCGGAGCGTCTGGCTCATGAAGGCATCTTTACCAATCAGGAGCTCTATGACGAGATGCTGGCACTGGCGGATGAAAACAAGCTGATGAAGCTGGTGACCAACCGCGCGACGGGTTCAGACCTCGATAAAGAGAAGCTGTTTGAAAAAGTGCGCACTTCACTGCGTCGTCTGCGTCGTCTAGGTATGATCATCAATATCGGCGAAACCGGTAAATTCAGTATCAGTGAATCGGTATTCCGTTTTGGTGCAGACGTTCGTGTTGGTGACGATATGCGTGAAGCTCAACTGCGTCTGATCCGTGACGGTGAAGCCGTGGTGCATACCAAAGAACCAAGCCAAGGCAGTCTGTTGTCTGAAGACGATCAAGAAGAACAAGCCCAAGAAGAAATGACAGAAGAGGGTGAAGCATGAGCATGATTGAACGCGGTAAATATCAATCGCTGACCATGGTCAACTGGAACGGTTTCTTTGCCCGTACTTTTGATATCGATGGTCTGGTTACGACGCTTTCTGGTGGTAACGGTGCAGGTAAATCAACCACGATGGCGGCGTTTATCACCGCTTTGATTCCTGACCAAACGCTACTTCATTTCCGTAACACCACAGAAGCGGGCAGTAGCCAATCGTCTCGCGATAAAGGTTTGTACGGTAAGTTGCAACCAGGCGCGTGTTATGCGGCGCTGGATGTGGTTAACTCCCGTAACCAACGTTTACTATTTGCAGTAAAGCTGCAGCAAGTCGCGGGTCGTGATAAGAAAGTAGACATCAAACCGTTTGTTATTCAAGGCCTTCCTAGCCATGTGAAACCGACGGATGTTCTTGTTGAGAGCGTTTCTGCGACTCAAGCTCGTGTGCGTCAGATTAACGAAGTTAAAGACGTAATCTCAGAGTTTGAAGGCGTTCAATTTAAAGCCTTCTCATCTATCGTCGATTACCATGCGCAAATGTTTGAGTTCGGTGTGATTCCGAAGAAGCTGCGCAATTCAGGTGACCGTTCAAAATTCTACCGTCTGATTGAAGCATCACTTTACGGTGGTATTTCGAGTGCGATTACTCGCTCGCTGCGTGACTACCTTCTGCCACAAAACGGTGGCGTGAAGAAAGCATTCCAAGATATGGAATCCGCGCTGCGCGAAAACCGCATGACGTTAGAAGCGATCAAAACCACGCAGGCTGACCGTGACTTATTCAAACATTTGATCACCGAGTCTACCAACTACGTGGCCGCAGACTACATGCGTCACGCCAACGATCGTCGCAACAAGCTAGAACAAACGTTGTCTCTGCGTTCTGAGCTATTTGGCTCTCGCGAGACCTTGATTGAGCAAAATAATTTGCTTAACCGCGTGCAAGAAGAGCTTGAGCTGCTGATTGACTCAGAATCTGCGTTAGAGCAGGACTACCAAGCCGCGTCGGATCACTTGCAACTAGTTCAAAATGCACTGCGTCAGCAAGAGAAGATCGAACGTTACCAGGAAGATCTGGAAGAGCTCAGCGAACGTCTGGAAGAACAGATGATGGTCGTTGAAGAAGCTCAAGAACGCGTGATGAACGCTGAAGAGCAAGCGACCGTTTCTGAAGAAGAAGTCGATAGCCTTAAAACGCAACTTGCTGATTACCAGCAAGCGCTGGACGTTCAGCAAACACGTGCTCTTCAATACCAGCAAGCGGTTCAGGCACTGGATAAAGCGAAGCAGCTACTGGGTGATGACAGCCTAACGGCTGAGTCAGCGCAAGCGTTAGTGGCTGAACTTAAGAACAAAGAAACAGAAAGCACTAATGCGGTACTGTCTGTTAAGCACAAGCTGGACATGTCATCGGCAGCTGCGGAGCAGTTCGAAACGGCGCTGAAGCTAGTTCAGAGCATCGTTGGCCAAGTTGAGCGTAAAGATGCGTCTGAACAGGCGAAAAAAGTCATCGCTAAAGCGCGTGACTCACAGCAAATCGCTCAGAATGAGCAACAGTGGCGAGCACAACATCGCGATCTTGAGCGTAGCTTAAATCAGCAGCGTCAGGCAAACGAGTTGGTGTCCGATTACAAGAAGCAATTCCATGTTGAACTGACTGACGAAATCACCTTCGAGCAGGAGCGTGAGCGTCACGCAATGCAAATTGAATCGCTGGAATTGACGCAAGAAGACGTGCGTGAACAACGCAGTGAACAGCGTCGACTAGAACAGGATTCTGCAGCTGAAATCAAAAAGCTTGAAGCCATTGCACCAACGTGGATTGCAGCCAATGATGCGTTGGAAAAGCTACGTGAGCAAAGCGGTGTCGAGCTAGAAGATCGTCATGCAGTAATGAGCCATATGCAGGTGGTTCTTGAGCAAGAGAAAGAACAGTCTCTGGCAAAAGACAAACTGGCTGAACGTCGTTCTCAACTAGAAAATGAAATCGAGCGTCTTGCATCACCGGGTGGTTCTAATGATCCCCGCCTTAAAGGTCTGGCTGACACGTTGGGTGGTGTATTACTTTCGGAAATCTATGACGATATCACCATCGATGACGCGCCTTACTTCAGTGCGATGTATGGCCCAGCGCGCCACGCCATTGTCGTTTCAGATTTGTCCGGCATCGAAGAGAAATTGGTTGAGCTGGACGACTGTCCGGAAGATTTGTACATCATTGAAGGCGACATTGATGCCTTTGATGACAGCTCATTCGACGCAGAAGAGCTAGAAGGCGCAGTATGCGTTCGTATGAACGATCGTCAAATGCGTTACTCTCGCTTCCCTGAAATCCCACTGTTCGGCCGTGCGGCACGCGAGCAACGTTTAGAGCTGCTGCGTAACGAACGTGAAGAAGTGGTTGAGAAGCATGCCAAGGCAGCATTCGACTCGCAGAAAATGCAGCGTATGTACCAAGCGTTTAACCAGTTTGTGGCTCATCACATTCAGGTCGCATTTGAAGCTGATCCTGAACAAGCATTGGCAAAGGTACGTGAAAAGCGTAACCAAATCGCACGTGTACTGGCTGATTTGGAAGCAAAAGAACAACAGCAGCGTTCTCAGCTTCAAACCAGCAAGCAAGCTCTGTCTTCACTGGACAAACTTGCACCAAACATGGCACTGATTGAAGACGACACACTTCAAGCCCGTTTTGATGAGCTGGAAGAGAAAATCTCGCAACTGTCAGAAGCAAAATCGTTCCTGAATCAACACGCGAAAGCCGTGACTGAGCTTGAGAAAATCGTTTCAGCACTGGATGCAGACCCAGAGCAGTTTGATGCGCTTGAAGCCGAATACAAGGCGGCTGACGAGCAGCTTCAGGAATTGAAGAAACAAATTTTTGCGTTGTCCGATTTAGTTGAACGTCGTCACTACTTTGCGTACTCAGACTCGGTTGATCTGCTGAACAAGAGCAGCGAGTTGAGCGAGCAGTTAAAAGCGAAGCTAGTTCAGGCTGAGCAAATGCGTACTCGTTCTCGTGAAGCGCTGAAACAAGCGCAAGGTCAGATGAACCAGTACAACCAAGTATTGGCTTCGCTGAAAAGCTCACACCAGGCGAAACTGGAAACCGTTCAGGAATTCAAACAGGAGCTGCAAGAGTTCGGTGTTAATGCG
Organism: Allocatenococcus thiocycli; assembly: GCF_921292965.1. Lineage (NCBI taxonomy): Bacteria > Pseudomonadati > Pseudomonadota > Gammaproteobacteria > Vibrionales > Vibrionaceae > Allocatenococcus > Allocatenococcus thiocycli. Next base: position 334,992 of record NZ_CAKLCK010000001.1, read on the forward strand.
GATGAAGGCGCAGAAGAGCGTGCAATGCGTCGTCGTGACGAGCTGCACGAGCGTTTACACTCATCACGCAGCCGTAAGAGTGAATACGAGCGCACCATCACTTCGACTGAGCTAGAGATGAAAGGTCTGGCGAAGCGTCTGAAGAAAGTTCAGAAAGAGTACGCTGAGCTTCGCACTTTTGTCGTAGCCGCAAAAGCAGGCTGGTGTTCGGTACTTCGTTTAGCGCGTGAAAACGATGTTGAGCGTCGTCTTCACAAACGCGAACTGGCGTACATGTCTGCTGACGAACTTCGTTCGATGTCGGATAAATCGTTGGGTGCGCTGCGTCTGGCGGTTGCGAACAATGACGACCTGCGTGATTCACTGCGTCTTTCGGAAGATAACTCACGTCCTGAGCGTAAAGTTCTGTTCTACATTGCTGTTTACCAGCATCTTCGCGAGCGTATTCGTCAGGACATCATCCGTACCGATGATCCGGTAGAAGCAATCGAAGAGATGGAAGTGGAGCTGGCGCGTCTGACAGAAGAGCTGACTCAACGTGAAAACCGTCTGGCAATCAGTTCTGAATCTGCAGCAAGCATCATTAAGAAGACGATTCAGCGTGAGCAAAACCGTATTCGTATGCTGAACCAAGGCTTGTCGAACATCTCGTTTGGTCAGGTGAAAGGGGTTCGTTTGAACGTGAAGATCCGCGAAAGCCACGAAGTGCTATTGCATGGTCTTTCTTCTCAGCAGGAGCAACATAAAGACCTGTTTGAGTCTTCACGCTTTACTTTCTCAGAGGCGATGGCGAAGCTGTTCCAACGTGTAAACCCACATATCGACATGGGGCAACGTTCTCCGCAGGTTCTTGGTGAAGAGTTACTTGATTACCGTAACTACCTGGAACTAAGCGTGGAAGTGAACCGTGGTTCAGAGGGTTGGCTACAGGCTGAGTCTGGCGCGCTATCTACTGGTGAGGCGATCGGTACTGGTCAGTCAATCCTGCTGATGGTGGTGCAAAGTTGGGAAGAAGAATCACGACGTCTGCGTAGTAAAGACATCATTCCTTGTCGTCTGTTGTTCCTTGATGAGGCTGCGCGTCTGGATGCGAGATCTATCTCGACACTATTCGAACTGTGTGACCGTCTGGATATGCAGCTTCTGATTGCTGCGCCAGAAAACATCAGCCCGGAGAAAGGCACAACCTACAAACTGGTGCGTAAGGTGTTTAAAGATCACGAGCATGTACACGTTGTGGGTCTGCGCGGCTTCGGTAAGACAGATAAGCCGAAGAGCGAAGCTCAGGAAATGGCAGAAGAATTTGAATCTTAATCTTCCGTTTTGAAGTTAAATGCCCGCTAACGATAGCGGGCATTTTTTATAGTTAAGTCAGCAGCGCTTTAATTAAACCTGCGTGTTTTCTATAGAAGCGGTTTGCCGATATTGCCTTGGCGAACAGCCACTCCATTTGCGAAAGGCATGGCGGAAGTTTGCACTGTCCGAAAAACCGACACGTTCGGAGATATCTTCAATACTGATTTGGGTAGATGCAAGGTAATGTCGTGCGAGATGAAAGCGGACTTGATCGAGAATTTGCTGATAGCTGGTATTTTCCTGCTTAAGATGACGACTTAATGTTCTTGACGACATTCCCAGCTCGGCTGACAGCGTTTCCACAGAAGGGTAGTTACCCGGACGCTCAATAAATATCTGGGTTATTTTGTCTTTTAAGCCGTTACTGCCACTGACTTTTGCCAGCATCTCATCGCAAGATTTAAGACACATTTGTAATGTGATGGGGTTCGCGGCAGGCAGTGGTTGGTAAATGCTCTGCGCATCAAATTGCCATTCTAACCGATCGCTATCGAACTCGATGTCACAATGAAATACTTGTTTATATAACGCGCTGTACTCAGGCTCGGGATAAGGAAAGCGAATGACTTTGGACGGGAATGGGTGCTGCATGACTTCTTCGCATAGATTCTGGATGGTGGAAAACCAGTATTCGCAGCAAAATGGCAACATGGACTGAAGGTCAATTAATTGTTCTGCACGGAAATAACCTAAGTTGTCTTCAACCCACATCTTCTTTTTCAGAACTGGCCCCGCGAGACGCAGATACTTAAACCCCATCACTAAAGCATCAAATAGTGTGTTACTACTCAACACTGCATAGCCGAGTACCCCAAAATCACTGAACTTGGCTTGTTGACCCATACTAAGCCCTAAACTTGGTTCTTTTGAGTGGCTAAGGGCGTTACTGAAGATCATTAGCTTTTGCGTCAGGGTGATATGAGTATCTGGTGCGTAAAGCTGAGAAGCACTGATACCGCTGCCTTCAAGTAGCGTTTCGACACTGACACAGGGCTCTAAGTAACGCCTAAGTAGCTGTAAATCTAAAATGCCGAAAGCTTGTGTATCTGGCTCATAAACCGCGGTGTATTCCATCGTTTCTCCCTCTACGTTCGATATAATCCTAACTGGTCTGACCGAGGCTTTCTGTCAGGTTGTTCTCAAAGTTGTCCGAATATCACCGGTTTTTGTCATTTTGTAACCTGTGATTAATGTTATCAAAATGTTGTAATGCAATAAATCGCATGGTGGGAGAGAAATATGAATATGCTGGCAAAGCAAGATGAGACGGTTAATAACAACCAAAGCATGAACGTGCCTGAAAACCTCAATTCTAGCGAACTGGCTACCTGGTTCGCTGAACTTAAAACCGCCTATCAAGCGGAGCCGCTAGCAACGTTAGCTGTTAGGAAGGAGCGGCTAGTGGATTTAAAAAGGCAACTTTCTCGCTATCAGAATGTTTTAGCGGAAGCAATGAATGAAGACTTTGGCGGACGCAGTCACACAGAATCAATCATGGCTGATGTTCTTGCTCCGATTCTTGATATCAACCATGTGCTCCGTCACCTGAAAAGCTGGATGAAGCCAAGCAGACGACCAACAGAATGGTTGTTTAAAGGCAATAAGCTTGAAGTCCGTTATCAGCCCAAAGGCGTGGTAGGTATTATCTGTCCGTGGAATTTCCCTATTTACCTGTCGATTGGACCAATGATTACCGCATTGGCTGCTGGTAACCGCTGCATGATCAAAATGCCACCAAATTGCCCTGCGACGACAAAACAGTTACGCCGCATGTTAGCGGAGATTTACCCGGATAACTTGGTGCGCATTGTCGACGGCACGCACCCTGAAGCAATGGAAATATCCCACCTTCCGTTTGATCATTTGGTCTTCACCGGATCGCCAAAAAGTGGCAGAACCATCATGGCAAATGCTGCTGCCAATTTAACTCCGGTAACGCTTGAACTAGGTGGTAAATCGCCTGCGATAGTATTTGAAGATTACGATGTTAAAAAAGCGGCCGCACGCCTTGCACACGGCAAGGGGATGAACTCGGGACAAATTTGCATCGCCCCGGATTACGCTTTTGTACTGGAGGGTAAACAGCGAGAGTTTGTCGAAGCACTAAAAGCTGCTCACCAATCCATGTATGGCGAGATTAAAGCGAATCAGGACTATACCGCGCTCGTGGATGATGCCCAGCATAAGCGATTCCATGACTTACTGAATGATGCAAAAGAAAGGGGCGCTGAGATTACGCAATGTCTGGACGGTGGAGAAGGACGTAAAACGCCGCTCTATATCGCGACCAACCTGACACCAGATATGCGTATTTGTCAGGAAGAGATCTTTGGCCCGTTGCTTCCTGTTCATACCTATCAATCCATGGATGACGTAATTCAATATATTACTGACAAACCACGTCCCCTCGCTTGCTACCTGTTTACTAACGATGAGACGCAGCGTGAAACTGTGCTGACACAGACTCATAGTGGTGGCGTCACCTTGAATGACTGGGGCTGGCATGTTCTCAATCACTCGGTGCCGTTTGGCGGGGTAGGTAATTCAGGGATTGGTAATTACCACGGTGAAGAAGGGTTCAGAGAATTGAGCCATGCTCGTTCTGTTTTGCAAATGCGAGACTGGTTTCCAGTTCAGCTCTTTTCACCTCCATACGGAAGTTGGATACAAAAGCTGATACTGCGTGTTTTTGTCGGCAAGCCGGATCCGCGATTAAAGAATAAAAAATAGCTGACACCGCGCCTCACTTAGTACGTTTGTAATGACCAAATCGATTCAAGGATGAAATATGACGAAATCAGCGAAAGGATTACGCATTTGCGTGTTGCGTCTTTCTTCAAGAGGCATGACTTACCTGCATCAATGGCAAGAGAGTACCGTTCATTTACTGCCTATGGGAGGTCGGTAATGGAAAGCTACGATTACATTATTGTCGGTGGTGGTTCTGCTGGCTGCGTTTTAGCTTCGCGTTTATCTGAAGACTCTGAGGTGACGGTTTGTCTGTTAGAGGCTGGTGGCAAAGACAACAGTGCTTTTATTCAGACCCCTGTCGGCACGGTGGCTATGCTGCCGACCAAGTTACATAACTGGGGCTTTGAAACGGTGCCACAAACCGGATTAAATGGTCGTAAAGGTTATCAACCGAGAGGGAAAGCGTTAGGTGGTTCGAGCTCTATTAATGCCATGATGTACTCGAGAGGGAACAGGTATGATTACGACTTATGGGCAAGTCTAGGTAATACTGGCTGGAGTTACGACGAATGTTTACCGTATTTCAAAAAAGCGGAAAACAACGAGGTTCACCACAATGAATACCATGGTCAGGGCGGGCCTTTGAATGTCACTGATTTGCGCTCTCCAAGTAAGCTTGTTGAACGATATTTGTCGGCCTGTGAGTCCATCGGTGTTCCCCGCAGTGCAGATATTAATGGCGCACAACAGTTTGGCGCGACTTACACGCAAGTGACTCAACGAGATGGTGAGCGATGCAGTGCAGCAAAAGCGTATCTGACACCACACTTAAGCCGGACAAATCTAACGGTACTGACCAAAGCCACCACGCACAAGGTTCTGTTTGAAGGAAAGCGTGCGGTTGGCGTCGAATACGGCTTGAAAGGGAAGCGTTTCCAAATTAAATGCAATCGTGAAGTGATTTTATCGGCAGGCGCATTTGGTTCTCCACAGATCTTGCTTTTATCGGGTATTGGAGCCAAAGCTGATCTCGATAAGCACAATATTGAGCAAATTCATGAGTTACCGGGTGTTGGCGAAAACTTACAAGACCATATTGATTTGGTACACAGCTACAAATGCCTTGATAAGAGAGAGTCTTTTGGTGTCTCGCTACGAATGGTTTCTGAAATGGGTAAAGCGTTGCCTCAGTGGATGAACCAGCGTAGTGGCAAAATGAGCAGTAACTTTGCTGAAGGAATTGGCTTTCTTTACTCTGATGACAATATTGATGTGCCTGATTTGGAGTTCGTCTTTGTGGTAGGAGTGGTTGATGATCATGCACGTAAGATTCACCTGAGCCACGGTTATAGCTCTCACGTGACGCTACTAAGGCCAAAAAGTAAGGGTACCGTCAAACTTAAAAGTGCTGACCCTTATGACGCGCCGCTGATTGATCCTGCCTTTTTAAACCACCCGGATGATATCGGCATCATGATCAAAGCGTGGAAGAAGCAACATCAGATGATGGAAAGTCAGGCATTTGATGACGTTCGAGGTGATAACTTTTATCCGGTTGATGCTGACGATGACCATGCCATTGAGCAAGATATCCGTAACCGGGCTGATACCCAATATCACCCCGTGGGTACGTGTAAAATGGGAACGGCAGATGATCCACTGGCGGTGGTGGATAAGGATTTAATCGTCCACGGGTTAGAAGGGCTAAGAGTGGTTGACGCATCGATAATGCCAACGCTTATCGGTGGAAATACCAATGCACCTACCATCATGATTGCGGAAAAAATCTCCGATCAAATCAAGTCACAATATGCCGGATATTCTCAGTCTGAAACGAGGATATCTGAGGCGGGGTAGGCCGCTAGGAAAATAACTGGTGTTAAAACCAAAATAAAAAAGCCGAGACAGTAGGACGGCAGTCTCGGCTTTTTGAGCACTTAGCTTTATCAAGATTAAATGCTAATCTTCTGAAACATCAGGTGTGACTTCGAGCATTTCAGCAAGCTCTTCAAGTGCCTGTATAGAAATCTCTGACAAGCGTTGTAAATGCTGGTCTAGAGTCTCATGGTCAACAAGCGATGGTTCTTTATTATTTGTATCTTTTGTTAACATGTCTCAACCTCATAAGTTGAGTTAGGGGAGCTATTATAATACTCAATATGTTGAGTATTAAAAAAACGTTCTATGTTTAATTTGTTAGATAGATCATTGATTGAGGCTAGCGTTTTCGCGCTTTAAATTGAAAACGAGCTATATCGCTCAAATATGAAAGGTGACCTAGCAATCAGAGGAATTTATGCTAGTTGCACTCACTGAACCACATGTTCGAGGTCCAGTGAGCAAAAGTGATATCAGAATTGCGGTTTAACGCCGAACTGAGCTGCTGCGTAGGCGACGCGCTCTTTCGGTTTAGGGTATTCAGCAGGGGTACCAAGGCTTTCGATATGTTTTAAACGAGGCAGTAAACCCATGCCATTCGCGATTTGAATAGCCAGGCCCGGACGCGCATTGAGCTCTAAAACCATCGGTCCTTCTTCTTTGTCCAACACCATATCTGTGCCCATGTAGCCTAGACCTGTCATTTCCCAAGCACTAGAAGCCAGTTCAAGCAAGCGCTCCCAATGTGGAACTTCCAGCGTTGAAAGGTCTTTTCCGGTGTCAGGGTGGTGAGTGACAGGTTGGTCAAATTGTACGGCTCTGATCGCTTTACCCGTGGCGATATCAATACCCACACCCACAGCGCCTTGGTGAAGGTTCGCTTTACCATCAGAGGCCGCAGTCGAACAACGCATCATCGCCATTACAGGGTAGCCTTTAAATACAATGATTCGAACATCCGGCACACCTTCATAACTGAAACCATCAAAGCAGTCATCAAACTTGATCAGGTTCTCAACGACGGCAACATCGTTTTTGCCACCAAGAGAAAATAGCCCGGCAAGCGCGTTACTGATGTGGCGCTCTACTTCTTCTTTGCCAATGGTTGCACCTGAAGGCTTGGTGTATACGCCATCTTTGTGTGAGGTGACAACTAAAATACCTTTACCACCACTACCTTGAGCAGGCTTAATTACAAAGCCTGGCCACTCTTTAACCATGTTGTGGATGGTCTTTACTTCAGCTTGGTTATGAATGACACCGATGAGGGCAGGGACGGTCGCCCCTGCTGCCTGAGCGATGATTTTAGTTTTCAGCTTGTCATCCACTAAAGGATATTTGGAACGATCATTGTAGCGACCAATATAGCTATGGTTGCGCTTGTTCATCCCCATGATGCCTTTGTGGCGAAGTTTTGCTGGCGTGGTATAACGTTCAAACATCGTTTAATCCTCCGCTAGCGGTTTGAAACGACGAAGTTCTGTCAAGCGGTAACCAGTGTATGTACCAAGTAGTAGAATCCCTGCCAGTACGATTAACTGCAGACCAATAAAATTAAACGTCAGGTGCTGGATGTACGAATTGGTCATGGCCAGGTAAACCAGTACTGCGGTAAGTAGTGAGCCACCACCTTGCATCGCCACTTCTTTCGCCCCTTCTTCTTCCCACAGAATCGACATACGTTCGATGGTCCATGACAAGATGATCATCGGGAAGAAGGTAATCGTCAGACCTTCTGTCAGACCGATCTTAAATGCGACGACAGTGAATACCGAGATGATCATTATTACCGTGATGATAACCGCCGATATTCGAGCGACCAGAAGTAAATTAAGTCGCGACAGATAGCTTCGGATAATCAAGCCCGTACCGACAATCAGCAAGAAGCCGACAATACCAGTAATTAATTGCGTTTGGACGAAGGCGACCGCAATCAGAACTGGCATGAAGGTACCTGATGTTTTCAGGCCGATAATCACGCGCAGGAATACCACAATCAGTGCGCCAATTGGGATCAGCATGATGGTCTTAAACATAGCTTGTTCTTCAAGTGGCAAGCTATGAATAGAAATGTTCATCAGGCCATCGGCTTCAATCTTGTTGTTGGTGGCCTGTTGAGGCGTCATATCCTGCTTGATCATTGAGAAATGAACTTGGCTATTATTGCCGCCAACTAAATCGAGCAGCGATACGTTGGACTCATCCCAAACCAACAGGTTAGGCTGCACGGCCTTTTGCTCTGAGTTTGGAGAGAACAGAACCCAGTCTTTACCAGACCACACCTGCACCATTGGTTGAATGGTTTGGCGTCGGCGTCCGTCTTCCAGCTCAATAACACCCACTATTTTGCTTTGGACACCCGCTGAGAGAAGGATATTGTGTAACGCATCGGTACGGTCAAAATCGTTCAGCAGGAGAGCAGAGTTTTGACTGTCCGGATCGTTCAATGTTTTGATCAGTTCACGTGCAAATGTCACGTTATCCGCTGAACGGCTCATTGCTCGCTCAATCAGAGCGTTTGCAGCAGCTTGTTGCGGAGCTGAAAGCGTTGGAGGAGTAATCTCATCTGCTGGTGGGAGAGGCGTAACCTGAGCTTGTGGGTCCACCAGAAATTGTGCTTTGTAGTAGATAGTCTGAGGACCGCGAGCCTGACGGATTGACCATTCTGCGCGACGTCCGGAGTCTGAGTTGATGTAAGAGACCCCATAACCAGAAGAAGAAGCGGATTCGCCGATAAGTGTGTAACCACTTTGAGTATGAGGGGCGGCAAGGGAAGCTTTTACTTCGTTGCCGTTAGCGTTGAATTCTATACGAGCTTCTACATCCCATACCTGACGCGTTTCACCTGGAGTCCATGGCACGCCATAATTTTGGTGTCTGAAAACACTCAAAGCGATGCCCGCAACCACCAATAAAATGACGGATACGTAAAACGGTATTTTTGACGTCATAATCTACCTTATTATTCTTAGTTTTCTTCTGTTTGAATATATGTGCGGCTCACATCGACCAACGCGATGTCGCGAATAAATTCTCTACCTAGTAAAATAGGATGGTTCATATGGGAACGATCTGCCAACGTAAATTGCGCTTTTTCATGGATTTTCCCAACTTTGACCCACAGTTCGACAACGGCTCTGCGATCAAGATCATCTGCCGTGGATTGACGTATCTTCACGTAGCGTAGGACAGGAGCTTCAATCCAAATGTTTTTTTCTTCTTCAGACTTGGTGTTATCCGCTAAGTGAAAGCGAACCCAATTCTTACCGTTTCGCTCAAATTCTTTAATATCGATAGCATTTAAAGACGAAGTGGCTGCGCCAGTATCGACACGAGCATCGAACGTCTGCTTGATAGAATCTATGGTCACTTTCTCAATTGAACCGAGAATAATGTTATGTGTTGGCGTCTGTTCTACAGGGGTAGGAGCCTGAACGATAATAGGATCTTTTGGCTTTTTGACTTCGGCCATAGCTTCATCGCGGAATGTACGAAGCTCGCCTTTTAGTGTCGTCACTTGTCCTTCAAGGTTGTCGATATGGTTCGATTGGTTACTGAGCTGCTGCTCCAGAGTAGCAATACGATTATTGACATTCGTTTCTGAGGATTGGATAGCGGCTAACGTTTCTTGGTGGTACTGTTCGCCTTTGGTAAGTGTGCATCCAGATAGCAAGACGATGGCAACAACCGGAGTCAATCGTAATAACATTGAAAACCTTGGGATGGATTAAGTTGTTTGATTTTTAAGAGTTTAGCTTATATCAACAAAGCCTCACAAGTAAGAATGTTTCTCTATCTCTTATAGAGTGAGGAATAGTGATGAAAAGCTTAGAATCAAGGGTGCGAACCACACCCTTGAAGAGATAAGATGAGAGGGTAATGTCTTAATAGAAGCAGTGAGTTAGAGCAATGTCAGAAATCTAAGTTAATTATGATTTACGAGCCACAAGCACTGCACGGCGTGGCGCTGGGTAGCCTTCCACTGTTTTACTCGGATCGTTTGGATCTAGGTAGTCTGGTAGTGAATTGTGAGTCATCCAGTCTGTTGTGCGTTGTTCACCTACCGTAGTCACATTCTCATCGACGATACGGACATCTTCAAAGCCAACCAGCTCTAACCACACTTTGAGTGCTTTTGCTGAAGGGAAGAAATATACGTTACGCATCTGAGCGTAGCGAGATGTCGGTACAAGAACGGCGTTTTCGTCACCTTCAATCACTAGGGTTTCTAATACAAGCTCACCACCCGAAACCAACTGGTCTTTGAGCTGAATTAGATGGTCAAGCGGAGAACGGCGGTGATACAGAACACCCATACTAAATACCGTATCGAACGCTTCTAGTTTTGGTAGTTGCTCAATACCCAATGGCAGCAGGTGCCCTCGCTGATCGCCGCCCATCAGTTTGCGGATCGCTTCAAACTGGATCAGGAACAGGTGGGAAGGATCAATGCCAACACAAAGACGAGCGCCTTCACCAAGCATGCGCCACATGTGGTAGCCATTACCACAGCCGACATCGAGTACACTGCGGTTCTTTAGCGGTGAGATATGTGGAAGTACACGATCCCATTTCCAGTCACTGCGCCACTCAGTATCAATGTGAATACCATGTACTGTGTACGGCCCTTTGCGCCATGGATGGAATGTACGCAGCAAATTTTCTAGTTTTTTCAGTTCACCTTCATGAAAAGGTGTGTCATTACTGATGGTGACTGAGTTTTTAATGTCAACCTGATTCGGTGAGCCCTCAGGAATTTTGTTCAGTGCTTTCAACCAGCGACCAAAGTCACCGTGCTCTGCATTTTGCCAGTCCGTTAGCTGTTGTGGTAACACGTTTAGCCACGGTTGAAGACGCGTGTCTTGGGCAATTAATTGATAGAAATTTGCAAAGTTAAACATAATTAGTTAATCACTGAGTTGATGTTGTAAAAGTAAATTGAGTTTGAGTTCGAATGTTTACTTATCCGAATGGTTACTTAATTGCAAACATAGAGCCGAAGTTAAAGCACTGGAACCAGACGTCGTAGCTAGAGAATCCAATTTTGGCGAAACGTTCTTTATGGTCTTTCTTAGAATCCGGACGCATTACATTTTCGATTGCGCTGCGTTTTTGGCTGATTTCCAGCTCGCTGTAGCCATTTGCACGTTTAAAATCGTGGTGAAGGTCAATCAATAGTTCATTAGACACTTCATCTTCAAAGACGAATTTTTCAGACAGAATCAGAATGCCGCCAGGGCGCAGACCAGCGTAGATTTTCTCTAACAACGTGTAGCGATCTTCTGGAGAAAGAAACTGAAGTGTGAAGTTCAGGACGACTACCGAAGCGTTTTCAATTTCGATATTACGAATATCTTGTTCAACGACTTCTACTGGTGTGTCGCTGCGGTATGCGTTTACGTGCAGCTTACAACGTTCGACCATGGCTGGAGAGTTATCGACAGCGATGATTTTACAACCTTCTTGTTTAATATGGCGGCGCATTGAAAGTGTCGCTGCACCTAAAGAACACCCAAGGTCATAAATGTTGGAGTGCGGCTTAACAAAGCGTTCAGCCAGCATGCCAATCGCAGAAATGATGTTGCTGTAACCCGGCACCGAGCGCTGAATCATGTCAGGAAAGACTTCCGCTACGCGTTCATCAAACGTGAAATCCCCAATTTTATCGATTGGAGCCGAAAAAATAGTATCTGGATTGCTCTTAGGGTTCATAACCAAATCTCTGCATACAAGCTGACGGGACTATTAGTTTTCAAAAACGTCTAGTCTTCAAAAAACGTCAGACATCAAAAAAGGCGCGTATTTTATGAGAAATTCGCGCCTCTGTCATGCATTGCTTTAGATTGCATCAGAACATCTGTAATTGGGAGTTGCCATCATTGGCAGGGAAGGGCTCCAAATCAGGGAGCGTAATGTGCTTTTGTAGATTCTTATAAATGTTTGCAGCCAGTTCTGGTGCGATGATGTTGTCAGCGGTATGGATCATCACATAAGGCTGTTTACCTTCGTTAATCCACTGTGGAAGTTTGCTCAGCCAAGGCTTAAAAAAGTCATAATTCTGCTGTTCTTCCGGGTGACCGATAAAGCGGATCATCGGGTGGGAAGCAGTGGCAATCGCGTGTACTGGCACTTTGGGCTTTTTCATCTGCGCATCGATGATTGCTTCACTATTTGGTTTAGCTGCAAACACAGGTCGGCTGTCCATAATGATTCGGTCGATGCCATTTTCTATCAGCCATTGATTGAGCGCTCGTTCATCGTCACCTTTGGAGAAAAACGCCATATGACGCACTTCTACACCAAGAGGGAAATTCGGTGGAAAGCTGACGCAGAACTTTTTTAAACGATCGAGGTATTCAGGGCCAAAAGCGGCGGGCAACTGGATTGTCCACTGACCGACTCGCTCATGGAGCGGTTCCATTACTTTCATAAAGTCACGCAACTGCTCATCACATCCTCTTAGCATTTGCTGGTGAGTAATGGCTTTTGGTAGCTTAAAGGTAAACTTGAAATCGTCGTGTGTTGCTGATTTCCAGTTTTGAACAGTATTAAGTGACGGTGTCGCATAAAAGGTGGTATTGCCTTCTACAGTATGGAATACCTGTGCGTACTTCTCTAAACGCTCAGCAGGCTTTGTGCCACTACCATAAAAGCTTTGTTGCCACAGGTTATGTGACCACATGGTTAGTCCAAGTCGAAGGGGTAAGTTATCCATTATTCTTCTTTACATTTAATCCTGCGATCACTTTACGAGAGTTTTGCTGAAATAGGTAATTTCACGTTATAATCAGCAGCAATTTTTTCGCTCTGGTGCGGTTTTGAACAGTTGTAGTACTAAAAAGCACCAATGAATGATAAAACACACTTAATTGTACGCTGAGTAGTCGATTTTCATAGACTTTCAGCGTATAACTGAATCTTTACTCTGCTTGGCAATGAAGCCGACAGAGCGTAGTCAACAACTTTTGAGAGATTGGGAATTTCATTATGCGTACCCATTACTGTGGTCACCTGAACAAGTCCCTTGCAGGACAAACTGTAGAACTTTGCGGCTGGGTTAACCGTCGCCGTGATTTAGGCGGTCTTATTTTTATCGATATGCGAGATCGTGAAGGCATCGTTCAGGTAGTTGTAGATCCAGATATGGCGGATGCGTATGAAGTGGCTAACACACTTCGTAATGAATTCTGTATCAAACTAACGGGTGAAGTTCGTGTTCGTCCAGAAAGCCAAGTAAACAAAGACATGGCAACCGGTGAAGTTGAGATCCTTGCGAAAGGTCTTGAAATCATCAACCGCTCTGACGTTTTGCCTCTAGACTTCAACCAAAAGAACTCTGAAGAGCAGCGTCTGAAGTACCGTTACCTGGACCTACGTCGTCCAGAAATGAGTGACCGCATCAAGCTACGTGCTAAAGCGTCTAGCTTTGTTCGTCGTTTCCTAGACGACAACGGCTTCCTGGATATCGAAACACCAGTACTAACTAAAGCGACGCCAGAAGGTGCTCGTGACTACCTGGTACCAAGCCGTGTTCATAAAGGCAGCTTCTACGCGCTTCCTCAGTCTCCACAGCTATTTAAACAGCTGCTAATGATGTCTGGTTTTGACCGTTACTACCAAATCGTTAAGTGTTTCCGTGACGAAGACTTGCGTGCTGACCGTCAGCCAGAATTCACTCAGATCGATATCGAAACGTCATTCATGACGGCTGATCAAGTACGTGAAGTGACTGAAAACATGGTTCGCGATATGTGGCAAGAGCTACTAAACGTAGACCTGGGTCAGTTCCCAGTAATGCCGTTTGCGGAAGCAATTCGTCGTTTCGGCTCTGACAAACCAGACCTACGTAACCCACTAGAGCTAGTAGACGTTGCTGATCTTGTAAAAGACGTAGACTTCAAAGTGTTCTCTGGTCCGGCAAACGACGAGAAAGGTCGTGTTGCGGTAATCCGTGTACCAGGTGGCGCATCTCTGACTCGTAAGCAAATCGACGGTTACGCTGAGTTCGTTGGTATCTACGGAGCGAAAGGTCTGGCGTGGATGAAGGTTAACGACCGCGCTGCAGGGGTGGAAGGTATCCAGTCTCCAGTTGCTAAGTTCCTAAACGAAGACGTGATCAACGGCATTCTAGACCGCACTCAAGCAGAATCTGGCGATATCATCCTATTTGGTGCTGACAAAGCAGGCATCGTTGCAGAAGCACTAGGTGCACTACGTCTGAAACTAGGTAAAGATCTAGAACTAACGGACGAGTCTGCATGGGCACCTCTATGGGTTGTTGACTTCCCAATGTTCGAAGAAGATGACGAAGGCAACCTACACGCAATGCATCACCCGTTCACGGCACCTCTTGGTGTTAATGCGGAAGAGCTAAAAGCGAACCCAGCGGCAGCAAACTCAAACGCATACGACATGGTTCTAAACGGCTACGAAGTGGGCGGCGGTTCTGTACGTATCCACAACGCAGAAATGCAGGCTGCAGTGTTCGATATCCTAGGTATCGATGCTGACGAGCAACGACTAAAATTCGGCTTCCTTCTAGACGCACTGAAGTTCGGTACGCCTCCACACGCAGGTCTTGCATTCGGTCTGGACCGTCTGGTTATGCTGCTATGTGGTACTGAGAACATCCGTGATGTTATCGCGTTCCCTAAAACAACAGCAGCAGCGTGTCTACTGACAGACGCACCAAGCATTGCAAACCCTGCAGCGCTAGAAGAGCTGGCAGTTGCGGTAACAGTAGCAAAAGAAAAAGACGCAGAATAAACGCACAACAATTGAAGAAAAACTCCCGCAATTGCGGGAGTTTTTGTTTTAATGAAATATATTCTAATAAGTCTAATAAATTTAATGAGTTGTTGATTAGGAAACTTAATGTCAATTATTTTGGGCATTGACCCAGGCTCACGTATTACCGGTTACGGTGTCATCCGCCAGCAAGGCCGCCATTTGCAATATCTTGGCAGCGGCTGTATCCGCATGTCTGAAAAAGAGCTCCCGGGTCGACTCAAACAAATTTATGCCGGTGTTACGGAAATCATTACTCAGTTTCAGCCAGATGTCTTCGCTATCGAACAAATTTTTATGGCGAAAAACGCTGATTCTGCGCTAAAACTGGGACAGGCTCGAGGCAGTGCAATCGTAGCGGCAGTAAATGCGGATTTACCTGTTTATGAATACGCCGCACGCCTGATTAAACAGGCCGTTGTGGGGACAGGCGGTGCAGATAAAACTCAGGTCCAGCACATGGTCCAACATATGTTGAAGCTGCCGGCAAAACCGCAAGCCGATGCGGCCGATGCCTTGGGTGTGGCAATCTGTCATGCCAATACCAACAAAACGCTAGTGGCTTTGGCAGGAAAGGCAACCAGCGCACGAAAAGGGCGCTACCGGTAAAATTAACTGGATGTCTATCCAGTTCTTTATTATCCTGTCGCAAATTCATTTCCAAAGAGTATTTATCGTGATTGGACGTCTTCGCGGCACCTTGCTAGAAAAGCAACCTCCTGAAGTTTTAATTGAAGTTAACGGCATTGGTTATGAAGTTCAGATGCCAATGAGCTGTTTCTACGAGCTGCCAAACATCGGCGAAGAAGCCATCATTTATACTCATTTTGTTGTTCGCGAAGATGCTCAGCTGCTTTACGGTTTCAATACCGTAAAAGAGCGTGCGTTGTTCCGTGAAGTGATTAAAGCAAACGGCGTGGGTCCTAAATTGGGCTTGGGCATTTTGTCTGGTATGACAGCAAGTCAGTTTGTTACATGCGTTGAACGAGAGGATGTTTCAACACTCGTTAAGCTGCCGGGCGTTGGTAAGAAAACGGCTGAGCGCCTTGTGGTTGAAATGAAAGACCGTCTGAAAGGGTGGGGTGCTGGTGATCTCTTTACCCCATTTACCGATGCCGCACCAGCAGATTCCGCAACGGCTGCATCTAACAACGCAGAAGAAGAGGCGGTGAGTGCACTGCTTGCTCTAGGTTACAAACCAACGCAAGCCTCGAAAGTCGTGTCTCAAATCGCGAAACCGGATATGAACAGCGAGCAGCTGATTCGTGAAGCGCTAAAATCAATGGTGTAACGCCAGTCCGAAGGTAACAGTTTGCCTATTGCAATAAGTTGCTTAAGGTAATCTATTCTCTCAGGTAACCATTTTTTCAAGGTAACAAGATGATTGAAGCTGATCGTTTAATCGCTCCAGAAAACCCGGCGTTTAGGGAAGAAGACGTCATTGACCGTGCAATCCGTCCGAAAAAGTTAGAAGACTACCAAGGTCAGGATCACGTTCGAGGCCAGATGGAGATCTTTATTAAAGCGGCACAGCTGCGTAATGAAGCGTTAGATCACCTGCTGATTTTTGGTCCTCCTGGCTTGGGTAAAACCACACTCGCGAATATCGTTGCTAACGAAATGGAAGTGAACATTCGTACCACTTCAGGCCCTGTGCTGGAAAAAGCAGGGGACTTAGCCGCGCTGCTCACCAACTTAGAAGAAAATGATGTTCTCTTTATCGATGAAATCCACCGCTTGAGCCCAATGGTTGAAGAGGTGCTTTATCCCGCGATGGAAGACTACCAGCTAGATATTATGATTGGTGAAGGTCCGGCAGCTCGCTCAATTAAAATCGATTTGCCGCCATTTACCTTAATCGGGGCGACAACGCGTGCTGGTTCACTGACGTCACCATTACGCGACCGTTTTGGTATCACTCAGCGTCTTGAGTTTTATAAGATTAAAGACCTGCAGGACATTGTTCAGCGTAGTGCGGATTGTTTAGGTCTCTCTATGGACCCGGAAGGGGCTTTAGAGGTCGCACGTCGTGCTCGTGGCACACCTCGTATTGCAAACCGTTTATTACGTCGTGTGCGTGATTATGCGGAAGTGAAAGGCAATGGTCACATCTGTGCTGATGTCGCTGATAAAGCGCTTAACATGCTTGATGTTGATGCTCAGGGCTTCGACTATATGGACCGTAAACTTCTCCTCGCGATTATGGAGAAGTTTGGCGGAGGTCCCGTTGGCTTAGACAATATGGCTGCGGCTATTGGTGAAGAAAAAGACACCATAGAAGACGTGCTGGAACCTTATCTGATTCAACAAGGTTATTTACAACGAACACCACGGGGTAGAATTGCCACTGATCGGGCTTATCTCCACTTTGGAATCGAAAAATAGAAAGTAAAAAGGCTGGGCAAATTGCTCAGCCTTTTTGCTTTTGGTGATCTATATCTCATTTATTGAATTTCTTTAATTCCTTTTTAGTTAACAGAAAAGTTCTAGTTGTTGCGTTAATGTTTGTCTGTAGCCCGTTATTTACTCCCCTGATTACCCAGCCTTAACATTTGCGTCAGGTGTTGTTTGATTTGCGTCAAGGTGATGGATTTTTGTCCACGTTCTGTGCATAAATATTGATGTGTATCAAAGCGCATTCTGGCTATAAATCTTTTGAAACAATGTGTTTTTACAAGTAATATTAGCCACAGCTATATTAGCTGATGCTTAACAATTAACTAACCAACGAAGTACATTTTCGCAACAAAAAGTTGTGACAATTCAACATATTTCATGTGTGAATAACACTTGATTATGGATTGCAATATGTAGAGAGTGTCATTCAGCCGACACATAGGAGTTACCATGATTGACGTAGTTGATCTATCGCGGTTGCAGTTTGCACTAACAGCGATGTATCACTTCCTATTCGTACCATTGACCCTTGGTATGGCCTTCCTACTGGCCATTATGGAGTCGTTGTACGTAATGACGAATAAGCAAATCTATAAGGACATGACCAAGTTCTGGGGCAAGCTGTTCGGTATTAACTTTGCACTTGGTGTGGCTACCGGCCTTACCATGGAGTTCCAGTTTGGTACTAACTGGTCGTATTACTCGCACTACGTAGGTGACATCTTTGGTGCACCACTCGCCATCGAAGCACTGGTTGCGTTCTTCCTGGAGTCAACGTTTGTAGGCTTATTCTTCTTCGGGTGGGATCGACTGTCTAAACGTCAACACTTAGCGGTAACTTGGCTGGTGGCTTTAGGTTCTAACTTCTCAGCACTGTGGATTCTGATTGCGAACGGCTGGATGCAAAACCCAGTTGGCGCGGAATTCAACTTCGAAACCATGCGAATGGAAATGGTGAGCTTTGCTGAAGTTGTGTTTAACCCAGTTGCTCAGGTTAAATTCGTTCACACGGTAGCTTCTGGTTACACCTGTGGCGCAATGTTTGTTCTAGGCATCAGTTCATACTACTTATTAAAAGGTCGTGACGTGGCGTTCGCTCGTCGTTCATTTGCTATTGCCGCTTCATTCGGTATGGCAGCGATTCTTTCTACTATCGTTCTTGGTGACGAATCAGGCTATGAGCTTGGTGAAGTTCAGAAAGTGAAGCTTGCTGCGGTAGAAGCTGAATGGCACACAGAACCAGCACCAGCTGCGTTCACGCTGTTTGGTATTCCTAACCAAGAAGACATGCATACTGACTACGCAATTAAGATCCCTTACGTAATGGGTATTATTGCAACTCGTTCTATCGATAAGGAAGTAACGGGCTTACGTGACCTGCATGATCAACACTTAGAGCGTATCCGTACGGGTATGTACGCGTACGAGCTGCTAGAGAAGCTTCGTGCGGGTGATAAGTCTGAAGAGAACATGGCTGCGTTCGATGAAGTGAAAGGTGACCTAGGTTACGGTCTACTTCTAAAACGCTACACAGAAAATGTTGTTGATGCGACAGAAGAGCAGATTCAAGCAGCAGCGGATGACTCTATCCCAACCGTGTGGCCGCTATTCTGGTCATTCCGTATCATGGTTGCGTGTGGCTTCATCATGCTATTCGTATTCGGCTTGGCGTTCATCCAAACGTGTCGTCAGAAGATTACACAGAAGAAATGGCTGCTTAAAGCTGCGCTATTCAGTATTCCACTTCCATGGATTGCTATCGAAGCAGGTTGGTTTGTTGCGGAGTTTGGTCGTCAACCATGGGCGGTTGGTGAGATTCTCCCAGTACACGTCGCTGCCTCAGCACTGACAGCCGGTGAAATCTTGACTTCACTATTCGCAATTCTGGCGCTTTACACTGCATTCTTGATTGCAGAAGTTTACTTAATGGTGAAATTCGCTCGTAAAGGTCCAAGTAGTCTGAAAACTGGACGTTACCACTTCGAGCAAAACGCTGACTCTGTTGAAGACAAAGTTAGTCGCCAAGTAGAAGCGTAAGACAAGGAGACAACAAGATGTTTGATTACGAAATCTTGCGATTCATCTGGTGGGTACTGATCGGTGTTCTACTAGTTGGTTTTGCAGTAACAGATGGATTCGATATGGGTGTAGGTGCGCTTGTACCTGTTATCGGTAAAAGCGACACACAACGTCGTGTCATGATTAACTCAATCGCCCCACACTGGGATGGTAACCAAGTTTGGCTTATCACTGCGGGTGGTGCATTGTTTGCGGCTTGGCCTCTTGTTTACGCAACGTCATTCTCTGGTTTCTACCTGGCGATGATCTTGACGCTTGCAGCGCTATGGCTACGTCCTCTTGGTCTGGACTACCGCTCGAAAATTGAAGATCCAAAATGGCGCAGAAACTGGGACATTTGTATCTCAATCAGTGGCTTTGTACCGCCAATTATCTTCGGTGTAGCTTTTGGTAACCTTCTACAAGGTGTTCCATTCCAATTGAGTGACTTCCTGATGCCAACGTATCACGGTTCATTCTTTGGTCTGCTAAACCCATTCGCGTTGCTGTGTGGCCTAGTAAGCTTGTTCATGATTCTGATGCAAGGTTCAAGCTGGCTACAGATGAAGACTACTGGCGAAGTGCATACTCGTGCGCGTAACGTCGCTCAGCTTACTGGTCTGCTAACCGTGGTAACGTTTGTTGTTGCTGGTTTCTGGGTTCAGAACATTGAAGGCTACGTAATTGTTGGTGGTATTGATACCAATGCAGCGTCTAACCCGCTGAACAAAGAGGTGATTCGTGAAGCAGGTGCGTGGATGAAGAACTTTGAAACTCACCCACTGCTATGGGCTGCACCAGTACTAGGTGTTGCGATGCCACTGCTGACTGTACTGGCTTCTCGCCTTGAAAAGTGTGCGACTTCGTTCATCACTTCAAGCCTTGGTGTTGCGGGTATTATCTTTACTGCTGGCTTTGCGATGTTCCCATTCATCATGCCGTCAGATCTAGTGCCTAGCCACAGCTTGACGATGTGGGATGCTACTTCATCTGAGCTGACGCTGAACCTAATGACAGGTGTTGCGTTTGTGATGGTACCAATCATTCTGGGTTACACGTCTTGGACTTACTACAAGATGTTCGGCCGCTTGGATGATAAGTACATTGAAGACAACAAAAACTCACTTTACTAAGGAGCAATCACTATGTGGTATTTCGCATGGATTCTAGGTGTACTACTTGCTTGTGCATTCGGTATCATCAACGCTCTTTGGTTAGAGCACTCAGAAATGATGGACAAAGACAGTGAGTGATCTCGCTGATAAGGTAGCGAAGTTACATGAACCAACAGATAAGACTCTGCTGAGGGTCTTATCTCTCATCCTCGGCTTTATGCATGTTGGATTGGTCATGTGGGAGCCAGAAGCCTATAGCCAGGCGATTGGCGGGTTTAACGCCGTCATCGCTCCAGCACTGATTTGGGCAGTATGCTCAAGCATGGTGTTTGGCGTTGGCTTCAAGCCGAGAAGTTGGTATTGGCAAGTGTTATTCAGCCCATACTTTTCACTGACTATCTTATTGTACTTAACTGTACGCTATTTCATGTAGCTTGAAATAAGCTGAAATAAAGTCGGTTATTTCATCATCGATTAAAAGCCAGGCTCTTTGCCTGGCTTTTATTTTTTCTACAAAAATCAAAAATATTCCGCTCACTTAGTACCAATTCATATTGCTTAAGTTATAGTAACTACTTTAAAGAATTGACTCTATTGGTACTCTCTTGCAAGGCACATCTAATTCATTCCGCTGGCCGATCACCGTGTACTATGAAGACACAGACGCGGGTGGCGTTGTTTATCATTCAAATTACCTGAAATTCTTTGAGCGTGCCCGTACTGAAATGCTGCGTGCAAAAGGTATCTCTCAACAAGTGTTACTGGAACAAAACATCGGTTTCGTTGTCCGACACATGGATATCGATTTCAAACAAGGGGCGAAACTGGACGAACATTTGACAGTCTTGACCCGAGTGTCAGAAATAAAACGTGCGTCTTTACAATTCTGTCAAGAGTTGGTCAATGATCAAGGGCGGATATTGTGCAGTACCTTTGTTAAGGTAGCATGTGTCGATAATAAGAAAATGAAACCAATAGCTATTCCAGCATTTATTAATTCGGAGCTAACAAATAGTGACTGCTGATATTTCCATTTTAGATCTCTTTCTTCAGGCAAGTCTGTTGGTAAAACTTGTGATGCTGACACTACTTGGTATGTCGATTGCGTCATGGGCAATGATCATTAAGCGCAGCAAAGTGCTTTCACACGCATCAAAAGATGCAGAATCATTTGAAGACAAGTTCTGGTCAGGTACCGATCTTTCTCAGCTTTACCAAAAAGTAAAAGCTCGTAAAGATGAAATCATCGGCACAGAAGAGATCTTCTACGCCGGTTTTACAGAATTTGCGCGTCTGCGTAAGAGTAACGCGAACTCTCCAGCTTACATTATGGAAGGGACAGGACGTGCCATGCGCGTTGCTGTTGCTCGTGAAGTGGATGAGCTAGAAACCAGCTTACCTTTCCTTGCTACGGTAGGTTCAATCAGCCCGTACATTGGTCTGTTTGGTACCGTTTGGGGCATCATGCATGCGTTTATCGCACTGGGTGAAGTAAAACAAGCAACCCTTTCGATGGTAGCACCAGGTATCGCAGAAGCGTTGATCGCGACGGCAATGGGTCTGTTTGCTGCTATCCCAGCGGTAATGGCTTACAACCGACTAAGCAACAAAGTAAGTAAGCTTGAGCACACTTACGCGACTTTCTCAGAAGAATTCCACAGCATCCTTCATCGTCAGGCGATGGCTGGCCGAGACAGCGCGGATAAGGAATAAAGCATGGCGGGTTACCAACCTAAAAAGCGCAAAATGACGGCAGAGATCAACGTTGTACCTTATATCGACGTGATGCTGGTACTGTTGATCATTTTCATGGCAACCGCTCCATTCGTGACGCAAGGTGTTGACGTTGAGCTACCAAAGACCTCAAACGCAACCCCTGCTCAGGAGCTAGCCGGAGATACTGATAGCAGTTTCATCATTATCGAAATTGATCGCGATGGTAACTTAGGTCTGAGTGTCAACGATGAAGAAGTTCAACGTGGCTTATCACTGCAAGATGTGATTGTCCGTGTGAAAGCTGAGCGATCGCTTAAACCTGATTCACCTGTTGCGGTAGGTGGCGATGCAGCAACCCCGTATGCAGATGTAGTCCTTCTACTTGATGAATTGAGTCGTGCCGGTATCCCTAAAGTAGGGCTCCTGACCGATATCAGGGAATAAACGTCAACTATTCATGAAAGAAAAAAAGAACCAGACCAAAGAGTACTCCAAGCCGATAATGATATCGGTGGGTTTGCACGCCCTGTTGGTAGTCGCATTGCTTTGGGGTACTGATCTAACAATGTCAAAACCTGAACCAACAGGACAGATGGTTCAGGCGGTTGTTATCGATCCAAAGCTTGTTCAGCAACAAGCGAAAGAGATTCGTCAGCAACGCGAAAAAGCCGCTAAGAAGGAGCAAGAACGTCTGGATAAATTAAGACGGGAAGCCGAGCAGCTGGAAAAAAATCGCAAAGCTGAAGAAGAGCAAATTCGCAAGCTGAAAGAGCAACAGGCTAAAGATGCTCAAGCCGCTCGTGAAGCGGAAGCCGAGCGTAAGAAAAAAGAGCAGGAACGCAAAGCCGAAGAGGAACGTGTTCGCAAAGAGCAAGAGCGAGCTGCTAAGCTTGAACAAGAACGTAAAGTCAAAGAAGAGGCGGTACGTAAAGCGGAGCAGGAACGTTTAGCGAAAGAAGCGGCGATTGCAAAAGCGGAACAAGAACGTGTGGCGCGCGAGAAAGCAGCGAAAGAAGCTGAAGAAAAAGCCAAACGTGAACGTGAAGCCGCGCAAAAAGCCGAGCAAGAACGTATCGCAAAAGAAAAAGCAGCCAAAGAGGCGGCTGAGCGCGAACGTAAAGCTCGTGAAGCTGCTGAGAAAGCCGAGCGTGAACGTAAACAACAAGAAGCAGCATTGGATGACATTTTTGCTGGCTTAGAAGATGAAGCAAGCCAAAACAGTGCGGCTCGTAACCAATTTATCAACGACGAGCTTTCTCGTATGTCGTCGATATACACTCAGAGTATTCAGCAAAAGTTGATTAAGGATGACTATTTGCTGGGAAAGGAGTGTAGGGTCAACATCAAACTGATTCCTACCGGGTCGGATATGATGGTTGCTGGTGTTACCGTACTGGGTGGCGATACGCGAGTTTGTGCGGCAGCAAAAAGAGCGATTGCACAAGTTGGGACGTTCCCTAAATCGTCAGAAGCTGCGGTCAATGAAAAACTGAAAGACATCAACTTAACGGTTGCTTTGGACTAAAAGGAACAGAGACGTGATTAAACGCCTTTTACTAGGAATGTTTGTACTGCTAAGCAGTATGACGAATGTAGCTAACGCTGCACTAGAGTTGGTTATTACCGACGGTATTGATTCAGCACGACCAATTGCTGTGGTTCCATTTAAATGGGAAGGTGCTACGGCGCTGCCAACAGATATTTCTGCGGTAATTGCCTCTGATTTACAACGCAGCGGAAAATTCAGCCCGGTACCTACCAATAAAATGCCACAGACGCCTTTTAATGAATCTGAGGTTAACTTTGATTCATGGACTAACCTGGGGGTTGATGCCTTACTGACAGGTTCAATTACTCAAAATGAGCAGGGCAACTACGTGGTTAACTACCAACTCGTTGATATTGTTCGTGGTCAGCTAACCGGTGGTCAGGGTAAAGCATTAGGTAGTGATGGCGAATTGGTGCTATCTAAAGACCATGTGTTGTTCAACAAAGTCGCAACCGTAGAAGCATCTCGTATGCGTGAATACGCGCACCGTATTTCCGATTTGGTTTATGAGCAGCTGACGGGTGACCGCGGTGCCTTCATGACCCGAATCGCTTATGTGGTAGTGAGCGACACTGAGCGTTTCCCATATCAACTGCGTGTTTCTGATTACGACGGTTATAACGAGCGCTTGGTACTTCGCTCTAAACAGCCGTTGATGTCACCGTCTTGGTCTCCAGATGGCCAGAAGCTAGCGTATGTAAGCTTCCAAAACGGTCAGTCTGAAATTTACATCATGAATATCTACACTGGCGAACGAGAAAAGATTACTTCTTATCCTCGTCACAACGGTGCACCTAAGTTTTCTCCGGATGGCAGCAAACTTGCGCTTGTTCTGTCGAAGACGGGTTCATTGCAGGTCTACACATTCGACCTGAGATCTCGCCAGCTCACACAAATTACGCGTGGCAGATCAAATAATACAGAACCGTTCTGGCACCCAGATGGAAAATCGTTGGTTTTCACATCGGATAGGGGTGGAAAACCTCAAATTTATCAAGTAGATTTGGGCAGCGGTGATACTAATCGTTTAACTTGGCAAGGTAGTCAGAACCTGAGTGGTCAAATCACACCTGACGGCCGATTCCTGGTGATGGTGAATCGCAGTGATTCAGGCTTCAACTTGGCAAAACAAGATTTAGAAACGGGTGCTCTTCAAGTTCTTACCAAGACCTTACTTGATGAGTCACCAAGTATTGCTCCAAACGGTGGCATGGTTGTATATAGCTCCATGTACAATAAGAAAAACGTACTTTCGATGGTTTCCATTGATGGTCGATTTAAAGCGAGATTACCTGCGACAAATGGACGCGTAAGAGCGCCTGCGTGGTCACCGTTTTTGTAATAATAAGATAGATTAATAAAGGAAAATAAGATGCAACTTAACAAGGTTCTAAAAGGGCTACTTATCGCGCTTCCAGTTATGGCTATGACTGCGTGTAGTTCAAGTGACGACGCTGCTTCAAGTACAGGTGACGCAACTAACCAAAGCGGCGCTGTTGAAACAACAGTCGTATCACCTATCGACCAAGCTGGTCAACTGACTGAGCAAGAGCTAAAAGAGCAAGCGCTACGCGAAACTCAAACTATCTACTTTGCATTTGATAACTCAACAATTGCTGGTGATTACGAAGAGATGCTAGCGGCTCACGCGGCGTACCTAAGCAAAAACCCATCACTACGCGTAACTATCGAAGGTCACGCTGATGAGCGTGGTACGCCAGAGTACAACATCGCGCTAGGTGAGCGTCGTGCTCAAGCAGTTGCAAACTACCTACAAGCACTAGGTGTTCAGGCAGACCAAATTTCAATCGTTAGCTACGGTGAAGAAAAGCCACTTCTTCTAGGCCAGTCTGATGACGTTTACGCTAAAAACCGTCGTGCGGTTTTAGTATACTAATTCGAGGGAATCCTCATGTTGTTCAGTAACACTAAGCGCGCTGTTGCGCTTACGTTACTGGCAAGTGCAGCGAGCTTTGCGTTCGCTGCACCAGCTCCAGTATCTGATCTCAACAGCACATCTTCAGTTTCTAAAAGTCGTTCATCCGAGACGGATGTCGAGCGATTAGAACGCCTACTGCAAAGTCGCAGCCGTCTTCAGTTCCAAATGCAAGAGCAAATTGACCAAATGTCACGAGAGATCAGTGATCTAAGAGGTCAGTTGGAACGAAACAACCATGAAATGAAGCAAATGCTTCAGAGGCAGAGAGAGCTGTTCGTTGAGCTTGATCGCATGCGTGGTGAGATGAAGTCAGCGCCCGTCGTTCAAGAGACGGAGTCTGCAGAACCGGGTGGTCAATACACTCCGAATGCTGATGAGCAGACGGCTTACCAAGACGCTGTGGATCTTATCCTTAAAAAGCGCGATTACGCTGGCGCAATTGCTGCGTTCCAGCAATTCCAGAAGGATTATCCTGACTCCACTTACACAGCGAACTCACATTATTGGTTAGGCCAATTGTATTACGCTAAAAAGCAGGATAAAGACGCCGCGAAAAGCTTTATTGCAGTGGTTTCTTACAAAGATTCTAACAAGCGAGCAGATGCATTGGTGAAACTTGGCGATATCGCTGAGCGTAACAACAATGCTGAGCAGGCGAAGAAGTTTTATCAGCAAGTGGTCGATGAGTACCCAAATAGTGCCTCAGCGAAAATTGCAGGCGCTAAACTGTAACCACTGTCTTTGATTATTTCTAAAAGGAGCTTCTGGCTCCTTTTTCTTTTATTGGCCTGTGTATTAAGCTAATAAGTGTTAATTGGAACAAAGATATACGGCTAGAGCTCTATAAATCCTCGCTATGGGTTGGTTTTTGAAAATTAACGAGGTTACAATACGCGGATTAAAGGAAGTTGCGTAGAGCAAGAGCAATGAGCCATATACTAGATAAAATCGACACTGTTTACCCATTCCCTCCAAAACCTGTTCCGTTGAGCGAAGACGAGAAAGCGTCTTACATTGAGCGCATTAAAAAGCTGCTTAAAGAAAAAGATGCCGTCCTTATCGCGCACTACTACACTGACCCTGAAATTCAGGCGTTGGCTGAAGAGACTGGCGGTTTTGTTGGTGACTCGCTAGAAATGGCGAAGTTCGGTAACCGTCACCCGGCAAGCACATTGATCATCGGTGGCGTTCGCTTTATGGGCGAATCGGCGAAGATTCTAACTCCGGAAAAGCGCATTCTAATGCCAACGTTGGAAGCGGAATGTTCGCTTGATCTTGGATGTCCTGCGGATAAATTCAGTGAGTTCTGTGATGCTCACCCTGACCATACGGTTGTGGTTTACGCCAATACATCTGCAGCGGTTAAAGCACGTGCTGACTGGGTAGTCACATCAAGTATTGCACTTGAAATTGTTGAACACCTGGACGCAGAAGACAAACCAATCATCTGGGGTCCTGACCGTCACCTGGGTTCGTACATTGCGAATAAGACTGGCGCAGACATGCTGCTGTGGCAAGGTGAATGTGTTGTTCATGATGAGTTCTCTGCTGACGCACTGCGCAAGATGAAGAGCGTTTATCCAGACGCTGCGATTCTAGTTCACCCAGAATCACCAGCAAGCGTGGTTGAATTGGCCGACGCTGTTGGCTCTACAAGTCAGCTTATCAAAGCCGCGAAAGAGCTTCCTCACAAGCAAATGATCGTGGCAACCGATAAAGGCATCTTCTTCAAGATGCAGCAACTGGTTCCTGAAAAAGAGCTTATCGAAGCCCCAACAGCAGGAGCTGGTGCGACATGTCGTAGCTGCGCACATTGCCCTTGGATGGCGATGAACGGCTTGAAAGCGATTGAACAAGCACTTCGTGAAGGTGGTGCAGAGCATGAAATCTTTGTTGATGAAGAGCTTCGCGTTAAGTCGCTTATCCCACTAAACCGCATGTTAGATTTTGCAGAACAGCTTAATATGCAGGTAAAGGGTAACGCGTAAATTTTTCGCATTATCTTAAGATGAATCTCAAAAACCAGCCGAATATGGCTGGTTTTTTTGTGTCTTACAATCAATGGGTTACTATTGAAAGACGTAATGCATTTAGGAACTGAATACTTATGGCAGTGTGGCTGGTCGTTAAAAAGTGGTTAAGTTCGCACTTTTTTAAACTAAGTACCCGCAACCTTGTCGTCATTAGCCTTTTATATATCAGCCTCTCTTGGGGGCTATTGGTTCTGGCAGGCGAGACGGAACTTACGGAAAACTTTTCGAGCTTTATCTATTACTTGATGGTGACGGCGAGCACCGTTGGTTACGGCGATCATTCTCCAGTAACCGATTTAGGTAAGTGGGTTGTGGTCTTGTTTGTAATTCCGGGAGGATTGAGCCTGTTTGCGGCACTTTTGGGGCGTGTGGCAGGTGCGGCGGTAGATTATTGGCGAGCGGGAATTATCGGTAAACGGAGAGTAAGAGTGGAAAACCATATCGTATTATTGGGCTGGAACGGGTCAAGAACCATGCACCTGATTCGTATGTTGCAGCATGAAGAGTCAGGAAAACGTCCGGTAGTACTGTGCAGTCGCTCAGATATTGAAAACCCTCTACCGGGTGAAATTCACTTTATTAAAGTAACCAGTTATACCGACTCACAGGAGATGTCAAACGCGAACATTACAGAGGCGAGCTGCATCATCGTCGATAACTTATCGGATGATATCACTTTGTCTGCTGCACTGTATTGTGCCTCTGTGAACCCTGACGCACACTTGCTTGCCTATTTTAAAGATGAAGCGCTGGGTCGTTTACTGAGCCAGCATTGCCCGAAAGCGGAGTGTATTCCAGCTGTTGGGGCTGAAATGTTAGCCAAGGCAGCCGTGGATCCTGGTTCGAGTGCGTTGCATCAGGAGCTGCTAGCCTCAACTCGAGGTATGACACAATACTCCGTGATCTATCCTGAAAACCAACCAACGACCAAGATTGAAAACCTGTTTGGGTTTATTAAAAAGCATCACCATGCAACGCTTATTGCCATCGATTTAGGTGAGGGCATCGAGCTAAATCCGGACCTAGATACTGACGTACCACCAAAAAGCAAACTGTTTTATATTGCAGATGAACGTATTGAAGATTTTGCATGGAACAAAATGATAAAGGACAAATAATGCACATCATCGCAGACTTGTTAGCGGGATTTCCCAATTTCTTACTCTATTTTTCAGTGTCGATTGTTTTCGTTTTGGCGTTCAAATTCGTTTATATAAAACTGACCCCTTATGATGAATGGCAACTCATTAAAGAAGAGCAAAATACAGCAGCGGCGGTGGCGTTAAGTGGTGCTTTTCTTGGTTACTGTCTGGCAATTGCAGGCGCGGCGAAAAACTCAGTCAGCATCATTGATTTTATGGTTTGGGGTGTTGTCGCGTTATTAGCTCAGCTGATTGCGTTTGGAATTGTTCGTTTTATTCTGATGCCAAAAGTATCAGAGCGGATTGAAAACAACGAGGTACCCGCGGGTATTGTACTTGCTGCAGTATCCGTTTCTGTCGGTGTACTTAATGCCGCCTGTATGACGTATTAGGAGAAACGATGAAACGCAGCTCTAACGTTAAACGTTCATCCATGGATAAGAGCTTTAAAGTCAGCCGCCTTATCCCTTTTGCAGCCTTTGGCGGGATATTTTATCTTGCGACACAGGAGTCAACGACTGAAGGCGCTATTTACCTTGACGCCAGTGAGTGTAAAGCATCGGAACCCGGGTTCAGCGAGCAGTGTGACATCGCCTATCAGGAAGCGAAGGAAAGAGCGGAGCAAAATGCACCACGCTATACCACAGAGCATGAGTGTGAGAACGACTTCTATCAAGATGACTGTTATTACAGTTCTCGTTACAACTCCTATGTTCCCTTTGCCAGTGGGTTCTTCTTTAGTCGCGCTCTTAGCAATCTGAGCGGATACAACAAGAGTTACTATTCAGAGCCGATGTACCGTTACAAGTCGAAATATTACAACGGTGCCGGGCAGTTTTATGGCTCGTACCGAAACCAGCCGACTAGCGTTGCGAGCAGCCGATTGAACAAGCGTGGCGGCGGTACGATTGGTCAGGCTATGTCTCGAGGCGGCTTTGGCAAAGCGGTATCAGGTAGTCGCGGCGGTTAACAGACACTATGTTTCGAAGAGAAATACAAGAAAGAGAAAACTGGCGTGAACTGGCACGCCAGTTTGGTTTTGGCTTCCATTCCATGTACGACCAACCTTACTGGGATGAGACCGCGTATTATCAGTTTACTCTGGCGCAGATCGAACAGGATCTTGAAGATCCCACAGAAGAGCTGCACCAGATGTGCCTCGAAATTGTTGACCAAGTGGTACACAGTGAACAGTTACTGACGAAATGTGCGATTCCTGAAGTTATGTGGTCTCAGGTCGCTTCCTCATGGAAACGCAATGAACCGTCCCTCTATTCACGAATGGATTTCGCCTACAACGGTTCTGGACCAGCGAAGCTTCTGGAAAACAATGCGGATACGCCAACATCATTATTCGAGACTGGATTCTGGCAATGGGTGTGGCTCGAAGATGTGGTGAATAAAGGGCGAATTCACCAAAGTGCAGATCAATTCAATATACTGCAAGATTTCCTTATCGAGCGCTTTGCTGAGATTGCCAAGCTACAGCCGGGACAAACGCTGCATTTTAGTTGCTGCAAATATACCGAAGAAGACAAAGGCACCGTTCAATATCTTGAAGATTGTGCTCGGGAGGCTGGGTTATCAACGGCTTTTGTCTACGTTGAAGACATTGGCGTGACGGAAGAGGGGATATTTGTTGATGCGGACAACCGAGCTATTCGCTGGATGTTCAAACTCTACCCTTGGGAGTTTATGTTTGAGGATGCGTACAGCACTTATCTCTCATCTGCGAACGTTAACTGGTTAGAGCCGATGTGGAAGTCCATTCTTTCGAATAAAGCTTTGCTGCCATTACTTTGGCAACGCTTTCCTAATCACCCCAATTTACTGCCTGCCTATTTTGCTGAGGATCCCAAAGCGGCAAGCTTAAAAGACTATGTGATAAAGCCGCTATTTTCACGTGAAGGCGCGAATATCGAGATAGTGAAAAGTGGTCAGCGCGTGCTTAAAACACCAGGACCTTATGAATCGAGCAAAAACATTGTTCAGCAATATCATCCGTTACCGAAGTTTGGACAAAGTCATACGCTTATCGGCAGCTGGCTGATTAACGACCGAGCCGCGGGTATTTCGATTCGTGAGGACAGCAATTTAGTTACTCAGGATATGGCGCGTTATATTCCTCACGTGATTCTATAGTGCCAGGCTCCTCCGTCGGATGAGAAGAGGCGAATTCACGAAGAGGGATATAAGGAGCCTTCCCAACCGAAAGGCTCCTTCAATGTTAATGTGAATGAAGGTAGGTATTCACTTCTACAGCGAGTTCTATTTCTACTTTTCCTGTGTTTCTAAATTCAAGCGTCATAGGAAAACGCTCGCCCTGTTTGAATGATTGCTCGGGATTGAAGATCATCAAGTGATAGCCGCCTGGCTCAAACATCACACTTTTCATTGTGCCTACCCGGACATTTTCGATTTTCTTCATTTTCATCACACCATCACTCATTTCATGCTGATGAATCTCCACTCGCTCAGCAACTGGTGTTGTCGCGCTGATCAAAAAATCATCTCTGGTGGACAGGTTCTTTAGCTGAAAGAAACCCGCGATTACGGTTGCATTGGGTGGCGCTTCCCGGCTCCAAGGATGGTCGATTTTAATGCTGTTTGTCGTGTATTCATGGGCACTGGCTGCGGAAGTGAGCAGTGCTGCGATACATAACGTGAAGCGGCTGAGGTATTTTTTCATAACTGTCTCTTTTATTTAACCCAAACTGAGCTGATTTATTGAGTTGACCATGTCAGGCCGCCTTGATACACAAGCCAAAATGCGGCTTGTTCGGTCTGTAAAATGGATTCGTAGCTTCCTTGCAATCGCAACAGTTGATAAGGGGCAAAACGCCAGTTAGCGATAGCACTGAATCGCTGTGGAGTATGGCCTGTTGCATTTAATACTGTTTCGATCTCTTCGCTTGTATTGGTGACATCGTTATCGGTCAGAAGCCAGTCATAGCGAGCGCCGAGCTCCAGATTGTTGTACTGCCAACTTACCTGTGTGGTAATACCATGCTGAAATGCATCGAGTTCTGTTGTGATTTGTTGCGAGTCGATTAGCTTAGAATCAATAGATTGGCCCATCCACTCAAGCTCCCAATTAAAGTCATTCCATTCCAGGCTGCCACCAATAGTGACCAACGTGGTATCACCATCAAAAATCAGCGAGTCAGAAGCCTGAAGAGAGTGTGAGTGACCGTCGGAATCTTGCTGACTTCGCTGTGTTGCTTCAAAGTAGGCGGCACTAGCGACGATTTTCAGTTGGTAATCATTTCGAAGACGGAACCACTGATAATGAAGGCCATAAGCCGAAGGTGAAGCGGAACTGTCATCAAATTGCGCTGGGAAGTTATTTCCCCGCCCAACCCAGAAGGTGAGATCGTAACTGTTCCGAGCATAAGATATTTGCACGCTGTCATCGGTATATTGGCTACCTAAAAAGGCCTGCTGAGTCAATGACGTATCTATAAATCGCCAGTCATGCTCATGAGTACTGTTATACAGACCAATTTGACTGAGTTGACGACCGACGCGTAACGTCCAATCCTGATGCAGATAAGGCTGAAGCCAGAGCTCTTCTAACTCGACAGACTCACCGTGATGACTGCCTATGATCAGTTTGGTCGCCAGAATGTTGTCTAAGCTGGCTAAAAAACCGAGTTCACCATGCATAAACTGTAAGCCTTCTTCATAGTGGAAAGCACTATTGTCGGTTATCACGCCGGGAATCGCGTAGGCAGACTCTCTGTCCGTTTGATAGTAACCAAACTGAGCAAAAATATTGGTCTGGAGATTTACTTTGTCCAGTAGGTTCGGTTCTGCCTCGAGTTCCGCTCGTAGAGGATTTACGATAAACAATAAAGCGAGCAAAGCTAGTAAACGAATCATTGCGCTTCCTCCCCAACAAATGGGTTGGCATAGCGGGGGTTGGAGATGAACACCTCATCGCTTAACGCATTTAAAAACGCCAGCATGTCTTGTTTTTCCTCTTGGCTTAACGTGAAACCTTTAACAAATTCACTTTTATTCGGGTTATTGCGCCCGTCTCCCTGATTCTCACCCGAGGTGATATTTCTTCCGCCATTGGCGTAGAAATCCAATACCTCACCGAGAGTTTCGATGCTTCCATCGTGCATATACGGCGCGGTGTAAGCGACATTTCTCAGCGTTGGTGGTCGGAACTTTCCTTTGTCTTTAGGAGCTTGCGTTACGGTGAACAAGCCGTTGTCCTCAGTGGGATAACTCCCCTCCGAATCAAGGTTGTATAACCCAGTATTAAAAAACGGCCGAGAGACAAACACAGAATCATCGTGCAGAGTTGAATCACTAAAATTAAACCCGCTATGACAATGGAAACATTCCGTTTTCTCGCTGTTAAAAAGATCTTGCCCACGCATCGCAGCACTGCTCATCGTGCCGCGATCAAAATCAGAGTCTTTCGAAATCAATGCGCGAGTAAACACACCGAGTGCTTTGATGATGTTAGGGAAGGTCACCGTATCCTGCTGGTCGGGAAACGCGGCATTAAACAAGTTTTGATACCTGACATCAGTAGCAAAGCGTTGCAGAATCTCTGTTCGATTTGAGTCGTTAATGCCCAGCTCGACAGGAAACTCTCCAAATAGTGGAATCACCAACTGCTGCTCAATCTCTTTTAAAACCGGGTTCGCCCAGGTGTAAGAGGCGTTGTAGGCAACGTTGGTTAATGTTTGGGAGTTTCTGTGCAGCACTTCACCCGTTGAACCAGTTGGTAGTTTTACCCCATCAGAAAACGCCATTGCCTGCTGGTGGCAGGATTCGCATGACATTGTCTGGTTGCCAGAAAGCTTGGTGTCATAAAACAGATGTCTGCCAAGTTGGAATTTTTCCTCAGTTGCCACGTTATCTGACGGTTCTTTCGGCTTAGGAAGAGAGCCGGTTTGAAAGTCAAAACCAAACTCATTCACCGGGTTTGATGGTGTGGCGTTATAACTCGATTCGCTGTCACAGCCTACGATCGTGAATATCGTGAGCGATGCCAGCAAACCGAACTTGTGGTTTGCTGACATAAGGCTTACTCCACCGATACCCAGGATTGAGAACTACTGCAATCACCCGCGGTACATTCACCTGTGACTAAATCCAGTCCGAGGTTGTCGAATACGCCCTGGCATTCTGGATCAACACTGGATGACATACAGCCGAGCGGAGTGTCAGCGGTGTTAAATGTGATATCACTGTTCGCAACAAGGCGTTGGTAATCAAACACGATAACGTTAGTTGATGGGTTGAAATCATCGAACTGGTAGCTAGGGCGATTTGGGCGTGATGAATCGCAATCAACGGTTTCGGTGTTGGCGTCAATCACTTCACAACCCGTTGTCCCCAGATGGATATTCCAGCCAGCTACATCCATGCGCAGGTGTTTATGCCCGTTCTGCCAGCTCCAGTTCATCCCCATCACATCGAGCGGAGAAATTGCATCGTCACCATCGATGCCAACGTGATTTAACTCCGCAGGCACGCCGAGCGTAAAGCGAATACCTGTGTAGTTGCCTTTTGGTACTTGCCCTGTGATTTGATTGTTTAGCGCTTCGTTACCGTTCGCGCAGCTATCCGTGCCTGTCTCAAAATCCAATAGTGCGACATTCTGGTATTGCCACTTACCATCTTGGATTAGTTCAAGTGGGGTAGCTGCGCCGTCGTCATCAAGCAGCTCTATTTCAGAGATATACATTCGCACATCGGTAAATTCAGGCTGAGTGTTTTTGACTCCAGCGATCGCAGTGTCCATCAACTGGCATTGGATATCTTGCTCGCCAACCCGCGTCGCAAATTCAAGGGTAACATTTTGAATGGCAGGTTCGGCTGTTGCAGGCGAACTTGAATCAGAACCACCGTTACAAGCGGTGAGTAAACCAAAGCTAAGAGCAGTAATGAGCGCTTTTGGGGTTTGTTTTTTGTTGAACATGGACTTTCCTTTCTAATTATTTCCCTTGGACGTCGATGAGTATTCAGACGTACAAATTTCTCCCGCAGCTTTATAAACAAAGGCGGGTATAGTGGTTTGTTTTAGATAAATTAGGCGTGCGGCATGAGAGCCGGACTAGGCAAGGAAAGCCGTTGGTGGTGATTGCTTGGGCGCTAATGAGAGATAGATTTTGCGCTGGCAATAGATGTGCGAGTAGTTAGCAAAGGGCGCGGTTACTCGGCATAGCCACAGAGCGACCGCAGCAATAACAATCGCAAGTAATGAGATTGAGAACTGACATACGTCTAACAGCGGGCAACTGAATTTAAGTGGATCATGAAAATCAGAGTTTGAAGGTGAACTGATGGTGTTATCTTCAATCAGCTCTTTGATGTCGACCCATTTAAAGCCTTCCGCAGTACAAAGAAGTATCTTTTCTCCCTGTGCTTCAGAGAGCCAGTTTTTGTTATGAACTTGTGATGGGTTAAGTGCCATTGTCGCCAGCAAATATATCTGAAACAGCAAAGCAGTAATGACGTATACCGCCATTACTTTTTGTATTACCTGCCGATTTGTCGCTATTTGCATCACAACATTCAATTAACCAAAATTGGGCGCAGATACTAACAAAGAAAGTAAGGAATTGTAATATTGTTTTTACAAAAAAGTGACATGTGTAATTGGGATGAATTACTTACTGAAACAAATGTCGATGCGGTGAATGGTTTTCACGGGGAGGATAAGCGGAATACAAAAAAGCCGCTGATGGGCAGCGGCTTAATGAGAAAGGATTATTGCTCTTCAGCGAGCGCGACGCCGCGTTGAGTCAGACCACAAAGCATGACTGGCATTGCGTTGAAGATCTCTTCGAATTGCTCAAGCCCGACCATGCCTTGTTCAGCTAATGTTTCGATCGTGGTTTCTGGATCGTAAAGCATAGTCAGAGAAAGCAGCACACCACCAAGTAGCGCGTTATCCTCGCTTTCTTCAGGCATCAGTGTTTCCCAGTCGTCACGCGCGAGCTGCCAGCCTTGTAATACACCCTCACAGAAGTCACGAGTGGTGGTGGTTACGATGTCTTTTTCATCCAGCGCGCAGCCTTCCGGCCAGCCCCATGAACCTTCTAGCAACGCAGGGCGAGTTTGGTTCCACATTTGTACAATTTCATCAATGTACAGTTCTAATTGTTCACCATCACTAAAAGGTGCTGTCTCTTCTCCACCCCACAAGAATGGTAGCCACTCTTGAGGCATCAATACATTTGGTGCTGAAGCCATCGCAGTGACAAAGCCTTGAGTTTTCGCTAGATTTAGTAGTTTTCCATCAAGTTCTGGAAGAGAAAGAATGTCTTGTAGTTTCAAAATAGAATACCATTTGTTCATGGGCTGGTTGGTTGCGGCCATCTTACCAATCAATTAACGATAAATCGATATTAGGGAAGATTTGTTAACACCTATGGAAATTCGCTCATCACTCCGCCGAAAAAGTATTTTTGCACTGACGCTTTACCTTTGCTTCTTTATCGCAACGGTTGGCTCGGTGGTGTACTTTGTGCTTGAGCCGCCTGTGCGTGAAAAACTAGAACAAAACCTCGATTTACGAACGCAACTGCTAGCTTCTCAGATTAAAGAACCGTTGCTTGCGTCAACCAGTGTCCTTAATAGCCTCGTAGGCCTGGCTCAAAGCCCCAATCAAACTGGCTCTTTCAGTACGACTATCCCTCAAATCTTACGCTTAAGTGGTGACATGCTTGTCAGCGGTGGTTTGTGGCCAAAGCCTGAACAACTTGCTGACCAACGGAAGTATACCAGCCTGTTTTTCAACAAGAATCTGGATGGCAGTATCGATCAAATTCACTCGTACAATAACCCTCAATCGGCGGGATACGATAAAGAGCCTTGGTATGTCGTTGCTGCCAATGCGTCAGCAGGCTCTATTCGCTGGTCTTCGGTTTACATCGATACTTTTACCCAAGTTCAAATGATCACCGCTTCGGCACCTTACTATAGAGACGGTGAGTTTGCAGGTGTAGCGACCGTGGATGTCTCTTTAGCCGCTTTGTTTCAGTTTATTCGTGAACATACCAATCAATATTCGCTGGGCGTTAACATTAGAGACGCCAACTCAAACGTGATTATCGAACATAATTTTCAGTTGCGGAATGAGATGTATGTTAGTGAGCTTCACTTTGGAGAGTTCAACTGGCGAATGGAAGTGGTGAATGCGAAAGAGCGTGTAGCCGATCAGGTTTTTGCTCAGGTGATGAGTGTTGAGAGCGGCATCATTCCGTTTCTACTGTTATGTGTTTTGGTCGGTTACTACTTACTTAACCGTTATATCGTTGAGCCCATTGTCAAAATAGCGGCAAAAATTGATGACTCTAAAACGGGGGGAATCATCGATATCGAATATCACAGTGAAGATGAGATAGGGCACCTCATCAATAAATTTAATGAAAAGACCATTTATCTAGAACATGAAAAGATAAAAGCACAGGCATCAACCAACGCAAAGACCGCCTTTCTGGCGACGTTGTCTCATGAAATTCGTACACCGATGAACGGGGTTTTGGGTACCGCGCAAATACTTCTAAAGACCAAGCTAACCGACGAGCAAAGAAAGCAGTTAAGTACACTGTATGAATCAGGCGATCATATGATGACATTGCTTAACGAGATTCTGGATTACTCGAAAATAGAGCATGGCCACGTTGAATTTTCTAATTCACCATTTCCGATTGAATCGATTATTGGCAGCATGAAAAGTGTTTATCACACCTTATGTGAAGAGAAGGGGTTGCGCTTCCGTGTCGTTTCACAGGTACCATCCGGACGCTGGTATAACAACGACAAAGCACGATTGCGCCAGATCCTATTCAACTTGCTAAATAATGCCGTCAAGTTTACCGAACAGGGTGAAGTTGAAGTTAGATTAAGCGAACATGTTACTCCAAGTGCAACCAAACTGAGCATCGCGATTAAAGATACCGGTATTGGGATACCAAAAGAGGCTCAGAACCGGATCTTTCGTCCGTTTGAGCAAGCAGAATCTTCAACAACCAGACGCTTTGGCGGCACAGGGTTAGGGTTGGCGATTGTAAAAGAAATTGCCGAGAACATGGGCGGCAGTGTTTTGCTCGAAAGTAGGGAAAATGTTGGTACAACATTCACCGTAGAGATTGAGTTGACACCGTGCGAGCCGAGCCAAACGGGGACGGCACTTAAACATAAACTAGACTGCAATGGTTTACAGGCATTAATCGCAGAAGATAACACAACCAATGCCATGATCATGGAAACGTTTTTACGAGCCAAGGGTTTTGAATGTACACGAGTGGAAAATGGTCAATTAGCCGTGGAGCAAGTGAGAAAACAGCAGTTTGACCTAATAATGATGGATAACCACATGCCTGTACTAGATGGTATTGGTGCAATATCTGCTATCAGGGCAATGGATTCAGAAACAAAGTCAGTTCTCATCTTTGGTTGCACCGCAGATGTATTTAAAGAGACTCAAGAACTGATGACGGAAGCTGGGGTGGACCATATCATTGCTAAACCCGTTGTCGTGTCGGAACTCGACGACGCCCTATATCGCCATGCAGACTTGCTCTATCAGTACCAAGACCCAAAAAGCAATAAGGCTAAGCATCCGCATCACATAAACACGGACTCGTTACTACTTAGCTTTTACATTTCGCTTGATAATGACAACCTTCACCAAGCTCTGGAGGTTTTTTCTGACATCATCAAGCACATTACACCACACTCCAATCAGGATCTCGCACAAATTACTGCACGCATTGAAAGTAAATTACAGCGTCAGGAAGCACCAGAGCAAGCGGATGTTGATGCGCTAACAGTCATGCTTGCTACGCCTTAACATACCTGGCTTTCCAACTCGTTAGCCATTGTTGTGTAAAGAATATTGTTCTAGAAATTGGGAAGCTCTGAATTATGCCCTGCAGGTAGCATAAGCGAGTTATTTTTCGCATATTGTGCAAGATTTTGTTCTGTAAAATTACCTTTTCTCCTCCTCTAAATTCCTTATATAACGAAAATTTTTGGTTTTTTACGCCATTTTTGATCGAAAAAGTGCAGTTTTTGCCCGGATCGGTGAATTAAACTACTTTAGTTTCAAAATTTGGTTATAAATTTACATCTTCATTTCAAATATGGAGCCATAAACTACAAACGTTGTGCTCTAATAGCGACATAATCTAGGTGGTTGCTATATATGTAGTTAATCATGTTTGTTTTTTTGTTTATTGCAGTTTTTGATTTTAGAGGTCGCTAAATGAAGTCTCGTGGACCATTTTGTATTCGTAATGCCGCAGCGGATACTTTTGCTATGGTGGTTTTTTGCTTTGTCACAGGGATGATTATCGAGTTTTTGATTTCAGGGATGACGTTTGAGCAGTCTCTGGCATCACGTACGTTGTCGATTCCAGTTAACATTGCTATCGCTTGGCCTTATGGTGTTTTCCGCGATTGGGTATTACGTCAAGGTAGTAAAGTTTCACCGTCTTCATTTATGAAAAACGTGTCTGACCTTATCGCATATGTGCTTTTTCAATCTCCGGTTTACGCAGGTATCTTACTAGCGGTTGGTGCATCGACCGATCAAATCATTACCGCAGTTACGAGTAATGCGGTTGTATCTTGTGGAATGGGCGTTTTGTACGGCTACTTCTTAGACATGTGTCGCCGTTGGTTCCGAGTCCCTGGCTACAACCAAGGTGTTTAATTGACCCTGTTTTGTTCAATTTAGTTACTTAGTGAGCAAACAACAGAAAAACAGGGCTTTTTTTCATTTTTAGCCTTGACCATAAGGCACATAATCATTAAATTAGCGCCTCGTTAGCCAACGATGCTAACCACAATTTGATTCGGTGAGTTGTCCGAGTGGCTGAAGGAGCACGCCTGGAAAGTGTGTATACGGCAACGTATCGAGAGTTCGAATCTCTCACTCACCGCCACATTCTTGAAGAAAGACGTCCTAGGGCGTCTTTTTTTGTACCTTAAATTCAGCGAGTCAAATTATAACGTTACTCCGTTTAAAGCCTGGCGTGACTCCAGTCACATTAACTCATTATTTCTTAATACTTAATCGCCTTATGTAACCAAGCTCATTATCATCATTAAGTGGTGTACAATGGCTTTGTTTATGTCTGTTAATATCTCTTATTACAATAAAAATGCTGTTGAGTTAGCAAAGCAATACAACTCTTGTCAACGCCAGTTTAAAATTGACCCACTTATCGACGTTATCGCCGAAGTAAAATTGACCCACCCATACAATTAACTTTTGCCTTCAGATAGACTTTCTAGAACCGCTGGTATGGTTCCAGCCGCTTTCTTTCCTCTTAATCGATAGCTTTCACCGCTGATTTGTACAATGTGCGAGTGATGAAGAAGTCTATCGAGTAATGCCGCCGTCAACGTTGTATCATCGGCGAACGCATTTGACCATTGAGAGAACGGCAAATTACTGGTCACGATAATGCTGCCTTGCTCATAACGTTTGGCGATGACGTTAAAGAACAAGTTGGCCTCTTCTCTGCCGAACGGTAAGTAGCCGATTTCATCGACGATAAGTAGCTTAGGTGCGAGTACACTTCGTCTCAAGTAGCTTTCAAGCTTACCCTGAGCTTTTGCTGTAGATAGCTGAAGCATCAAGTCTGCTGCGGTGATGAACCGTGTCTTTAGGCCCTTTTGAACCGCTATTTGGCCAAGGCTCACTGCAAGGTGGCTCTTACCAACGCCACTTGGGCCGAGTAATACCACGTTTTCCTTTCGCTCAATGAAGGCTAACCCTGTTAACTCCTTGAGCTGTTTTCTTGGGGCACCCGTTGCGAACTTGAAGTCATAGTCATCGAACGTTTTTTCCATTGGGAAGCTGGCGAACTTAGTCAGTGTGGCTCTTGTGCGTTCTGCTCGCGCTTCCAGTTCAGCGTTCAGAAGTGACTCTAAGTAATCGGCTAGACTCAGTTCACGACTGTTGGCTGCTTCTGCCAGTCTCGGCCACTCCTGACCGATAGCTTGTAACTTCAGCGTTGCACAGGCAGCCTCGATACGACTCATTTGAAGGTTCATGGTCGTACCTCCAACAACGCATCATACGTCGAGAGTGGGTGCTGGAAGCTCTCAAGTGGCATCACACTATCGCTTATTGTTAGTGGTGTGACTGGGCGTGTCGGCGATGGTAGCGACTGAAGTGTAAAGCGCTCTTCATCTAAGAGAACCTGAGGCTTTGCACCTGTCGTACCATGAGTTCGTTGGTGAGCGACGGTTTCTAGCCATGCGCCGATATGTCCATTAAGAACATCGACGGTGATTTTAAGTCCGTGTTGCTTGAGTGTCGCCGCAAGAGGAGTGACGAAACTATTCTTCAAGTAGGAGTTAAATCGCTCCACTTTTCCTTTGGTCTTTGCGCGATATGGACGACAGGCTCTCGGTTTAAAATTGTACTTCTTGGCTGCGGTGAGCAGTGCAGGGTTCCAGCGGTGCTCACCTTCACCGTATGCATCACGCTCTATCATGATGGCTTTCGCATTATCGAACAGAACTTCTTTGGGGACGCCACCGAAGTATTCAAACGCTTCTTCAAGACCTTCTATCCAGTCTTCTTGGCGCTCTCGTTCACTAAAGCGAACGAACGTCGCTCTGCTATAACCAAGCGTTGCCACGAAGGCTTTAACACGGACTCCGTAATGGGTGATGGTCGTAAAGTCCACTTGCATCTGCTCACCTGGCAATGTCTCGAACCGAACGACAGGGTCGACAGGCGTACTTGGTTTGTACTGTTTGATGTACTCCTTAAGCATCGTTATACCGCCTTCATAACCAAGTGATTTTAACTCACGTAGTAAGACGGTTGCGGGTATCCAATAAGGCTTTGCGGCTTCAATCCGCGTACACAAGTAGTCATGGTAGGGCTGAAGTTTAGTTGGTCGGGATTGACGCTCGGGGTACACGGGTGCTTTGCTTCTATCTCGCAGATAAGTACGAACGGTATTCCTTGAGATCCCCAGCTCCTTTGCGATACGGCGGATGCTGCACCCTTGCTGATGTAAAACGTGTATTTCCACTAGTTGCTCCTGATTGATCATAATCCGCCGCTTTGTCCATGTTACGAACGGATAGTTTGACTCAGGTGGGTCAATTTTAAATCGGCGTTAGTGGGTCATTTTTACATCGGCGCTGACACTCTCTTTCATTTGAGTCTGTGCACAATTCATGGAAACAGTATTGGCCAGAAAAAGGCGCGAATGTTCTCGATGTTGGTGCTGGTTCTGGGCGAGACGCTCAGTGGTTTTCTAAGCAAGGCTGCTTTGTGGTTGCTGCTGAGCCTGCCAGCGCTCTTCGTCAATTAGCCATCTCAAACTACTCGGAGCATATTTTATGGATAGAGGATTCACTGCCTGATTTGGCAAGTGTTTGTGAATTGCCGCACCAGTACGACCTTATTTTGTTATCTGCAGTTTGGATGCATTTAACTACTGCTCAGAAAGTTGAATCTATGAAGCCTTTATCGCTTCTTCTAACTGATAAAGGAAAATTGGTGATTACGTTACGTCATGGATCTTTTAGTGATGGACGTGAGACTTATGGCGTATCAGTCGATGAAATTGAAAAGATAGGTAGAAACCTAGGGCTCTCTGTTTGTCATATTGTCGACGGTGAGGACGCTTTAATGAGAGCCGCGGTTACGTGGCAAACCGTTATTCTAGAAAACGGCAAAGCTAATAACGTTGGAAGGTAAACAATGGCACTTGAGTATTATTTGGAACGCTTCCAGAATTTAAAAATGAACAGTGCTGGTGGTAAAAAGAGTCCGCATAAAGTGTGTATGTTGCTAGCCGTGATGGATCTCATTCAAGCGGGGCATATTGTTTCTAACCAGATTAAATTCAATCAGGTACTTAAAGATCAGTTTACACGTCACTTCAACACCTTTGCACAAGACAAGGATAAAGATACTCCGGAAAATCCCTATTTTCATTTGAGAAGTGAAGGTTTTTGGCACCTTTCTTACAATGAAGGATATGACGAAACGACTACAAACCGTTACTCATCAAAAGCAGTAGCTTATGCTTCTATTGATGAAGAGCTCTTTATTTACATGAAAAGCTATATTGTTTCTAACGAACTCAAACAAGCGCTGGTGTCAAACCTTTCAGATTTAGCAACGCTCTTTCAGCAGTGGCTAGTAGATATTGGTAAGTCGGAGAAAACCGCGGTCAATTACATTGGTGCTATTCGTGGATCAATTTCTAACTGGTTGATAGATGTAGGAGAAATTGATCGACCACTCGCAAGCATTAACTCTTATCGACGGTTCCTTGAATATGAAGAAAAGGTAAGAAAATCCGAGATTTTTCAAGTTCGTGACTCTAAAGGGAAAGGGATGTACAGCGCAGCGCTTTCTCATTAGCACAAATTTCTAGCGGATTTATCTCAAGTCGATGTGAATGCAGATATCAAGCAAGTTATGTCGGATAAGAAATTATCGGAAACAGAAAAAACGATCCTAGTAAATACGAGGATGGGACAAGGGCAATTTCGGTCGAATCTTATTCAAATGTGGCGTGGGTGCGCGGTTACGGGATATAGAAATACGCAAATGTTGTTGGCCTCTCATATAAAACCTTGGCGTGATTCAAATAATGAAGAGCGTCTAGATAAGTTTAATGGGCTGTTATTGCTGGCTAATTTAGATAAAGCATTTGATATTGGTTTTATGTCTTTTGACGATAATGGAAAAGTGATGATCTCCAGTCAATTAGAAGATCCATCAGTCATTGGACTTAGAGAGGATATGTCTTTTCATGTTAGTCCAGAGCACAAGTCGTACCTCGGTTATCATCGTACAGAGTTGTTTAAGGGTTTTTAAGATAAATAGCCACTGAGTTTATTCAATACAAACGGCATATCTGTTAGTGGAGGGGACGTCTCTTTCTGATAGCAACATCGCTTTCTCCAATCCGGCTGACACGCTTTTTTAAAACCTCAGCCTCAATGTTTGGTTTTTTCTCATGGTAGCTTTCCGACTCTACCGTTTATGTTTGAGCGCATATAAGCGGCATTCAGCGATACAACTTAAAATGCCGATTTCACGTTCTTTGGTTTTCAAACAAACCAGAGAGACAGTTTGAGGTTCGGGTTCAGGATGAAGGGTATCGATATCAACAAACGCGACATGCGGCTGATATCGCTCTTTTAATCGGGCAGGTACGATTGAGTAGCCCACGCCAGATTGAATCATGTTCATTAGGGTAAAAATATCTTCCACCTGCATCCCAATGATAGGCTTAATGTTGTCCCTTTGGAAACATGCCATACAGTGCTCATAGGTTGCAAAACCAGGCGAAAGGGTGATGAGTTTTTCGTTGGTTAATTCTTCCAGTGCGATCTTAGACTTCTTTGCGAGCGGTGAAGCATTAGATATCGCAATCACCATATGATCTTGATAGATCGGCATCACGGTATAGGTGCTGGTCGTGGAGGGGTGTGGTTGAGCAATCAGTGCAACGTCTATTTCCATTTTGTCTAAGCGTTGTAACAGGGTTTGATTCGAGCCTTGGGTGATGGAAACTTGAAGCTCGGGCCTTCGATTTTGCAGCCCAGAGACAACAGTTGGAACCAGGTCGTAAGTTAACGAGTATAAGCTGCCAAGTGCCAGTTTATCGGATTGAATCCCCAACTGATCTTTCGCTTCTTTGATGGCGGAGTTCAGCTCAGTCAGTAGTTTTTCTGAGTAGGTATAAAAGGTTTCCGCACTTTTCAGCGGGCGGAGGGAACGGCCTTGAGTCTCGAAAAGTGGGCACTCAATGGCTTCTTCCAGAGAATGTAGTGCCTTATGTACGCTCACTACACTGATATCTAAATTTTCTGCAGCCTCTTTCATACTGCTATTTTTCATAAACTCATGAAAAATCATGATTTTCTTTAATGTAACGCCATCATTAATCATGTTCGTTTGAATCCCTTCCAATCATATCATCACCATACCACTGTTAACTTGGGGTTAATAGTGTTGCTAGTCAGTTAATTGAATGTGGTCTCATTCGCGAGTAGTTTGAATCTATGGATAGATTCAGAGCGTTGTCACTGACATTAGTTCACAGAAAACAATGCCATGGAATAGCGGGTTATTTTTCAAATTAAAAAATAACAGCGTGATTGAAATAGATCGTGAGGCACTTTTATGACGGAAAAGAAGAAGTGGGATATTAAGCGCAC
The DNA here is from genome assembly GCF_921292965.1 of Allocatenococcus thiocycli. Lineage (NCBI taxonomy): Bacteria > Pseudomonadati > Pseudomonadota > Gammaproteobacteria > Vibrionales > Vibrionaceae > Allocatenococcus > Allocatenococcus thiocycli. The sequence continues at coordinate 379,841 of NZ_CAKLCK010000001.1, forward strand.
CTTAAAACAGCAGCGAATTAAATCGGTTCATTCAATAACGGAAGGGAAGGTTATTCCAACCGAAAATATTGTTGAAGTGATGGAAAAAATTATCCAATCCGGTGATCGCGTTATCCTCGAAGGCAATAACCAAAAACAGGCTGACTTCTTGGCGCGCAGTCTAGAAAAAGTAAATCCCCAAACGGTGAATAATCTGCATATGATCATGCCGAGTGTGAGCTTGCCTGAGCATATGAATATTTTCGAAATGGGGATAGCCAAAAAGCTGGATTTCGCTTTTGCAGGAAAACAGAGCGTACGTATTTCTCAAATGCTCGCTGACGGAATACTAGAAGTTGGCGCTGTCCATACCTACATCGAACTCTACTCGCGTTTGTACTGCGATTTAATTCCCAATGTTGCCCTAGTGGCTGGCTACACAGCGGACAAAAAAGGCAATTTATATACAGGTCCATCAACGGAAGACACACCTGCTCTGGTGGAAGCGCCTGCTTTTAAAGACGGCATCGTTATCGCTCAAGTTAACAAGATTGTGGACACGGTCGATGACTTACCACGTGTTGATATTCCTGGCGATTGGGTCGACTTTGTGGTTGAAGCTGACAAAGATTTCTTTATCGAACCGCTGTTCACTCGAGACCCCCGATTGATCAAAGACACCCACATTTTAATGGCGATGATGGCAATCAAAGGGATTTATGCCAAGCATAAAGTGCAAACCCTCAATCACGGTATTGGCTTTAATACCGCCGCGATCGAATTACTTCTTCCAACCTACGGCGAAAAACTGGGACTGAAAGGCAAGATCTGTCAGCACTGGACATTAAACCCGCATCCTACATTGATACCAGCGATCGAATCAGGCTGGGTTGAAAGCGTGCACTCGTTTGGTGGCGAATTGGGCATGGAAGAGTACGCCCGTCATCGACCAGATGTGTTCTTTACCGGATCCGATGGCTCGATGCGTTCAAACCGAACCATGTGTCAGATGGCTGGCCAGTTCGCAGCGGATATGTTTATAGGCGCTACGTTGCAAATGGATGCAGAAGGTAACTCGTCAACTGTGACGCATGGTCGGTTGTCAGGCTTTGGTGGTGCGCCAAACATGGGGCACGATCCGCGTGGACGTCGACACGCGAGTGATGCCTGGATGGATCTCATCACCGATCACGACCAAGACATCCTCAAAGGTAAAAAGCTGGTGGTTCAGATGGTCGAAACATTCCAAAGCGGGGAAAAGCCAACCTTCGTCGATAAGCTTGATGCGGTTGATGTTGGCCAGCACAGCAATATGCCAATCGCACCGGTTATGATTTATGGCGATGACGTGACCCACGTATTGACCGAAGAAGGCATTGCTTACCTGTACATGGCGCGAGATCTGGAAGAGCGCAAACAGATGATTGCAGCGGTGGCTGGCGTTACTCATCTAGGCCAGACAATCACTAAGGATCAGATAGATAAACTCAGAGCAGAAGGCAAGGTCGCCACACCTCAGGATCTGGGTATCAAACGCTCTGAAGCGACTCGTGACTTGTTAGCCGCGAAAAATATGAACGAGCTGGTTAAGTGGTCTGAAGGTTTGTACGAGCCGCCTGCGAAATTCCGAAGTTGGTAGGCTGATGGGTTTATAGAACAGCACTTGTTTATTAACCGCTCAGCAGTATTCGCAAGCGTGTAAGTAAGCAGTGAGGTAGAGGGAACGTTAATGTCGCATATTGCTCAGAAAGTCCGCCCAAATTGGGAGGAATACACAACGATTTCTCCGTTGGCAAATCAGATAGGTTTATTAGCGCGTGATGCGTTGGTCGCGGAAGTTATGTTATCGCCAAAACCTGGCTTGGTTGATCAGTGGAATACTGGGTCACACAGTGACTTGACTGTTGAATTGATGGTGCGTTCGGCCAACTGTCTTGCGCCTTACTTCGCGCAAATGGCGACAGAAGGGCAACAGTATTATTCGAATCAATCGATGGATTCTTTGCTTGCTCTCCGAGAGAAAATTGGTCGCATTGGCCGAGATGCCGAGTCACAAATGATGACGGTGACCAACAATGTGAACACGCATCGTGGGGCGATTTGGGCGCTGGGTTTACTGGCTACCTCCGCAGGGATGCTGGGTGAAAACGCGACGTCAAATGATCTGTGTGTGGTCGCCGGGCGCATCGCTTGTTTGCCGGATAAATTCGTCAAACAGACGTGGAGTAAAGGGCTTAAAGCGACACGCCAATATCAAGTCAATGGCGCTCGAGAGCAGGCTCAGAATGGGTTTCCTGCCATTTTAGACATCGCGTTTCCGGCTCTTATCACCAGTCGGCAGAATGGTGACTCTGAACCTCATGCGCAGTTGAATGCGTTAGTAGCCCTGATGGCAGAACTGACCGATACGTGCGTGCTATCCAGATCTGGAATGAAGGGGTTAACACTGATGCAACAAGGCGCGAATGATATCATTCGTGTTGGTGGAGTGGCGACGGAGTCAGGCTTTAGCAAGCTCATCGAATTGAACAGAGACATGGTTGCTATCAATGCTTCTCCGGGAGGCGCAGCTGATCTGTTAGCGGCGACACTCTTTGTCGATGCGATAGCAAATCGTAGCATCATTTTGGTTGATCAATGATTCAGTTCATTGATTTATAAAGGAGATTATTAGCAATGGAACAACTGCAATTTACTTATCCAGGTCAGCACTCGGTTTCCAAAAACGTGCGGGTGGGTAATGTTGGGTCTGGTGACTTAGAAGTTTTGCTACAACCAAACTCAAGCCCCCAAATCGACGTGAATATTTCGACTTCAATTAACCATCGTCATGAAGTTTGGCAAGTGATTTTATCGCGTGCGTTTGATGAGGTGAACGAAGCGATGACGGTCACCATTAATGACTTTGGCGCGACTCCCGGCGTGATTAACCTCAGGCTGGCTCAGGCACTCGAGCAGCTTGAGGAACAAACGAATCCTTCGTTCGATAGCTCGGAAATGGGTCGCTCTTTTGTCGAAATGCCAGTACGTCAGCGCTGCCAGTTCCTGTTCGATGAAGGTTCAGTTACGGAGCTTTTGGGCTGTGAAGCACAGTTAACGTCCCCATGGTTACCTAAGCAAGGCATCGTTTCACAAAGTGATGATGGTGCGGTTGTGATGCTAGGAAAAATTCATGGCCAGCTTGCTGTTGTTCTCGGAATAGAAGGTGGGTTTCAGGGCGGCGCGATTGGTGAAGTTTCTGGTGCAAAAATGGCAGCCGCTCTTGATCTCGCCCTGCAAGACAATCAACGCGGTGTAAAAACTCAAGTGGTCATTGTACTTGAAACTGGAGGTGTCCGATTACAGGAAGCCAACCTTGGTTTGGCTGCCATTGCCGACATCCACTCAGCCATTATCGGGCTTAATGATTATGTCCCTGTGGTGGGGATTGTGGCCGGAGCTGTAGGTTGTTTTGGTGGAATGTCGATAGCGGCGGGACTTTGCAGCAAGCTTATCGTCACCCGTGAAGCGCGACTTGGTTTGAATGGCCCGGCGGTGATTGAGCAGGAAGCGGGGATCGCGGAATACGACTCTTCCGATCGACCTTTTATCTGGGGCATCACCGGTGGTGAGCAGAGATATCGAAGTAATCTGGTCGATCATTTAGTTGAAGATGATGCAAACGCGATTAAACAACAGCTTGTTGAGACGCTTCAATCTGGCAAGCCACCAACAACCCGTAGTGAACAAATTGACCACTATTTATCGATATTGAATCAGGTAGATACATCGGTTCAAGCGACGCCTACACAGGTATGTTCAGATTTAGCAGGAGGAGAGGCTGATGAATAAACGAGGTGATATTTGGATAAAAGCTCTGGCCGAGAATGGTCAGGTAGTCACTGGTTTTTCTCCATCGGTACAAGTCGTTGATGATCAGTTTAATGGCCTTCCGGTTCGTTATATAAACGTGACTCAAGACCTCAATAATCCATTCCCACGAGCGAGAAATGGTGAAGTCGGGCTACTGGAAGGATGGAATGTTGCGAAGGCTGTGCGTCAGGTGGTTGAACGTGATCAAGACAGCCATTCAAAGTCGATCATTGTCGCGGTTATTGATGTACCTTCTCAGGCCTACGGTCGCCGCGAAGAGGCTTATGGCATTCATTTGTCATTAGCAGCAGCGGCTAATGCATACGCTCAGGCTCGTAAGGCGGGTCACCCGGTGTTAGGTTTGATTGTGGGCAAAGCGATGTCAGGTGGCTTTCTTGCTCATGGTTATCAGGCGTCTCGATTGATTGCTTTGGATGATGAGCAGTGCAGTGTGCATGCGATGGGTAAAGCCTCGGCGGCGAAGGTGACGCTAAGAACCGTTGAACAGCTAGAATCACTCGCTGCTGAACATCCGCCGATGGCGTACGATATCAACAATTACAATACATTGGGATTATTGTGGAAGTTGGTCTCGGTAGAGAGTGCACAGCAGCCTTCTAATCAGGATATTGACCATATTCGCTCTCTCTTTTCTGCGGCATTGGAAGATATCCAAGTAAACGGCAATGGCTGGTCTCATCGCCTGAAAGGGGAGAACAGACTAGCAACCCGTCATATTCGAGAGCAGATGCAACAAGCCTGGGTGTATTAGGGTAATGAGGAGGCTGATGATGTCTTTTAGCGCACATGATTTACTGTGGGTCGATGAAATAACCCTGGAAGGAAATGAATCGCCCAGCTGGTACGCGAGCCATAATCAGTCTCTGCCAGTTGTTGTCCGCCGAGCTAGCCGACAAACCCTAATTCCCGTCGGCGTGAGAGGTAAAAACCGCAGTGAACGTTTGGCAGCATGGGCGTGTAAATCATCGGTCGTCAAGTCAGTTTCGCCTAGAGAGCTTGTTCAGTCAGAGCATGCACGGGCGTACTGGCAGTCGAGTGAGTTAGTAGCTTTTCAAACGCTCACTGATGTGGATTCAATATGTCAGGCGTATGGAATTGAGTGGGGCGTCACAGGCAGTTTAGGTTACGAGTTGGCGACGGGAATGCCATGCGCGCATCAGGATAGTGATATCGACATGACCGTTTACTTATCAGAGCCGGTGCCATTAGAAACGCTAACTTCTTTAAGCGATCAGCTAGACAAATTAGCGTGCAGGGTCGATACGCAAATAGAAACGCCTTTCGGGGCAGTCGCTTTGAGAGAGTGGGTCGCAGGTCGAGGACAGTCCAGCGTTCTGATCAAAACGGACGAGGGCCCGCTACTGACCGATAACCCTTGGATATCCTAATTCTTAAATTTGCTCTATTTTGCCCGGTTTAGGTTTTGCTGCTGGGCATACCCTTCGATCAGAGAAGCCTTAATCATGAGTATTCTAATGACCTTTCCCGGACAGGGAACACAACGCCCCAACATGATATCTGAGTTACCTTGTCACGCTGAGGTCGAATTGGCCCTGCAACAGGTGGAAGAGGCATTGGGGTACTCCCCAACTAATTTTGATAGCCTTGATGAGAACAGCTCAAATAAGGATGTACAGTTAGCTCTTACCATTTCTGGGTATGTTCAGTATCGCTACCTGAAAGCCCATGGTGTGCAGCCAAACTATATGATGGGACTGTCAATTGGAGCGTTTACTGCCGCAATTTGCAGTGGCATTTTAGATTTGCAACAAGGGCTTAATATTGTTTCTTTGAGAGGCGAACTGATGGCTCAGGCCTATCCGAGCGGTTATGGCATGGCGGCGATAATTGGGCTTTCACAGAATCAGGTGAGCGATCTGGTACTCCGCTCGCAAGAACAGGGGCTGTGTGTCTATGTGGCCAACGTTAATTCAGAGAATAAAACCATCGTATCAGGCAAGCTCGACGACCTCGACCGGATCTGTGAACAGGCAATAAAAGCACAGGCACATAGCGCCCGACGCCTTAACGTTTGGGTGCCTTCGCACTGTGAGTTACTCGCGTCTCAGGCGGAAATTCTGCATGCCGAAATGCAAAAGGTGCCGATTAACCGCGCTAAGAGTATTTACGTCAGCGCCAACCGAGCTCGGGTACTGCATGACGCAGAAAGCATACGTCGCGACTTAGCGTTCAATATGTGCCAGACGGTGAACCTCTGGGATACGTTGTCGATGATGGGACAACGTGGCGTAAAATTGGCAATGGAATGCGCTCCGGGTGCCGTACTCACATCACTTTGTCAGTCATCCATGAGTCAGACACAGTGCATCAGTCTCGATTCCATCAACTTAGACAACACCTTAGAGTGGGTAAAGAGAGCGAGCTAGTTGATGAAGGGAATGCTCCAGTCATTTTACTTCAGGTAAAAAGAAGCCAGAGCATTACCACTCTGGCTAAACACAGGAAGAAATAAAGCCCAACTATTCGTTGCCAGAACACGACTGCTGAATGTTCTGTGTGGGGCATCGGCATATAAAATGTAGTCTTTAGTCTGAGACTTATACACTTTCTGAGGTCCTTTAAGTGCCCGAATGGGAGGTTCGTTCCAATCAACAATCGCAGGGATGGTCATCTCGGATAACAAACGATGTTCTGGAATGTGGTTGTTTCTGTGGCAGCTTCGTAGCCATGTGGTTGATCACTGAAAAAGCGGATACTCTCTCCCGTAGCCAAGTGATGCCATTCATCATTGAAGAACACATTCATTTCACCTTTCAACACATGAATATGTTCGATGACACCAACTCCATGCGGAGAGGACATTTGGCGATGATGATCAGTCAGCGTGATTTCGAACATTTCCAAACCTGAATCTACTTTGTAAGGAAATAGCGTATTCACTTTCATCTTTGAGTCGTCGGGGAAGGCCTGGTCTGCAGAGCGTAGCTCTGGGTCATTGGCAAAAAACGCCGAGAAAGATGTGTCCAGACCACTGGCTATTTTCCACAGCGTCGAAATCGTCGGACTTGATTCTTCTCGCTCGATCTGACCTAACATCGCTTTCGAAACCCCAGTCAGTTTAGAGGTCGCATCCAGACTCAATCCTCTTTTTTTCCTTTCAGACTTCAGGTGGTGAGCAATCTCGGATTTAAATGCTGATTCATTCATAACTAAATACCTTGTTGTGCGTTATTGCGCACAATGTTATCTTTTTGTTTGTATGTTATAGCGCACAAAAATTTTACCATAAAGCAGGGAAGAACGAAGGATGAAAAAGCTGTTCAATTTAAGTCACTTGTCAGCAGGGTTTACTGCCGTGTTAGTGGGCTACACCAGCTCGGTGGTGATTATCATTCAGGCGGCAACCTCTGCCGGTGCGACACCCAGTCAAATAGAAAGCTGGTTGTTGGCCTTGGGCGTCACAATGGGGTTAACCTCCATCGCCTATTCATGGTTTTATAAAACGCCGATACTGACCGCGTGGTCGACACCCGGAGCTGCGATGTTGGTCATTGCTTCACAGCAGTATGAATTGCCAGTTGTCATCGGTTCTTTTGTTGTTTCTGGCGTTCTGATCTTGTTGACGGGGCTCATTTCACCGTTAAGTCGAGCACTTGAGCGCATTCCGCCACAACTCGGCACTGCGATGCTTGGTGCTATTTTGTTGCCGTTCTGCTTAGGGAGTTTTCAAGCAGTGAGCAGCGCACCAATCACATTTTTAATTATGTTTGCTGGCTTTTTGTTAGCCAAGAATACGATTCCAAGGTACGCAATGCTCGTACTTCTTATTCTGGGTGTTGTTTGCGCAGTTGCGGTGGAAGACGCCACGCTTAACATCGAGGAACTCTCCATTGCTCAGCCTATGTGGGTCACTCCGGCTTTGGATCTCGGTGCGATACTGAACTTATCGATCCCGCTTTATATCATTACGATGCTTTCTCAGAATTTGCCTGGTATTGCGATGATGAAAAGTTACCAATATGACACACCAGTGAAACCCATTTTAATGGGCACGGGAATCACCAATATTTTGTCAGCGCCATTTGGTGGCTTTAGTGTCAACCTTGCCGCAATTTCAGCAGCAATTTGTATGACACCAGAAGTAGACTCAGACAAAACACAACGCTACCGCGCAGTGATATGGGCCGGGGTGTTTTATCTGATAGCTGGTGTGTTCGCGACGACGGTTGTGGCGATCTTTTTATCACTCCCTGACGAAGTAACAAAAATCTTAGCGGGTTTTGCCTTATTAGGGACGTTAATGATGTGTTTGCAATCGGCTTTTCATGACGAAGGATACAGAGAGTCTGCACTGTTTACGTTTCTTATCACTCTGTCCGGAATCAGTTTTCTTGGTGTGAGCGCGACATTGTGGGGCTTGTTAGTGGGGATTATGCATCTGCGTTTAACTCATAAAGCGGTCCGCGAATAAGCATTGCCAGCGACGAAAGTGTTGTGTTGATTGATCCTGGCCCGGTTTCGGGTACTAAAAATAAGAATGCATGCATAAATTCAGGTCATTTTTAGTGCATTAGCTAACATTACTTTTGGTTATCTACGAATTGTTTCTTAGGCGTTTAAGAAATAAAAGTGGACTTGGGATCAAATTTTTGCACAAACTCCTGGCGATCATTTCATCAATATGTCTTCTTTTTGAGCAATATGATTGCACACAGAAAAATGTGATTTCCAACGCAAAATAATCAGTTTTGAGATGTTAAGCACACCTTTCAGACAAACGTATTCTGCAAGCGTATAGAAACGTAAATATTGTTGTATGTACAACACTGGGTAATTATCATCCTAAGTAATTTTTGAATGTAACTTCAACAATTATAACCACATTTTTTAGGTGTATTTAGGCACCTGAAATGGTTTTTAGAGAAAGTAAGAAGAGAGATGTTTAATGAGACGTAAAACCACGCTATCGCTGTTGATTGCGTCAAGCCTGTTTATGGCCGGATGCCAACCAAGCCAAGAAGGAACGAAGCAAAGCGGTGGTGCCGCTCCAGCAACAGAAGTCGAAGTGATGACTGTTGAGCCAGTTCGTCAAATGTTAACCGTAGAGCTGCCGGGTCGCAGCCGTGCGTTTAAAGAAGCAGAAGTCCGCCCACAGGTGAGTGGTATTGTCTCGGAACGTAACTTTGTAGAAGGTAGTGTTGTCGAACAAGGTCAGTCACTTTATCAGATTGACGACTCAACCTATCAAGCGGCTCTGTTAAGTGCTGAAGCAGAATTGATCCGCGCGAATGCGACTGAAGAATCCACTTTTGCAACGGTTAAGCGTTACCGTGCCCTCATTTCGAAAAAATCAATCAGTCAACAAGATCTCGATGAGGCGGAAGCGGCTTACAAAGAAGCAAAAGCTCAGGCATTAGTCGCTAAAGCGGCCATCAATACTGCGAAAATCAATTTGTCTTACACTCAGGTTAAGGCACCTATCAGTGGTGTTATCGGTAAATCGAGTGTCACGGCAGGTGCTTTGGTTACCGCAAACCAGTCTGACACGTTAGCGACGATTCAACAGCTTGATCCAATTAATATCGACATCGTGCAGTCATCAGCTCAGTTGCTGCGTCTGAAATCTGCTCTGGCGGAAGGGCATATCCAGCAGGATGAGTCAGCCGAAGTGACTTTAGAACTAGAAGATGGCTCGACCTATGCTCATAAAGGCACAATGAAGTTTGTCGAAGTGAATGTTGATGAGAGCACTGGTAGTGTCACGCTGCGTGCGGAATTCCCTAACCCAGATGGGCTGCTTCTACCGGGTATGTTTGTTCGTGCCACGGTGATTACGGGTGTTGACCCTGAAGCTATCCTTGTACCCCAAAACACGGTAACTCGTGATGCAAGGGGACAAGCGACCGTGATGGTTGTTAACGCAGACAATGAAGTTGTCTCGACTCCGGTTTCGACAGCTGAAGTGGTTGATAACCAATGGCGTATTATCAACGGCCTGAAAGCGGGCGACAAAGTGATTACGGCTGGTCTGCAAAAGGTAGGTCCGGGGAGTTCTGTAAGCATTCAAACCGGTGAACAGGAGTAATCATGGCACGATTCTTTATCGATCGTCCGGTCTTTGCTTGGGTGCTGGCTATTCTGACTATGCTGGCGGGGGTCATGTCCCTGATGAACTTGCCAGTGTCGCAGTATCCAACCATTTCACCGCCGACGGTCACAATTTCTGCTCGCTACCCGGGCGCGTCTGCAAAAACGGTTGAAGATTCCGTTACGCAGGTTATTGAACAAAACATGACTGGTCTTGACTACTTGCGTTACCTTTCATCAAGCAGTGATGCGTTTGGTAATGCGACAGTTACGCTAACATTTGATAGCGAAGCCGATCCGGATATTGCTCAGGTTCAAGTACAAAACAAGCTACAGTTGGCGCTGACCTCGTTACCGAGTGAAGTACAAAGCCAGGGTATTGTTGTCGAGAAATCGAACACCTCTTTCCTATTGGTTGTTGCACTGTATTCTGAAGATCCAGACTACACACAAAATGACATCGCTGACTATGTGGTATCGAACATTGAAGATCCAATCAGCCGTGTATCAGGTGTTGGTAAGGTTCAGGCGTTTGGTGCGCAATATGCGATGCGTGTTTGGTTAGACCCGTTTAAGTTGACCCAGTTTAATCTGACTGCGATTGATGTCGCTGGCGCGATCAGTGAGCAGAATGCTCAGGTTTCGTCAGGTCAGCTTGGCGCAGCACCAGCACAAAAAGGGCAGTTGTTGAATGCAACCATCTCTTCTGCAAGCCGCTTGAGCAGTGTTGAAGAGTTTGAAAATATCATTCTGAAGTCCGACACCAGCGGCGCAAATGTGTATTTGAAAGACGTTGCTCGTGTGGAACGTGGCGCGGAAAGTTACGACATCAAGGGTCAGTACAATGGCTTCCCAGCATCTGGTTTGGGTCTTTCTCTGGGCACTGGAGCGAACGCACTGGAAACGGCTGCCGCGGTGAAAGAGCGTTTGGCACAGTTGCAAGAAAACTTTCCGGCTGGCTTAAAGATCGCTTACCCATTTGAAACCACACCTTTTGTTGAAGCATCAATCCATGAAGTAGTGAAAACGCTTCTGGAAGCGATTGTTTTGGTGTTCTTGATCATGTACCTGTTCTTGCAGAACTTCCGTGCGACGCTTATTCCGACCATCGCGGTTCCGGTTGTTTTGCTTGGTACGTTTGCGGTTTTGTATACGACGGGCTTTAGCGTCAATACTTTAACCATGTTTGCGATGGTTCTGGCGATCGGCTTGCTGGTGGATGATGCCATCGTAGTAGTAGAGAACGTTGAACGTGTGATGCACGAAGATGGGCTCGAACCTAAAGAAGCGACCAAGAAATCGATGGGGCAGATCACTGGCGCTTTGGTTGGTGTCGGTTTGACCTTGTCTGCGGTATTTGTACCGATGGCGTTTATGACAGGTTCTACCGGGGTTATTTATCGTCAGTTTTCGATAACGATCGTTGCAGCCATGACGCTTTCTGTACTGGTTGCGATCATCTTGACGCCAGCGCTGTGTGCGACCTTGCTGAAGAAAGGCGATGCAGAACTGTCTGAGAAAAAAGGTTTCTTCGGTTGGTTTAACCGTAAGTTTGACTCTTTAACTTCAAAATACGAATCGGGCGTAGCAAGACTGCTAAAACGCACGGGTCGTATGATGTTGTTGTTTGTTGCGTTGTCAGCAGGTGCAGGTTGGTTCTTTACTAATCTGTCGACGTCTTTCTTACCTGACGAAGACCAAGGCACTATCTTCTCTATGTCGATTTTGCCACCGAACTCAACGCAGGAACAAACCGAGAAAACGCTCGATAAGATGCGTGAGTACTTCCTTGAAGAAGAAAAAGATGCGGTTAACTCGATATTTACCGTGGCTGGCTTTAGTTTCGCTGGTCAGGGACAAAATATGGGTATGGCATTCATTAACTTGAAGGACTGGTCAGAGCGTAAAGAGCCGGGAATGGACGCAGCTTCATTAACGGGTCGAGCGATGGGTTACTTCTCGACCATCAAAGAGGCGATGGTTTATGCCTTTGCACCGCCAGCAATCCAAGAGTTAGGTAACGCCACCGGTTTTGATTTCTATCTTCAGGACTCGTTAAACCAAGGGCACGATGCATTGGTTGCAGCGCAAGGTCAGTTGCTTGGTATGGCAGCACAAAACCCTAACTTGGTTGGTGTGCGTCCTAACGGTCAGGCGGATGCACCGATGTACCAAGTGCACGTTGACCACGCGAAGCTACGCGCTTTGAATGTGAGCATTGATGACGTTAACCAAATCCTGTCTTCGGCATGGGGTGGCGCTTACATCAACGACTACATTGACCGTGGCCGCGTTAAAAAGGTGATGCTACAGAGTGATGCCGAGTTCCGCATGCAGCCTAAAGACTTTGATTCTTGGTACGTGCGTAACTCCAATGGTGACATGGTGCCATTCTCTGCGTTTGCTCATGGCGAATGGACGTACGGTTCTCCTCAGTTACAACGTTTTGATGGCCTGCCTGCGATGAACATTCAGGGAGGCGCAGCGCCTGGCGTTAGTACTGGTGATGCAATGGCCGAGATTGAATCGTTGGTAAAACAGTTACCTGAAGGTTTTCAAGTGAAGTGGACGGGTATCTCTTATGAAGAGCGCCTATCCGGAAACCAGGCTCCAATGCTATACGCGTTGTCGATTCTGGTTGTTTTCCTTGTATTGGCTGCACTTTATGAAAGTTGGTCTGTACCGTTCGCAGTTGTATTAGTGGTTCCTCTGGGTGTGCTTGGTGCAGTGCTTGCGGTGATGGGACGAGGTTTGGATAACGATGTGTTCTTCCAGGTAAGTCTACTAACCACTGTCGGTCTGGCGACCAAAAACGCCATTCTGATTGTTGAATTTGCTAAAGAGTACTACGAGAAAGGTGCGGGGCTTATTGAAGCCACGTTGCATGCAATTCGAGTGCGTCTACGCCCGATCATCATGACGTCACTGGCGTTTGGTCTTGGGGTTGTGCCTTTGGCTATTAGTTCTGGTGTAGGTTCAGCAGGTCAGAACGCAGTAGGTACAGGTGTACTTGGCGGTATGATCAGTGCAACATTGTTGGGGATCTTCTTTGTTCCGATCTTCTTCGTCGTGGTAGAACGTTTGTTTGACCGCAAAGCGAGAAAAGAGCAGGAAGAAGAACAACAAGCGTTGGCTCAAGAATCTGAATCTTCAAAGTAGACCTTAATAGCTTGAACTAAGTTATACTACTGATAATTTTGTAATATAAGAGCGCTTCGGCGCTCTTTGTTTATCTGCTCTAGTTAAAAATAGCCATCCATGAAAGATAAAAAGATTTCTCCAATTACCGTTTTAGACAAAAGCCCGATGTTTGTTTGTGGCGTAATGCAACGTATGTATCGAAATCGTGCGCAGGCCGAACTATCGCGTCAAAGTTTGATCACCTTAGAGATGGCGAGTGCGCTGGCGGCGATCGAAGAATTTCAGCCAATGAGTCAGCAAGCGTTAGCGAATGCCGTAATCTGCGAACGTAGCGTTGCGAAGCGTATGGTAGATAATTTGCAAAAGCGTGGTTTGGTACAGGTTTCTAAATGTGAATCAAACCGTCGAATCAAGATGCTAAGTCTGACCACTGACGGCCAGCAAACGTTGCAAAAGGTTCATGAAATCATGACTAACTTGCAGCGAGATTTTTTCTCTTGCTTGTCTGAGTCGGAAACCTCGGAGTTCGTTCGTCTGATCAGGAAGGTGACGCTGGCCAATCACGACTGACAATAGCTAGCGAAACCCACAAATCAAAGTAAGTTCGGACCTGCTGAATTCATGGTTAAATCAAATCCAGAGAATTCAACATTATGATCCCTAGGGTGCAAGTTAGTGTGGAAAGGACGGTTGTCATAGCAATAATGTTGGCCGCCAGCACAGAGTTTGCGCCCATAGAACGGGCCATGACGTAACTTGCTGCCGCAACCGGTGAAGCGTTCATAAAGAATAAAATGCCTAGCTCAACACCTCTGAATCCGACCAAATACGCACCTATGGTGATTACTGCCGGCGCTACCAGAAGTTTGTAACTACTGGCAAACCATGATGGGCCTTTCTCTTGCCTCATTAAGCGCAAATTCAACGATCCGCCCGTGCATAACAATGCAAGTGGTAATGTCATCTTCGACAAGTAATTGCCTGCATCAATCGCGATTTTAGGCACAGGGATCGACAGTATGTAAAAAAGCATCCCGAGCACGATGGATATAATCAACGGGTTTTTAGTCAGCGTGCGAAACATCAATTTCGCGGCCTCAGAGACAGAAGTCGCTCCTTTGGGCGATAAGCAGATAACCGCTTGTACGTTATAGATAAAGGTGGTGACAGCTACATAAAGAGCGGCTAACGCGACGCCTGATGGACCATAAGCACTAGACACATAAGCAAGACCTATGATGCCCGTATTAGCACGATATCCGCCTTGCACCAGCACTCCTTGATCAGGGGAGGTCGGAAATAACAACTTGACGGAAATGTAGGTAAAAACAAAAAATGAAATACTAGCGATGATGCCATAGTTGACGAAATTACTGGCTGAAGCGAAGTCATGTTCTGAAGACACAATGCTGATGAATAGCATAGCTGGAAGTGTCACCTTGAAGACCAGCTTTGACCCCACATCGATAAAGTTATTATCAATCAAGCCAACTCGTTTAAAGACCACCCCGAGCACTAGCATCAAACAGATAGGGCCTGTAATCGATAGAGAAAATTGCAACTGATTTAAAACCGAGTCCATTCGGGTACCCGTTGAGAAAAGTTATTATTGTTTAAGCTATTAAGCCACAAACTAGGGGGAGAGGAACAGTAGAATGATGAAATTCTATTCAGTTTTTTCAATTAATAAAAAGCCGGGACTTGAAGTGACCCCTTAAAGAAGCATGCTCCGGCTTTATTCTATTTTTTATCCGACGATTAAGCGGGTACGCCACTGTGGAATTTGAAATCTTCGTCTGGCGTTAAGATGAGATCTGCTTCGACACGTCCAAAGTATTCGATGCGTTCACTAATGTCTTTCCCTGCGATTTGTTCAGCCAGCACCAAATAGTCTTGGTAATGACGGGCCTCAGAACGCAGTAGAGAAATGTAGAACTTAGCGATATCTTCTTCCATATGTGGTGCCAGTTTCGCAAAGCGCTCACATGAGCGAGCTTCTATGTATGCGCCAATGATCAGCTTATCGATCAACGTTTCTGGCTCGTGGGTTTTCATATGAGAGATCAGCCCTTTAGCATAGCGACTTGCCGGGATGTTCTGGTATTCAATGCCACGGCTTTCCATAATCTCGAGCACTTGATAAAAGTGGTGTAACTCTTCTTTGATCAAAAGCACCATCTTATCAATCAGATCCTGACTATATGGTGAGTCTGATTTCGCCATGATTGATTTGGAAATATTACTTTTGCCTTTCAATGTTTCTAATGAGCCAACATTGCGATAAGCGAAGTCTTCATAGGGTTTAAACCAGTCTAGTAACGCGTGTGAACTGTTTTGATCAACGGCGTATTTCCGGATCAAAAACATGGCTGACTGACCTGCCTTGAGCTCGCAAAGTAGGTGGTCTAACAAAATGGTTTGAAGATTTTCTGGTTTCTTGGCTTCTTCAACCCACGCATCAGGTGTATTGCACTGTAGAAACTGGTTGATAGGAGCAAGAAGATCTTGATAGGCGTCTAAATTTATCATGTTAATTTAATACTTTACGTTCTGATTTTATCCACTGGTAGCCTGGATACAAAAAAGGCTGCCAGAGCAGCCTTTTCCATGAGTGGAAAGCTAAGCAGATATTACCACTTTTTCTTCTCACCGAAGAGCACTTCCATATCATTGTCACGCTCTTTATCGGCCAGTTGCTGAATTTCTGCGTTGTTTTTATCTTGCCGTCTTTTATCTAAATCACCCAGCATCTCTTCAAGTTTTTGTTTGGCCTGAATGGAATAGGCGTCATTTTTGGTGCTTAACGCGTCAATGCCTTTACGTAGAAGCTGAAGTGCAGTGCCTGGTTGACCACGCGCAATAGAGTCGTTGGCTCTTTTTATTACGTTTTCGATATTGATGCGGATTTGGATCGTTTCCAAGCGCGCGTTCTCACTAACGTAAGTCTGAGTATCTAATCGACCTTTATTGTGCTCGTTACGAACCGTGTCTCTCAGGCGTTTCACCAGTTTGAGCATCGCAATAGCTTGTTTATCGCTGCTTGGCATTTTGAATGTCGTACTGTCACCAGCTTGCTCGTTTAATTTTAACTGGACAATTTGCTGCTTGAGATTTTCAACCCGCTGGGAGAGCTGTTTATTTTTTGGATCGAGTTGTTGCATCGCTTCTAAGGCGTCAAGAATTCGATTGTTCAGGCATAGCAGAAGATCATGGCTGAAAGGAATATGGTGAGCGTGACCAATAAGTTCTTCAGTACCGTCAATTAAAGCAACGTAACGAGCGGATTCCTGTCTTCTTGCCGTTTCGACTTTGACCTTGTATTGCAACATCATGTTATAGCCTAGGATCAAGACCAATAAGATGGCTACCAAAGCGATTATTAAACCAATATTCATATCTTTGCGTCTGCTTTTAGTTTCTACGGCTAGCGCTAAAGAATACATGAAT
Organism: Allocatenococcus thiocycli; assembly: GCF_921292965.1. Classification (NCBI taxonomy): domain Bacteria; kingdom Pseudomonadati; phylum Pseudomonadota; class Gammaproteobacteria; order Vibrionales; family Vibrionaceae; genus Allocatenococcus; species Allocatenococcus thiocycli. The sequence goes on from NZ_CAKLCK010000001.1 coordinate 396,329, forward strand.
CTCAACAAGCAAGGCACCCTATTTATCGGATTATTTAGCCCGTCACACGTTTTAATTTATATGGATTCGCTCGCATCTATAAAGCAGCATTTAAACGATTCAATCATGCGCATATTAATTTGCTTCTAATTTTTTAGTATGAGTTTGAGATATATGTTAGAAATTACTGTTCATTTGGCAGATGTCGCGTTATAACTAATTATTATATCGCTCAAAAGAGTGATGATTTTTGCTTTCGATTTTAGTGTCTCGGGAACGAGTAAGGGATTACGATGAAACTGCAACAACTGAAGTATATTGTTGAGGTTGTAAACCATAATTTGAACGTGTCTGCCACCGCAGAAAGTTTGTACACCTCACAGCCTGGTATCAGTAAGCAGGTGAGGTTACTGGAAGACGAACTGGGCATCCAAATTTTCGAGCGAAGTGGTAAGCACTTAACTCAGGTGACTGGCGCGGGCGAAGAGATTGTTCGAATTTCTCAAGAAATCCTTGGACGTGTCGAAAGTATTAAAGCGGTAGCGGGTGAGCATACGCATCCTGAAATGGGAACCCTGAACATTACGACGACGCATACACAAGCGCGTTATGCTTTACCCGATGTCATTAAAGGTTTTACGACGCGTTACCCGAAAGTTTCTTTGCACATGCATCAGGGTACTCCTTCGCAAATGTCAGAAGCGATTGCCAAAGGCACGGCGAACTTTGCGATAGCGACTGAGGCACTGCACCTTTATCAAGACGCAATTATGTTGCCTTGTTATCACTGGAACCGCTCTATTGTTGTGCCGAAAGATCACCCGCTGGCGAAGAAAGCCAACATCAGCATCCATGACCTTGCCGCTTATCCTCTGGTGACTTACGTATTTGGCTTCACAGGCCGCTCTGAACTCGACACGGCATTTAACCGTGAAGGCCTAACTCCTCGCGTGGTATTTACTGCAACCGATGCGGATGTGATCAAAACCTACGTAAAAATGGGTATTGGTGTTGGTGTGATTGCAAGTATGGCTGTTGATGAAAAGCAAGACACGGATTTAGTTGCTATCGATGCGAGTCATTTGTTTGGGGCAAGTACCACCAGTATCGGCTTCCGTCGCGGCACGTTCCTTCGTTCTTATATGTTTGATTTTATGGAAAGATTTGCGCCGCACTTGACTCGACCAGTGGTAGAGCAAGCTATCTCTTTGAAGTCAAACGTGGAAATTGAAGAGATGTTTAAAGATATCGACCTTCCAGTCCGATAACGATGAATTACATGACCATACCAAAGCCGAGTGTTCCGGAAAGGGTTGGTTAGGTATATAATCCGCCCCCGCTAGCATGGTGGGGGCTTAATGAAAACTCGATTCCAATTTATTAATGACTGTCTGATTGACAACCAATCGTTGTGGCGATTTGATCCATTCCAAAGCAGCATTCATCCAGTACTACCTTGGCAAGAACAGTATCCCGATCTTTGTCAGTGGTTAGCGTCACTGTCTCCTCTTGAAATTGAACGCTTAAAAGCAAAACCTGAAGAAGCGTTGGCTGAAATTAGCGCTTACCTACCAGTACTTAAATTACTGTCTGAGCATACCCACTTAGAAACTGTGCCACTCAAAGGTCTCGAGCTTGACCGCGGTTTAGACAGCGGTGTTCCTGGTCGTAAACTTGAGCAAATAGTTGCCATGGGAGAAGCCGCAATCCAAAGCCATTATGGTGAAGAATGGCTCGAGTGGTGCTCGGGTAAAGGATACCTTGGACGTATTCTTACCACACAAACGGATCAGCCTGTTACCAGCTTTGAATATCAACAATCGTTATGCGATTCGGGACAGTCGGCGGCTAATGAACATCAATGGAAGATGACGTTTATTCAAGGCGACGCATTTGATGCCAAAGCGAAAGCGGTTTTTAAGCCTACGCAACATGCCGTTGCGCTGCATGCTTGTGGTGACTTACATATTCGTTTGCTTCAGTACGGCTGTGAAGCAGGAGTCTCGGCAATGACGATTTCTCCGTGCTGTTATCACCTTATTCAGGGCGAAACGTATCAACCATTGTCCGAGATTGCTCAACACTCTACGTTAGTGCTGTCGAAACAAGAACTTCGTATTCCATTGCAACAAACGGTGACGGGTGGGGAACGTGTCCGCCGTCATCGTCAGCAAGAAATGATTTTCAGGCTTGGCTTTGATCTGCTCACTCGTCAGGTGCTAGGCATTGAAGAATATCAACCGGTTCCTAGTATCCGAAAATCACAATTGAGTGAAGGGTTTGAGGCATTTTGTTTGTGGGCGGCAGAGAAAAAGGCGATCGATATCAGTCAGTCGATTGACTTTAATAAGTTCGAAACCTTAGCGGAACAGCGCTTTTGGCATATGGAAAGAATGAGCTTAGTTCAGTTGGTTTTTCAGCGTCCATTAGAGCTTTGGCTCGCATTAGATAAAGTACTTT